>CAIXZC010000243.1 GCA_903923815.1 uncultured Myxococcales bacterium
CCGCTTACTGCGTGCGCGGCTGGGACGGACAAGAAGCGATCCGCTTACTGCGTGCGCGGCTGGGACGGACAAGAAGCGATCCGCTTACTGCGTGCGCGGCTGGGACGGACGAGAAGCGATCCGCTTACTGCGTGCGCGGCTTGGACGGACGGGTAGGCTTGGAGGGATAGGCGGGGCTGGTTACAGGCACTTCTCGGCGCAGGACTTGTAGGTGGCGAAGAAGGCGTCGCAGTGGTTGCCGCAGCCGCAGCCGCTGAGGAGTTCGCAGTCCTGGCCGGTGAAGGCGAAGCCGATGAGGGCGTCGCACATACCGAAGGCGGCGGGGTCCACGGCCTGGCACTTGGTGGCGTCGGGGATGCAGCACCACATGCCCTCCTGGCAGGCGCCCTTCTCAACGATGGTGCCGTTCATGCAGGGGGGCTCGGGGCGGGCGCTGATGTAGGGGTCGAAGCAGTAGCCGCCCTTGTCCACGCAGGCGGAGGCCACCTGGCACTCGCCCTTGTAGTCCAGGGAGACGCCCGCGGCGTCGGCCTCGCAGGGGTTGCCGTAGGTCTGGCCGTTGCAGCCGCAGACGGGGCTGTAGTACTGGGGGCAGGCCTGGCTGTAAGCCGTGCAGACGCCCATCTGGTCGGCCCAGTTGCAGGTGCCGATTTCATACTTGCAGAACTGGCTCTTGGCGCACTGGATACCAGCGAAGCCGCCGCACTGGTTCTGCTCGTTGCAGGCCTCGTCGGCCTGGCCGTCACAGTCGTTGTCCAGGCCGTCGTTGCACATTTCCTGGGCGCCGGGGTACACGCTGGCGTCCTGGTCGTTGCAGTCGCCCTTTTCCACTGTCCAGCCGTCGCCGTCGTTGTCCAGGGGCCCAACGGCGATGCAGACGCCGCCGCACTCGCCGCTGTCGTAGCACCAGATCTGGCAGTACTCGCCCTCGGCGCAGTCCTGGTCGGAGGTGCAGCCGTTGCCGCAGGAGGGGTCAGCGAAGTACTGGCACTGGTTGTTCACGCAGGCGTACTTGCCGCAGCCGTCCACGTCCGGGCACTGGGAGTCATCGAAGCACTCGGGCAGGCAGCCGGGCACAGCCAGGGCTACGCAGGCGCCATCCAGGCACACGGAGGAGTAGCAGGGGTCGTCCGACTGGGGGCAGTCCTCGTTGCTGGCGCAGGGCAGGCCGCAGTTCTCGTCGGCCACGCCGTCGCAGTTGTTGTCCATCAGGTCCCCGCAGCGCTCTTCCACGCCGGGGTTGATCTCGTAGTCGTAGTCGGCGCAGTCGCCGCCATCCACCGTCCAGCCGTCGCCGTCCTGGTCCTCGCTGGAGACGGGCACGCAGCAGACCTGATAGTCGCTGCAGCCGGCGCCGGGGACTTCATAGTAGTTACCCGGGCAGGTGGCCATGGGGGCCGCGAAGCCGTTGGGGTCGGGGGTCTCGCCGGCGCCCCAGAGGTCCATGCACAGGCCGCCCAGCTCTTCGCACTGGTTCACCTGCAAGGGCACGCAGCAGATCTCGTAGTCGGCGCAGCCGCTGAGGGGCTCGGTGTAGTAGTTCTCGGGGCAGGCGGGTGGCTGGATGCCCTCGCCGGTGGCGGGGTCCTGGCCGTTGGCGCCGGGCTTGTAGTTCCAGCCGGTGTTGCAGAAGCCGCCGGCGTTGGCGCACTCGTTCTTCTCGACGGGGACGCAGCACACTTCGTAGTCGGCGCAGCCGGTGAGGGGCTGCTGGTAGGTGTCGGCGGGGCACATGTAGCGGGGCATCATGTCCGCCGAGCCGTCGCCGTTGGCGTCCGCGCCCATCCACAGGGAGTTGCAGGAGCCGCCGGCGGAGATGCACTCGTTCTGGGTGGTGCCGCAGGTGGCTTCGCAGGCCTCGACGCTGTCAAAGATGGCGTCGCAGGAGTCCAGGCAGCCGCAGCCGCTGATCATGGTGCACTTGCCGTTCACGAAGCCGTAGCCCATGGCCATCTCGCAGGCGCCGAAGTCCACGTTGGACAGGTCGGTGCAGGAGGGGTGGTCCAGGCAGGACAGGTACTCGGGGGTCTGCAGCCAGGCGCAGGCGCCGTTCTCGCCGAAGCGGCCGCACTGGCTGTACTGGAGGCACTTGTACTCTTCCAGGAAGGCGCAGTCGCTGATGAGGTCCACCCCGGGCTCGCCGCAGAGTTCGCCGCTGCAGCCACCGGTGACGCAGGCCTCCTGGCAGTTCTCGTCAAGCTGGCCGTCGCAGTCATTGTCCAGTTGATCGCAGATCTCGATGGCGATGGGGCTGATGGCCGCGTTGCTGTCGTCGCAGTCACCATCGGCCTTGGTGTAGCCGTCCCCGTCGTCGTCCATGGGGTAGCAGCCGGGCACGCCCTGGCCACCCTGGCACTGGCCCAGCATGCAGGTCTCGCCGGCGGTGCAGTCGTCGCCGTCGTCGCAGTCGAAACCATCATTGATGGCCTTGGACGCGCAGGAGCCAGCGGCGCAGTAGGACACGGAACAGGTGCTGTCGGTGCCGCAGTCGGCGTCCGCCATACACTGGACGCAGATGCCCTGGTCAGCGTTGCAAAGGCCGGAGCTGCACTGGCCATTGTTGGTGCACTCCGGATCGTCAGTCCCGGTGAGAGGGCAGGCGGTCAGGAAAAGGAACGGAAGCAGAACCAGAGCCAGAAATATGTTACGGGTTTTCATGGGACCCTCCTGTTTGGACCAAAAAATCACGCGGCAAGTATAACAACGACCCGGCTGTAAGCCAATGGATATGTTGAAAATAGTCTAGAGCGTGAAGAGGGCCTGCAGGAAAGCCTCGATGGGGCCTGCGAAGAAGAACCACTGGATGCCCGCAAGGGACAGGAAGGGACCAAAGGGGATGACCATCATGCGAAAGGGGTGCTGCGCCGCCAGGGCGGCAAGGGCCGCGTCCTCCGGATCCAGGGGGGCCGGCTGCTTGCCATTCCCAGCCGCGCACGCAGTAAGCGGATCCGTCCCGGGAAGAACCTCGGCCTCAAGGGGCACCTGGGGTGCGGGGGTGTCGGGGTGTTGGGGGACTGGAGGGGTTTGCTTGTCTCCCCCGCGCCCCACCAGATAGATGATCACGGCGTACAGCATGCCCTGGACGGAGCCCGCCAGGAGGATGAAGAGGACGGCCTTCCAGCCCAGGAAGGCGCCCAGCATGGCCATCAATTTCACATCCCCCAGCCCCATACCCTCAACGCCTTTGAAGCGCCGGTAGAAGAAGCGGATGAACCAGATGACCCCCGCGCCCAGGCCCGCGCCCGCCAGGGAGTCACGCCAGGTGACGCCGGTGAAGTCCCCCAGCAGCAGGGCGGCCAGGAGGCCCAGGGCGGTGCCGGGCAGGGAGATGACGTCGGGGATCATCATGGTGTCCAGGTCCACGAAGATGATGATCACGAGGCCCAGCATGAAGAAGAAGTGGAAGGTGAAGAGGACCAGCTTGTCCGCCAACTCGAAGGCTGCGGGGTTCAGGAGGGCCTGCTGCCAGACGGCCAGGGCCAGGACGGCGCAGACCAGTTCCACCAGGGGGTAGCGGATGGAGATGGGGGCCTTGCAGGTGGCGCAGCGGCCGCGCAGGGCGAGGTAGGACAGGATGGGGATGTTCTGGTACCAGCGGATGGGGGTGCCGCAACCGGGGCAGGCGGAGCCGGGGCGCACCACGCTGAGGCCCCGAGGGACGCGGTAGATGACGACGTTGGCGAAGCTGCCGAAGAGGGCGCCCAGCACGAAGGCGAAGGCGGCCACGGTGTTCTCCAGGAAGTCCACCCATTCCATTTCAGTTCACCTCAAAGGTGCCGATGAGGAAGCGATCGTTGCCCTCATGCATTACGTTCTTGCCCACCTCCTGGACCTTCATGCGCTTGCCCGAGCCGGGCAGGTAGAGGCCCATGAAGATGTTCTGGGTGCCCGACGGGGTGCCCAGGGGGATCTCCAGGTCGTAGCGGTCCACGACGATGTCGCCGGGCAGCCACTGGCTGGTCTTCCAGCAGCCCACGCATTCCTTCTTTTCGGGGTCGTTCTCCAGGGACAGGGGCCAGTGGTCGCCGTTGATGCGGTTGCCCGAGGAGGCGGCGTCCAGGTGCATGAAGATCTTGTAGCTGGCGCTGATGTCCGCGACGGTTTCGAAGAAGAGCTCCAGGCGCAGGGTGCTGCCGCGGTTGATGCTGCGGGCGTCCAGGCGGTAGCCCAGCAGGTGCAGGCGGTCCTCCAGGTTGACGTAGGCCTTGGTGATGCCCTTCTCGGCGTCGAACTGGGCGTGGGACATGGTGACGGCGGCGAAGCGGTTGTCGTTGGGGACCTCCGGGGGGAGGCTGTCGGCGGCCAGCAGGAAGGCCTTGTTGGTGCCGTCCACGACGGGGATGTGGGGGATGGGGCGGGGGGCCTTGTCGCCGTCCCGCTCGATGATGGCCTTGCGGTACTTGTGGTCGGCCTGGGTGAAGGAGTCCTGATCCATGACGACGAAGCGGCGGCGCTGGGCGCGGGAGGGCAGGGAGACCTTGTCGGGGCCGGGGTGGGAGCTGGCGCGGGTGACGCTGACCTGGAGGGCGTCGGGGGCCAGCAGGACATCCATTACATTATCCAAAGAGGTCAGCTCGGGGATGGGGGCGGTGTAGAAGTTGCGGTCGTCGCCGCCGCCGCCCTCGCCGCGGAACTTGAAGAGGCCCTCGGTGGGGGCCTGGAGACCTTCAATCTTGAGGTACTTATCCAGAATGTGCTTCTGGGAGACCTTGATGGAGAAGTCGGGGAGGAACTTCAGGGAGTACCAGCCGCCGAAGAGGAGGCCCAGCACCAGGACGGCGGGGATGAAGGCGCGGGGGGCTTCCAGGTGACGGGCGAGGGCCACGGGACGCAGGGCGGTGGCCAGGCGCGGGAGGTGGCGACGCTCCAGCAGCGCGGAGAGGGCGGGCAGGGCGTTGGCGGCCAGCGGGATCAGCAGCAGGGCCAGGGCGATGCGCGTCAGCAGGCTGCCCGTGAGGACGTAGGACAGGGCGGTGCTGGAGCCCAGGGTGGTCGTCTCGATGGCGCGCCAGGTGAGGGCCAGGGGGGCCACCAGGAAGGCCAGCAGCCAGCAGTACAGCAGGGCGGCGGTCAGGTGGCGGGCCAGGCTGAAGCGGTGCAGCAGGGGCAGCCAGGAGAGGGCCAGCAGGACGGCGGCGGTGGAGACCAGGATGCGGATGTCCAGGGCGGCGCCGTCGGTGTGGCGGAACAGCATGGAGGCCAGGGTCAGCAGGGGCAAAACCAGCGCGGTGGCCAGGAGGGGGGCGGGGGGGAGGCGGCGACGCAGCAGGAGGGCCAGGGCCCCGAGGGCGGCGCCGAGGAGGAGGGCCACGACGGGGTCGGGGCGGGCGAAGAGCAGGGCCAGGGGGCGGTCACTCTGGAAGGGGAAGGTGACCAACAGGTCCACGAGGGCGGCCAGGGCCACGGCCACGGCAAGGGCGGCGGCGCCCAGGGGAACCAGGTGGAAGCGGGCGGAGAGGCGCTGGAGGAAGGCGGCGGCGCGGGCCAGGGGGCGGGCGCGCAGCAGGAGGGCGCCCAGGGGAGTGCCCACGACGACGGCCACGAGGCCCACCAGGACCAGCAGCAGGAGGATGGCCTGGAGGTCGGGGCGCAGGAACATCTGTTCGAGGTGGAACTGGGTCAACTGGGGATCCAGCGGGGCCATGGTCTTGGGGGGGCGCAGGCCCTGGAAGCGGCCGATGAAGAAGGTGGCGGCATTGGCCAGGAACAGCAGGGCGGCCAGCCAGAGGACCAGGACGGAGACCTGGCGACGGGCGAGGGCGCGGCCGGTGGCGTCAAGGAAGGAGGAGACCCGGGCCTGGTACTGGAGGACCACCAGGACGAAGAGGGCGGCCAGGGCCTTGGCAATGGTGGGCAGCTCGCCGGTGTCGTTGGAGAGGCCCTTCATGGAGGTCTTGATGTGGGGGTCCGTGGTCAGCCAGGTGACCAGGGTCTCGGAGCTCTTGAAGATGCCCTGGGCGATGACGGCGGCAAGGCCGGCGACGAGGAAGGCGGTGAGCCAGTCGCGGTTGGAGTTGTCGGGCTGGGCGGCCTCGTCGTCGCGCAGCAGCAGGGCGATGAGCAGGGCGGCGGCGGGGGCCGCGGGGAAGACCGTGTGACGGAACCAGTAGATGCCGGCACTGTGGACCAGGAAGGGCACCAGGAACCAGACGAGGGCGATGATGAAGAGGCCGGGCTTGGGGTCGGAGAGGCGGCGGGCTGCCAGGGAAAGGGCCAGGGGCAGCAGGATTACCCAGGGGAACAGGCCAAAGCCAAGCTGGCGCAGGAAGTAGTCAAAGGCGGTGCGGTAGACGTCGGGGCCACCGTTGAACGGGTGATACATGAACTTCAGGTGGGAGAAGAAGGTCCAGCCGGAGGGCAGCAGGACCAGGGCCACCAGGGCCAGGAAAAGGGCGGAGAGGCCCAGTAGGGGAAGGAGCGTGGCCTTCCGGGGGCGGCCCTCCATGAGGACGTAGGCCAGGATGGTGAGGAGCAGTACGGCCACGGCGAAGAGGCCCTTGCTGAGCAGCAGCAGGAGGGCGGCGGTCAGGAGGCCCAGGGCGGGCAGCAGGGTGCCGCCGAGGAGGGCCATGTTGGCGAAGGAGAGGACGCCCAAAGACAGGAAGAGGGTGTTGGAGATCTCGCCGGCCATGTTGCGGGCCTGCCCCAGGAATATGGGGAACAGCAGGGTGATGACGGTGGCGAGGCCGGCGGTGCGAAGGTCCGTCAGGCGGCGCAGGAAGCAGAACAGCAGGGGCAGCAGCGCCAGGCCCAGCAGCAGGGAGGGCAGGCGGGAGCTGGTCTCGGAGAAGCCGAAGAGGCGGTAGCACAGGCCGGCCAGCCAATGGTCAAGGGGCGCGGCGGCCTGAATGGACTGGCTGCCACCCTTGGCGTCGGCGGAGTCGCTGGACAGGTACAGGACCCGGGACCACTGGAGGCCGGCGAGGCGGCTGTCCAGGTCCGCAAGGCCTGCGGGGCCGGACACGTTCAGGCAGGGGATGGTGATGGTGGTGGCGCTGGGGTCCGCCGGGGGGGTCTCGAGGATGGCGGTGGCCTGGGTGCAGGTCTCTGGGTTCAGGGCCAGCAGCAGCAGCTCGGTGCCCGGGCTCTTGAGGCGGGCGGTGGCCAGGAAGGCGCGGGACTTCTCGGGCTGGGCGGTCACCAGGGCGGCGTCCAGCAGGGCAGCGTGGTGCACGGAGGAGCCCACGCGGCGGGTGGCGTCGGTGAGGAGGCGGGCGCTGTCGCCCTTCTTGCCGGCGCTGGCCTTCACCAGGAAGGGCTTGCCGGAGAGACCCTTGACAAGGAGTTGCTAGAGGTCGCTGGCGGGTTCCACCAGCAGGGCCTTGACGGAGCCGGAGGTCTGGGCGGCGAGGTTGGCCTGGTCCATCTCCCAGGGATCCCAGATGCCCGAACCGGAACGCAACAGCAACAGGGCGGCGGCGGCGACGGCCACCAGTATGAACAGCGGTTTCCCGGAGAGTTTTGACACAGACTGCGCCCTCCTGCGCGCGGGTACACATTGCCAGAAAGCGGGGCCAAGGGTAGAGAAAAACCCCGGTGGCTTCAAGGAAAAAGGTGGCGCCCGGATCGGGCCGCGCGGAGGGCCGAAATTCGGGGTCTTCAGGGTTTTTTTGGGTTCTTCAAACCCGGAACTTTACACAAGCATTTCCGCAGATATAATCAGCGCCGAACGGCCCTATCGACCCAATCTTTTTGGAGTTGGAGACGGATGATGAAACAGCTTGCCGCACTGTCGTCCCTGGTTTTTCTTTTCCTGGCTCTGTCCTGCAGCAGCACGGGTAGCCCGGCTGGTGAGGACACCACAGAAATCGTCGACAACGAGCAGATTGGTCTCGATATCGAGAACGTCGATGCCGTCGACACACAGGGCGCGGACACCGAGGTGACCGGCCCCGCCTGTACCGCCGGGCAGCTCAAGTGTCTGACGGACGCCAAGTACCAGCAGTGCGCCTTTGAGGGTGGCCAGTTCGTGTGGTCCGAGCCCGCGTTCTGCACCGACTCGCTGGTGTGCGCCTGCCGCGCCACCGACGAATCCCTGTGCACCCTGGTGGGCGAGCCCTGCATCTGCATCCCCCAGTGCGAGGACCGCGTCTGCGGCCCCGACGGCTGCGGTGGCACCTGCGGCACCTGCGACCAGGGCAAGATCTGCAACCAGACGGCCGGCACCTGCGGCGGCGAGTGCCCCCCCGCCGACCAGCAGTGCGTCGAAAGCGAAACCCGCTGCAACGGGCCCAAGCTTCAGACCTGCGCCAACGTCTTTGACGGCGAGCAGGGCGTAGACGCTTGCTGGCTGTTCGGCGACGCGGCGGCCTGCCCCGCGGGGCGCACCTGCGGCACCAACGACGACGCCGTGGACGCCTGCCTGTGCATCAACGCCGGCTGCGGCGACATCTGCTGCGAGACCGCTGCTGAGGTCTGCTTCGCCGGCGAGTGCTGCGAGCCCGACTGCGACGGCAAGACCTGCGGCAGCGACGGCTGCGGCGGCGTGTGCGGCAAGGTCGAGGGCGACAAGGAAGACGGTTGCCTGCTGACCGAGTTCTGCAACAACGGCCAGTGCGAGGTCATGGAGACCTGCGACTCCGAGTGCGCCGAGGGCGAGACCATGTGCGACGGCCTGCGCGGCTACAAGGAGTGCATCGAGCAGCTTCCCGCCTTCGCCAACTGCTGGCGCTTCGCCAACGTGGCCAAGGGCTGCGCTGACAACGAGATCTGCAAGAAGGACACCGGCAAAGAGACCGGCGCCTGCCAGTGCGTCCCCAACTGCGAAGGCAGAGAGTGCGGCGATGACGGCTGCGGCGGCACCTGCGGCGCCTGCGTCCTCCCCGACACCTGCAAAGAGCCCGCTGGCATCTGCTCCTGCACCTGCGAGCAGTGGGAAGGCGTGACCGGCTGGGAAGTCTGCGGCAGCGATGGCAAGGACTACGCCAACCCCTGCGCCGCCGAGTGCGCGGGCATCCCGAAGTTCGTCAAGGGCACCTGCAACCAGTGCCCCTGCACCGCTGCCGAGAAGGTGGCCCAGGCCTACTGCGGCGTGGACAACAACACCTACCCCAACTTCTGCGCGCTGAAGTGCGCCATTGGCGGCGAAGACTGCGTGTGGCCCGCCGACAACTGCCCCGAGGTGATGTACCAGGGCGAGTGCAAGGTCGAGGAGTGCGGCTCTGGTGACGCCATCTGCGACACCACGTTTGATCCGGTCTGCGGCCAGGATGGCTTCACCTACTGGAACAAGTGCTACCTGTTCACCTGCCCCGCCGAGGCCGCCACTGCCGTGGCCTGCGAGGGTGGCTGCGTGGACACTGCCGTCTGCCCCACCTGCGACAACACCTGTGACCCCGTCTGCGGTCTGCGCTTCGGCCAGCAGGTCACCTACTCCAACTCCTGCGCCATGGAGTGCGACGGCGCCGAACTGGCCTACAGCGCCGGTTGCTGCGACTGCGGCGACGAAGAGGGCTGGGTCTGCGCGGGCAACACCGAGACCGGCTTCTTCGCCTTCCAGAATGTTTGCATGGAGGTCTGCCTGGCCCCCGAACTGGATTACCTGTACGACCTGCCCCTGCGGTCCGATGGCAGCCCCCAGATCGAAGTGTGCGAGGAGTGCCAGTGCGAGCTGACCGAGGCCAACTTCCTGCCCGTGTGCGGCGAGGACTTCCAGACCTACTACAACGAGTGCGCCCTGTCCTGCGGCAAGGTCGCCGGTCGCTGCGATGGCGAGTGCAATGCTGATGACTGCCCCTGCCCCATGGAGACCGGCGGTCTGGTGATCGAAGAGCTGCTTGGCCCCGAGTCCGATCCCCGCGACGACGGCCGCCGTGGCGTCTGCGGCGCCGATGGCTTCACCTACGGCAACGCCTGCAGCGCCTCCTACCACGGCACCATCGTGGAAAGCGAGACCTGGTGCGAGCTGTGCTCCATCGAGTGCGGCACCGAGCCCTACGTCCCCTACTGCTGCGAAGACCAGGTCACCTACCCCAACCTGTGCATCGCCCAGAAGTGCAACGACCTGCTTGATGCTTCCCTTTGCATGAAGGGCAAGTGCTGCTTCGAGGACACCGACTGTGATGACGGCGACGCCACCACCGAGGACGTCTGCAGCGTCGCTGGCGTCTGCGAGAACAACTAGGTCTACCCGCCCCCCGCAGCCCCCCCGGCCCCCAAATACCTCACCACTTCAACACGCTGACACTCCCACACTCCGACACGTGGCTCGGGGACGGTGGGTCTACTTGGTGCCCAGGAAGTCGATGGCGATGAAGCAGATGAGGCGGGTGAACTGGTAGAGCTCGTCCAGGGAGATGCTCTCGTTGGTGACGTGGTACTGGTCCTCGTCGCCGGGGCCGAAGCCCACAGCGGGGATGCCGGCAAGATTGAAGGCCTTGGCGAAGGTGCCGCCGCCGATGCCGAAGGGCTGGGGGGTGAAGCCCAGGTCCTCCTGGGTACAGCGCTGGATGGAGCGCACCAGCAGGCTGTCCGCGGCCACGCCGTGGGGCTCGGTGGCGCTGAGGATGGTGACCTCCACGGTGGCCTCGGGGAGGCTGGCAGCCAGGGCCTGACGGGCGGTGTCCAGGACCATGGCGACGATGCCCTCGGCGTCCTGGCCGGGCACCCAGCGGATGTCCACCTCACCGTAGCCTGCGGCGGGTACGACGTTGGCGGCCTCGCCGGAGCGCAGCACGCCGACGTTGATGGTGGGGCTGCCCAGGACGGGGTGGGGGCTGTGGGGGAGTTGGAGGCGGTGGATGGCTGCCAGGGCCTCGCAGAGGGCCACACCGGCGTTGACGCCAAGCTCCGGGGTGGAACCGTGGGCCTGCCGCCCATGGGTCTTGATGCCCAGGACCAGGCGGCCCTTCTCGGCCACGTCGATGCGCCGCAGGTTCTCGCCCACGTCGGGGATGATGGCGGCGTTGGGGTTCAGGAAGCCGTTGGCATACATGTAGGCGAAGCCGGGGTCGGGCTCGCCGGGTTCGCGGAATTCTTCGGAGGCAAGGGCGGCGATGGTGACGCGGCCGCGCAGGGGCACGCCCACGTCCTTCAAGGCCTTGAGGGCCAACATGGAGGCGGCCAGGGGGCCCTTGTCGTCCAGGGTGCCGCGGCCGTACAGGCGGCCGTCGCGCAGCTCGACCTGGAAAGGATCGGAGGCCCAGCCGTCGCCCGGGGGCACCACGTCCAGGTGGAGGCCAAGCAGCAGTTCGGGGCCGTCCGAACCATAGGTCACCAGCAGGTTTCCGCGTTCGGGTTCGGCCTCAAGGATGCGTGGCTGGAAGCCCCAGTCCCGCAGCTTCTTGCTGGCCACCAGGGCGGCCCGGCTTTCCTGCCCGGAGACCCGAAGATAGGGGAAGTCAGCCAGCCGCGCCTTGCCGGGGTTCACGGTGGGCTGCGCCACCAGATCGGAGGTGAGGGCCACCAGTTCCTCGCGAATGCGAGCTTCGTGCTGGGAGAAGTAGTCCTTCAGTTGCTGCATGGGGGCCTCCTTTTTGAGAGGCGATCATGCTTTGGGCGGACCGAAATTGAAAGCAGAAATACGGGCAGGTGGGGGGCCGGGGGGTGCGGTCTACTTGAGCTTCTCGGCGCCAACGCCCACCAGCACGAAGTCGTAGCTGGTCTTGAAGCCGTCGCCCGCGGGGGGCTGGAAGGTGCTCTTGGCGATGGCGGTCAGGTCCCACTTGCGCAGTTCCAGCTTGCCCTCGACCATGACCAGGTCACCGGCGGCCCAGGGCAGATCCAGGCCATCCTGCATCTGCACCAGCATGGCGTTGGTGATGCCGTCGCGGGTGTTGCCGATGAGGATGCTTTGATCCTGCTTGGCCAGCACCAGCCCGGCCAGCTTCACGTCGGCCATTGCGTTGTAGTACTTGGGGTCGGCCAGGACGTCGCTGATCATCATGGCGGCGGGCAGCACGAAGTCGCGGCCTAGGTGGTTCTCGTTCTTCTTCTCCTCGGCCGGGGCCTCAGCGGGGGCGGCGGGGGCTTCCGCAGGGGCGGCCTCAGCGGCGGGGGCCTCGGCGGGAGCGGCAGGGGCCTCGGCGGCGGCCTCAGCGGCGGGGGCCTCAGCGGGGGCGGCTTCCTCTGCCTTCAGTTCGGGGGCCTTGGCGGCCTCGGGGGCCTTCTCTTCAACGGCCTTCTTGTCCTTGCCGGGAAGTTCGGTGACGGGGGTCTCCTTCTTCTTGCAGGACACAGCCAGGGTGGCGGCAAGGCCAAGGCAAAGGACGGTAACAAGAGTTCTTCTCAACATGGTCGTCTCCATTCCTCCGAAGTTGGGGGGCGAATTTTCATTCGGGGCGTATCTTAGAACTCCAAAGCCGCGCAGGCAAGGAGAAAGCCGCTAACTTGACGGGTCGGGTGCCCGCGCAATAATGCCCGCGGAGGACCCCGACCATGGAAGACAAAGAGATCCTGAATGCGGCACTGAGTGCGGAGCTGGAGGCCCTGGAGTTCTACGGAAGCTGGCAGCCCCGGATGGAGCACGAAGGTGCCAGGGTGCTGCTGGGCGAGCTGGTGGCCGAGGAGCAGCGGCACGTGGTGGTGTTCCGGGAGGCCCTGGCGGGCCGCTTCACCCCCAGCGCGGCCGTTCCCCCAAGGAGGGGCCGGGACTCGGGGCGGGAGCTACGGGCGCCGGTCATTGACGCCAACTCGGAGCCGTCGGATGTGGTGGTCTTCGCGATCCACAAGGAGCGCAAGGCCAGGGACAAGTACCTGCACTGGGCAGAGGTTGCCCAGCCCCAGGTGGCCGGACTGCTGCGGGCCATTGCCGCGGAGGAGCAGGGGCACCTGGAGCGGCTGGAGGACCTGCTGTACAACGAGTTTTTCAAGGACAACTGAAAGCCAGGATCCGCTTACTTCGCTGCGCTACGTGCGCGGCTTGGACGGGCAGGCGGCTCGGCATGCCGATCCGCTTACTTCGCTGCGCTACGTGCGCGGCTTGGACGGGCAGGCGGCTCGGCATGC
>CAIXZC010000244.1 GCA_903923815.1 uncultured Myxococcales bacterium
AGCACCCGCGTACTCCACCCGGACCCCCGGGGCAGTTCCATGATGGGGCACCTGCAGGGACTGCTGGCCTCCTTCGGGGCGGGACTGGCTGACCTGGATGGCCTCTTGGTGACCCGGGGCCCGGGCTCCTTCACGGGCGTGCGCCTGGGCCTCATGGCCGCCAAGACCCTGGCCTGGACCAACCACATTCCTCTATTGACCCTGGACACCACCGTGGTCGTGGCCGCCGCCGCCCCCGCCGCCCTGCCCGTGGCCGTGGCCCTGGACGCCCGCATGGGCGAGGTCTACCTGGCCCTGTTCTCCGCCGACACGGGCACCGGGCGCACCCAGGTGGGTCCCGAGGCCGTCCCCGCCGCTGAGGCCCGCACCCGCCTGGACGCTCACCTCGCCGCCGCCCCCTCCACGGTTCTTCTGGGCAGTGGCTTTGCCGCCCATCCGGCCCTCGCCGGTCTTCGCAGCGGCCCCGCCGGCGCCCAGCTTCTGGACTACCCCGACCCCGGCCTCATGTTCGGCCTTTCCCTGCCCGCCCTGCTGCAGTCCGGGGGCGAGGATCTGCACACCTGCGAACCCTTCTACGTCCGCCGCTACGAGGCCAAGGTCCCCAAGGATCTCCAGGCCCCCTGAGGCGCCTTTTTTTCGCGTTTCAAACCTGTTGCCAAGGCAAAACCCTTGGGCTATCTTCTGCATACCGTTCCGTCGGCGACGGAGGGGTGTATTCAGGCGCTCAAATTCGCCAGGGAGTCGTCCACCCATGAGAATCAAGTGCAGCCATTGTTCGGGCACCTTCAGCCTCCCCGAGGACCGGGTCGCCGGCAAGAGCGGCCCCGTGAAGGTCAAGTGCCCTTCGTGCAGCAAGGTCCTGCAGATCA
This sequence comes from uncultured Myxococcales bacterium, assembly GCA_903923815.1. Taxonomy (GTDB): domain Bacteria; phylum Myxococcota_A; class UBA9042; order CAIXZC01; family CAIXZC01; genus CAIXZC01. Next base: position 870 of record CAIXZC010000244.1, read on the forward strand.
AACTGCCCGAACCTCCCGCCGATGAGCCCAAAGAGTGGTACTACTCCAAGGGTCAGGCCCAGGAGGGGCCCTTCACGTTCACGGAGCTTGGCGCCAAGGTCAGCGGCGGCGTAGTGACCGCCGAGGATCTGGTCTGGAAGGCCGGCTTCGACGACTGGAAGTTCGCCGAGGAGGTCCCCGAGATCAAGGCCCTGTTGGACGGTGGCGAGACCCTGGCCATCGGCGAGGCCGCTGAGGACGAGGCCCCCAAGGCCGCCCCCGACAGCGACTACCTGCGCCGCTCCCGCGCCGTGCTGGAGGAACTGGCCCAGGAGGACGCCCGCAAGGACGCCGCCCCCGAAGCCCCCAAGCCTGCCCAATCCTCTGGTGGTCTCTTTGATGGCTTTGGCGGCCCGGACGACGACGCCGACGACCACAGCGACGCCGATGCCAAGTCAATGTTGCATCAGCGCCACGACACCTCCGTGCTGTTCTCCATGGACGACCTCTTCGGAGGCGACAAGCCCGAGGCCGCCGCGCCCAAGGCCGAGAAGAAGGACGACTCGGGGCTGATTGACATCCGCAAGATGGCCATCGGTGCCCAGGAAGAAGAGAAGGACCTGTTCGGGGCCTACGGCAAGGACGGCGACGGCGCCGAGACCGTCATCTCCCAGGGGCCCGTGGTCATCCCCATTGTGCGTCGCCGCAGCAAGATGCCAATCGTGCTGGCCGCCGCCGTGGTGGTGCTGCTGGGGGCTGCGGGGGCCGCGGTGATGGCCCTGGATCTGCTGGGCTCCTCCGGACTGTTCATCAACACCTACCTGCCCAGCGCGCGGGCCGAGGCCAAGAGCGACACGGGCGAGAAGCTGCAGGTCCTGCGGGACGATTACCAGCAGCGCAAGGACGAGATGGAGAAGGGCCTGCGGGCCGAACTGGATGCCATGCGCCAGGAGAACGACAAGGTCTTCATGGCGGCGGTGAGAGAGCGCGACGACAAGCTGGCCGAGCGCGAGAAATACTGGAACGGCCGCATCTCCGGCCTGGAGGCCGAGCTGGCCAAGGTACTGGCGGACAAGCACGCGCAGCAGCTTGCGGCCCAGGTCCCGGTGAAGAACGGCAAGCCCGTCCCGCAGGTCGAGCAGCCCGTCGTGAAGGCCGAGGAGAAGACCCCGGAGGCTCTCCGCAAGGAAGAGAAGGACCGGCGGGCCGCCAAGGACGAGAAGAAGAAGGAAAGCGACCGGCGCAAGGACGCGGAGGCCAAGAAGCAGGACTCCGGTTCGGCCATCCCGGAGGATCGGCCCAAGGTGGCTGATGCCCAGCCCAAGAACGAGAAGGTCCAGGCCGCGGATCTGCTGAAGATGATCGACAAGAAGCAGGAAGGCGGCGGGGAAGAGGCCGCGGGGGACGAGGGCGGGGCCAAGAAGAAGACCCTGACCATGTCCGACATCACCCGCGAGGTGAAGCGCAAGCGCGGCGAGATGCAGGACTGCTTCGCCAAGTACGGTTCGGGCCTCAGCAGCGCCCGCATCTCTACCCGCATCTCCATTGACAACTCGGGCAAGGTCACGGGCGTGGAGATTGCCTCCCGGGAGTTCGCCGGGACGGCCCTGGGCAACTGCGTCAAGAAGATCCAGATGAACATGGAGTTCCCGCCCTTCTCCGGCGCCCCCGTCAAGAAGCCCATCTCCGTTCTGCTCCCCTAAGCAACACCTCTCGGAGGCCACCATGGAGTTCCTCAAGGTCCACGGCGCAGGCAACGACTTCGTCTTTTTGGACAACCGGCAGGGGCAGTTCCAGCCCGACCCCGAGGTGGTGGCCCTGTGGTGCCATCGCAGCTTCGGCATTGGGGCGGACGGCATCCTGCTGTTCGAGGGCACCGTGGCCCAGCCGCGGATGCTGATCTACAACTCGGACGGATCCCGGGCTGCCATGTGCGGCAACGGCATCCGCTGCTTCGTGATGGAGCTGGCCACGCGGTTCGGGCTGGAGGCGTCACCGGTGCGGGTGGAGACGGACTCCGGGCCCCTGGACTGCGCCTGGGGGCGGGACCCCGATGGGGTGTTCCGGGTGACCGTGGACATGGGCCGCGCCCGGGTGGACCGGGAGGGCCTGCGCCTGGGTCTGCTGAACCTTGGGGTGTCGACCTGCCATGCGGGCCTGACGGGCATCCGGGTGAACACGGGCAACCCCCACTTCGTCATCTTCGGGCAACTCAGCCGCGAGGAGCGTCGAACCCTGGGGCCGCTGTTTGCGCCCCGCAGCCCTGCCTTCCCCGATTCGGTGAACGCCGAGTTCGCCTGGCTGCGGCCCGACGGTGTGGTGGAACTGGAGGTTCATGAACGCGGCGCGGGCTTCACCCTGGCCTGCGGCACCGGCGCCTGTGCCACCGTGGCGGCGGCGGTGGAGCGGCGCCTGCTGGCCCCCGGCGTGGAGCACCGGGTGGAGCTGCCCGGCGGCGTGCTGTTCATCACCGTGGGTGCGGACCTGTCCATGAAGATGCGGGGACCCGCCGAGGAGACCTACGCGGGCATAGTCTCGAAGTCGCTTCTGGAGTTCTCCAAGAAGAGCTGATGCACATCCCTGACCAGGTGATCCACCTCGGTCTTCTCCACCAACATCGTGACCGCCATGGGGCTGTAGAAGACCTGATGGATGAGGTCTGCGTGCTCGCGCAGGAAGCTGGTGATGACACCGTGGATCTGGCGATCCTCGGCGATGCCCGTGCCCACCAGTGTGACCGTTCCGATGGTTGAGGTGACCTTCACCTTGTCCCCGTAGCGGGCCTCCACGGCATGGACGAACTCGGCGGGGTTGGCGAACTGGATGGCGTTGAACAGGAAGCTGGCGCCCAGGTGCCCGGACAGGGACAGGTGGGACATGAAGGGCATGACCTGCTCTTCACCGATGGCCGTGAGGCAGCGGAAGAGTTCGTCGGCGCTGGGCATCTCGGTGGCGCCCTTGAACTGCACCAGGATGATGCTCTTGGAGCCGGTGACGCCGCTGATGCGCCGGTCCTCGGGCTTGCGGTCCAGGCGGATGATGGTGCCGGCCTTTTCGGGCTCGGCGGTGGCCTTGGCGTAGACCGCGATGCCGCTGCGGCGGGCCCATTCCAGGGCCTCAGCGCACAGGACCTTGGCCCCGGCCTTGGACAGGGCCATCATCTCGTCCACGGAGATCTCGTCCAGCTTGACGGCGGGGCCCACCACGTTCGGGTCGGCGGTGTAGACCCCATCCACATCCGAGTAGATCTCGCAGCGGTCGGCCTGGAGGGCGGCAGCCAGGGCCACGGCTGTGGTGTCTGACCCGCCCCTGCCCAGGGTGGTGATCTCGCGCCGGTAGGAGACGCCCTGGTAGCCCGCCACGATGACGATGCGGCCGCGCTCCAGCTCGTCCTGGATGCGGAAGGGGCGCACCTCCACGATGCGGGCGTTCATGTGGGAGTCGTTGGTGATGATGCCGCTTTGGGAGCCGGTGAAGGAGATGGCCTCCCGGCCCAGGTCGTGGATGGCCATGGACAGCAGGGCCATGGAGATGCGCTCGCCGCTGGTCAGCAGCATGTCCAACTCGCGGGTCTGGGGGTTGGCGGAGACCTGCCGAGCCATCTCCATGAGGACGTCCGTCGTCTTGCCCATGGCGGACACGACCACAACGACCTTGTGCCCCTCCCCGGCGGTGGCCACCACGTTCTTTGCCACCTTGCGGATCCGGTCGATGTCGGCTACAGAGGAACCACCGTACTTCTGAACCACGATGCCCACGGGAACCTCCTGGGGGACAATCATCGGGCGGATGATACCCCAAGCTTGACTTAACCCTCTATGGGAAAATAATCAGACAACGAAAGTCCGGAGGACAGCCACATGGAACATGATGCCAACTGCCCGCGCTGCGGGGCTCAGACTCTGCCCGAGTACAAGTTCTGCCTGAAGTGCGGGAATCCTTTGCAGGCAGCCGGGGCCTCTCCCACCCAGGTGGGAGGCATGGGCGCCAAGGCCAAGGCGAGACTCATTCTGGTCAAGGGTGAGGGAGGCGACACGGCGTCCTACACGCTGGGCGGCAAAGAGCACATCTGCGGGCGGACCCAGGGCATCGTGCTGTTCCCCGATGACGAGACCGTGTCTCCGGTACACGCCGTGTTCTTCTACCGGGATGGCGACCTGTACGTCCAGGACAAGAACTCTCTGAATGGCACCTACGTGCGCATCCGCGACGAGATCGAAATGACGGACGGCGACACCTTCATCGTGGGCGAGCAGGTGCTGGTCTACGGCGAAGGAATTGGCAAGGCCCCGGCAGAGCGCGACAAGGCGGGCACCCTGTTTCTGTGCAGCCCCTGCCTGGATGACTACTTCAGCCTGACCCAGTTGTTGGCGGGCGGGAAGCCCGGGCAGTCCATCAAGGCCCGCAAGCCCCAGTTGGCCATCGGCCGCGAGCAGGCGGACCTGAGTTTCCCCGACGACCGCTTCATGTCCCACCGCCACGCCATGGTGGAGAAGCGCACGGGCAAGGCCTTCCTGCGGGACTCCCAAAGCCGCAACGGCACCTTCTTCAAGCTCCGCGCCGGCACCGAGTACCACCTGTCCGACGGCGACTTCGTGTTCATCGGCAGGCAGTTGCTGAAGGTCGCGTTCTAAACCGCTTACTTCGTGCGCGGCTTTGATGGCTAGCGGCAGGCTGACCTGTCGGCCGGATCCGCTTACTTCGTGCGCGGCTTTGACGGCTAGCGGCAGGCAAACCTGACCTAGCCGCGAACGCAGTGAGCGGATCCGTTAGCACGAACAGTTGTAACGAAGCTTAAGGCGAGCGGGGGCTTACTTGCCTTCGGACTTGGCCTTGTCGGCCGCGGCCTGATCCTGAGCGGTCTTGAGGGCGGCGAGGAAGTCGGTCCAGTCGGTGGTGAACTCGATGTCACCGTCGGCTTCGGCGGTCTTCTTCAGGGCGGCGAACCAAGCCTGGAACGCAGCGGTGCGCTTGTCGCGCTTCAGCTCGTCGGTGGCCTTGGCCAGGTCCTCTGCGCTGGGCTCGCCCTGGGGATTCTCGACCTCGAGGGTGCGGTAGACGACGATGCGGCCGCTCTCCAGTTCGAACACCTTGGAGCCCACGCTGCCGACCTTGGCGCTGGTGAACAGTTCCTTGAAGATCTCCTCGGAGGAACCCACGGTGGGCACGGAGAAGCCGCGCTTGCCGGCGTCGAACAGGCCGGTCTTGCGGACGCGGATGGCGCCCGAGTCCTTCAGCTCTTTGTACTCATCCAGCAGGGCCTCAAGGCCCTTGTCGCCGGCCTTGGAAGCGGCTTCCAGGAAGGCCTTGGCCTGGGTGCGGGCGGCCTCGGGGGCCTTCTCCTTGCGATACAGCTTGGTGGCGATCTCGGGACGGGCCTGCTCCAGCGTCAGGTCCCTGGGGGCGCGCTTGTCCTCGACCATGATCAGCCAGTAACCGGTGACGCCCTTGAGGGGGCCCACCACGTCGCCCTTGTTGGCCTTCGCCACGGCCGCCGCGATGTCGGGGCCGAAGGGATAGGCGGCCAGCTGGTCGGCCCCGAACCACTCGGGGATCAGGCCGCCCCGATCCTTGGTGGAGGGGTCAGCAGACCAGTACTTGGCCAGTTCGGCGAAGCGCTCGGCCTTGTCCTTGGGCTCCTCACGGGCGGGCTTGGCCTCTTCGGCCTTGGGCTCGGCGGGGGCGGCGCCCTCAGCGGCGGCCTCACCCTCGGCGGCGGCGGGCTTCTCTTCGGGGTACAGGGGCATCTCGCCGTTCAGACGCTTGAGCAGCTCGCCGGCGTTCTCCGCCAGCTTCTCGTAGTCCGAGTCCTTCAGGGGGGTGGCGGACACGTCGTTGGGGGTGGGCATGGTGCCCAGGCCGGAGCCGTAGGCCACGCGAACCTTGATCTGCTCGGCGGTGTGGAACTCGGCGGGGTTGGCGTCGTAGTAGGCGTCAATCTCTTCCTTCTTGGACTCGGTGTAGGTGCCGAGGTCCGCGGGGACGGTCACGCCCGCGTCGAAGGAGTCGGGGTAGAACTCAGCAATCTCGGCATTCACCTTGCGCATCTTGGCCAGGGCCGCAATCTTGGCCTCGGCGTCGCTGACGGTCACCAGACCACCCACATAGTTGTAGGCCATGCGGGCCAACAGCGTAGAGCGGACGTAGTCCTCGTAACCCGTCTGAGAGGAGCGCAGGTAGTAGGACACCCAGTTGTTGTAGCTGGTCCAGTCGAACACAGCCTCAGCCTCGGGGTTGTTCTCGTCCTTCTTGAAGAACTGATCGGGGTACAGGGCCTTGGCCAGGTCCCGGTCGCTGACTTCCAGGCCAAGGCGGTCGGCCTCACGGGCCACCAACGCCAGACCAATCAGGGTGTCCAGGGCGGCGCGGGCCT
>CAIXZC010000245.1 GCA_903923815.1 uncultured Myxococcales bacterium
CGCTGTCCTCCTCGCCGTCCGCCAGCCAATCCCCGTCGCTGTCCGCCGCAAAGGGGTTGGTGCCGCTGGCGAACTCCCGCCAGTTGCTGAGGCCATCGTTGTCCGAGTCCAGTTGGTCGTCATCGGGCACCAGCGGGTCGGTGCCGTCCACCAGCACCTCCTCGCCGTCCTGCACGCCGCCCTTGTCCGTATCAGAGGCCAGGGGGTCCAGGCCCCGCTCCAGCTCCACAAAGTCCGACACACCGTCCTGGTCGCTGTCCGCCTTGGCGGGGTTGGTGCCGCCGGCCAGCTCCTCCGCGTCCCCCAGGAAGTCCCCGTCGCTGTCCTGCTTCATGGGGTTGCAGCCGGCCTGCTGTTCGCCCAGGTTCAGCAGCCCATCTTTGTCCGGATCGCCGCCCGCGCCCTGGCTCAGGTCACCGAAGTGCTCCAGCTCCCAGGCATCCCCCAGGCCGTCCCCATCGGAGTCAACCCCACCCGCCCGGGCACCCCCGCCGACTCCCAGCAAACCCACCAGCACCAACGCAAAAAGGCCCCTGCTGACGTTCCAACGGCTAGCCATCCAGACCTCCCACCATCGCGCGCATATTCAATGGTCGGAAGATAACCCCAAAAATAGGGCCTCCACAATTAACAATCCCTCTTGCCCGGAAAAGGCTCGGGCTGTATTTTGTGCGCGGGTCAGGACAAGGGGAACAGGAGACCGCTGGCCGAAAGGCTGGAGGAAAGTCCGGGCTCCGCAGGGCAGGGTGCTGGATAACGTCCAGTGGGGGTGACCCCGAGGAAAGTGCCACAGAGAATAAACCGCCCCGAGCTAGTCTCGAGGTAATGGTGAAAACGCGAGGTAAGAGCTCACGGGCCACGGCGGTGACGTCGTGGTCGGCAAACCCCACCCGGAGCAAGAGGAACAGAGAGCGCGCCCTTCGGGGATGTAGGGTTGCCCGCCCGAAGCTCTCGGGTACTCGCCAGAGCCCGCCGGTAACGACGGGCCCAGATGAATGGTTTCCACCTCCGTCGAAGCAATTTGACGGCGGAACAGAACCCGGCTTACGGTCCCCTTGCCCTGGCTCATTTTTATGCATTGGGGTCGGTTCCCCGCGGGATCCACTTTGGTTGCTTGCGGGAGGTTCGGAACCCGCTTGCTGACGCGCGCGGTTTCAAGAAAGGCCCCCTCCCTTGCGGTCGGGGTTCGGATGTTTTTTTTGGAGTCTTGCCATGTATCTTGCGACGCTTCTGCTGCTTGCCCTCCAGGCGCCCGCCGCGGCCCCCTGCCCCTCGGCGCCCTGGGCCAGCCAGCCCCAGCCACGCTTTGAGGACCACTTCCAGCCCGTCTCCGTGCGCCTGGACCTCTCGCGCTGGGTCGAAGGCGGCGCCGAAAAGGTGAAGGTGGACGGCTTCTTCCAGGAGGGCCCCTGGGCCGGCAATCCCCACCGCCCCGTGGACCACAGCCGCTACGGCGAGCACGAACTGCGCGTCCGTGACCAGCAGGGCCAACTGCTGTACTCCCGCGCCTTCTCCAGCCTCTTTGCCGAATGGCGCACCACCGAGGAGGCCCTGGCCGGCAAGCCCCGCCTCTTCCAGGAGAGCCTGCGCTTCCCCCGCCCCAAGCAGCCCGTCACCCTGGAACTGGTGACGCGTGACCGCAAGGGCGGCGAGACCCTGGTGTGGTCTTACAGCTACCTGGGCCGCCTGGACGGCCTCACCCCGAAGGCCCCCGGCGTCGCCGTCCTGGACCTCCACCGGGGCGACGCCGACCCCACCCAGAACCTGGACATCCTGCTGGTCGCCGACGGCTACGACGCCTCCCAGCAAGCCAAGCTGCGCGCCGACCTGCGGCGCTTCGCCGACGCCCTCCTGGCCGCCCCCGCCTTTGCCGCCCACCGCGACCAGGTAAGCATCCGCGCCCTGGCCTACGCCACCGACGGCAGCGGCCCCGCTGAACCGCGCAAGAAGCTCAAGGGCGGCAGCCGCGTGGGCGCCACCTTCAACACCTTCGGCTCGGAACGCTACCTCACCGTCGGCGACGACCGCGCCCTGCAGCACCTGGCGGCCCTCGCCCCCCAGGACACCCTGGTGGTCCTGGTCAACACCGCCCGCTACGGCGGCGCCGGCATCTTCCGCTCCTGGGCCGTCTTCCCCTCGGATAACGACTTCGACGACTACGTCTTCATCCACGAGTTCGGCCACAGCTTCGGCGGCCTGGGCGACGAGTACTACAGCTCCTCCGTCGCCTACAACGAGTTCTACCCCAAGGGCTTCGAACCCTGGGAGCCCAACATTACGGCCTTGCTAGATGGCCCGGATTCTGCTAAATGGGATGCGCTTCTTGACGAGGGTGTGCCGGTGCCCACCCCGGAGCGGCCCGAGTTCTCATCCAGTACGGGCGTCTTCGAAGGTGCGGGTTACAGTGCCCGCGGGCTCTATCGGCCGGCCCTTGACTGCATCATGTTTTCAAAGAAAGTTCAGGGCTTCTGCAAGGTCTGCGGATGTGCTCTGGAGTGGATGATCATGGAAGAGGTTTCCCAAGATGTACGATGACAATCCCAAGACCAAGATCGGCGACGTGATCGAGATCTCCTGCGCCACCTGCCGCCTGAACCTGGATGGCAGCGTGGCCGCCATGGTGGACGACGAGGTGGTCCAGGTGACCTGCCGCACCTGCGGCAACACCCAGAAGTACGCCCCCCCCATGGACGACGAGGACCGCCGCAAGCGCGTCATGAAGCGCGTCGTGGGCGGCCGCGAGAAGAAGCGCGTCATGCAGGAGAAGTCCTCCAAGGAGATGAAGGTGGCCTACAGCCCCAACGAGATCACTGCCCGCTGGCGTCAGGCCACCCAGGGCATGCGGTCCGCCGAGGGCGCCATCTACAACCCCAAGCACACCTACCAGGAGGGTGACGCCATCATTCACCCCCAGCACGGCTTCGGCATCGCCACCCAGGTGATCCACGAGAACGCCGTCATGGTGCTGTTCCGGGAAGTGGAAGTCCCCGTCGAGATGGGCGCCGCCCGCAAGTAAGCGGATCCTGCGGGAGGTATCCCCGTGTCCACCGTCCTCACTCTCGTCCTGGCCCTGCTGCTGGCCGCACCCAAAAGTGCGCCCCAGCCTGACCCCACCGAGGAGCTCTTCTCCCGTTCCCACGTCCTGCGCCCGCTGGCCGACGGCTATGCGGTGTCTGGTACTTCTGGGGGCGTGGGGGTCTATGCCGTCACCCAGGGCTGCGAGCTGACCCAGGTGGGGCGCCTCGTCCTGCCCTCCGCGGTGCGGGACATCGCCGTCCAAGGCAAGCTGGTCTATGCGGCCCTTGGCCCCCAGGGGCTGGCCGTGGTGGACGTCACCAACCCCGAAAAGCCGCTGCTCGTCACGCGCCTCGCCACGGACCGCGCCATCAACCTGCTGACGCTGGAAGGAAAGACCCTCCACGCCGCGTCCGGCACCCTGGGCGTCACCGTCTTCGACCTCTCCCGCCCCAAGAAGCCCAAGGTTGCCAAGACCTTCGCCCTGCCGGGGCTGACGGGCCGGCCCTTCGTGGACGGCGACCGCGTGCTGGTCCCCACCAGCGGCCTTTGCGCCTACACCAGGGACTCCCAGCAGCCCACCTGCCGCCCCGGCCCCCGGGTGGATACGGTCTTTCGCCTGGGCGGCCAGCTCTTCGCGTCCTCGGGCCTGGACCTGTGCCCCGTGGACGAGGCCGCCACCACGCCCCTGACCTTTGACGCACCCACCTGCGTCAAGCTGCCCGAGCGCCTCCGCGCCGCCCTGCCCCTTGGCGACACCCAGGCCCTCCTGGCCGCCGGCACCAACCAGTGCCCCAAGCTGGAAGTAAAAAAGTGCCTCCAGCCCTCGGACTGCGCCGCGGGTGCCACCCAGGCTGCCCTCCTGGCCGGCCCCGCAACCCCCGGCACCTGCGTCAACCTGGACGCCACTCCCACCCTGCTCTTCCTGGCCACCGACGCGGGCGGCCCAAAGTGCGAGAAACGCGCCCCTTGACACCACCCCTTTTGCGGGGCGAATATCCCAAAATCCAGCGCGTCATAGGAGCCACCATGCCAGCCCTCAGGTCCCTTGCCTTGGCCGTCCTCGTCATGCTGTTGCTTGTGCCCCTGTCCCTGGCGGCTCAGGAGTCCACGGACCCTGACCCCAACTGGCCCGAGATCCCCGACTACACGCTGGTCCTGCTGTCCCCCGATGACGCGGTCATGGTGTCCATCACGGACCAGGACAGCCTCCAGCCCGCGCTGCACAGCCGGGTGGACCAGCCCCTGTGGTTCTATCTGCCCAACGGCAACTACGATCTGTTGTTGGACTCCGGCAACGGCGTCCGTGACGACTTCGACCTGTATGTCGACGGCGGCGTCAAGAAGTACGAGCTGCAATCCGGCACCAGTGGCGTCAAGGGCATCGGCGTCGTCTTCATCGTCCTGGGCACCCTGGTCACCCTTGCGGGCATAGGCGCCAACTCCGACCCCTACAGCGACTCCGGCTCGGGCACCATAGCCACCTTCGCGGGCATTGCCATGATGGCCGGCGGCATCGGAATGGCCGTCAACGGCAACGGCGACATGGAAGAACTCGACTAGCTTTTTGGGTTACTCTTGCACGGCCTTCAAGGCCTCGGCCTGGAACCAGGCGCGCAGGGGGTCCAGCAGCTCGCCCAGCTCACCTTCGATGATGCGGTCCAGCTTGTACAGCGTCAGGCCGATGCGGTGATCCGTCAGGCGGTTCTGGGGGAAGTTGTAGGTGCGGATGCGCTCGCTGCGGTCGCCGCTGCCCACTTGACTCTTGCGGTCCGCGGCCTCGGACTTCTGCCGGTCGTCAATCTCCTTTTCCAGGATCTTGGACCGCAGGATCTTCATGGCCTTGGCCTTGTTCTTGTGCTGGCTGCGCTCGTCCTGGCAGGCCACCACGATGCCCGTGGGCTCGTGGGTCAGGCGCACCGCCGAGTCCGTCTTGTTCACGTGCTGGCCACCCGCCCCGGAGGCGCGGTACAGGTCCACCCGGATGTCCTGGTCCCGGATGTCCACGTCCACCTCTTCGGCCTCGGGCAGCACGGCCACCGTCACGGCAGACGTGTGCACGCGCCCCTGGGCCTCCGTCTCGGGCACCCGCTGGACGCGGTGCACGCCGCTCTCCCATTTGAGGCGGCTGAACACCTTCTTGCCCGTGATGAGGCACACGATCTCTTTGTAGCCCCCCAGGCCCGTGTCATGGGCCGAGAGGATCTCCATCTTCCACTTCTGGGTGTCAGCGTAGCGTCTGTACATGCGGAACAGATCGGCCGCAAACAGCGCCGCCTCCTCGCCCCCCGTCCCCGCGCGAATTTCAATGATGGTGTTCTTGTCGTCCATGGGGTCGTGGGGCAGCAGCAGAAGCTGAATCTCGGCCTCGGCCTTCTCCTTGGTGACCTTGAGGCTGGCCAGCTCCTCCAGGGCCATGGCCCTGATCTCCGGGTCCGGGTCCCCCACCATGGCCTCGTTGTCGTCCATGGCGTCCAGCAGCGTCTTGTAGGCCACATAGGCCTCCACCACGTCCTGGATCTCGGCGCGCTCCTTGGCGATCTTGGTGAAGCGCCCGGAGTCCGTGGCGATCTCCGGATCGGCCATCTGCTCGGTCAGCCGTTCGAACTTGTGGACGACCTCTTCAAGCTTCTCAAACATCCGACCGCTCCCCTTCCGCAGTCCTAGCCGCGCACGCAGCAAGCGGGTCCGGGCGGGCCAACCCCTCACTACGTTCGGGGCTAGGTTTGGCGTTACCGTCCTCGGCAGTCCTAGCCGCGCACGCAGTAAGCGGATCCTTCAGGCTGGCCACCACGGCGCCGAAATCCGCGTAGCTCCCCACCGCCCCCTCAGTTGCCAGGGCCTGCCCCTGCTCCTCGCGCCACAGCACCTTGCGCAGGGCCGCCAGGGCGATCTCCAACTGGCTGTCGTCGGGCTCTCGGGTGGTCAGGTGCTGGACCCACA
>CAIXZC010000246.1 GCA_903923815.1 uncultured Myxococcales bacterium
CCGGGCTGGTGATTGTAGTAGTTGTAGCACTCCTTGCGCTTGTACTGGTAGACCCAGGTGGCGAAGTCCAGATAGGCGGCGTCGATGTCCTCGGTGGTGAAGCAGGGGCAGCAGTGTTCGTCAATCTCGCCGTCGCAGTTGTTGTCCAGGGAGTCGTTGCAGAACTCCTTCACGCCGGGATTGATGGCGGCCTCGGCGTCGTTGCAGTCCTGATCGTTGGTCACGAAGCCGGCCTTGGGGGCATGCTCGGTGGCGCCGGCCGGATCGCCGTAGCCGTCGCCGTCCGCGTCAGGCCAGTAGACCGTGGGGCCGGTGCAGGTCATCCCGTGGACCTTGACCCAGTCGAGGACCAGCTTGCGGCAGGCATCCACCTCTTCGGAGTCGATGAGTTGGAAGGCGTCCACCTTGACCTCGGTGGTCTGGCCGGTCACATAGTTCTGGCGACGATCCAGCGTCAGGTGGGTGCAGTAGCCGTAGGTCTTGGGGGTGCCGGCGGGGCCGTTCCAGAAGTCCCAGCCGTAGGTGTAGAACTGGTCCATCATGGTGTCCATGCTTTTTTGCCAGACGGAGTTGACGCCAAGCAGGCGGACATAGGCGTACCTGTTGTTCTCAATCAGGCCGGGCTTGTGATTGTAGTAGTTGTAGCACTCGGGGCGCTTGTACTGGTAGGCCCAGGTGGAGAAGTCCAGGTAGGCGGCGTCCAGGTCCGCCGCTTCGAAGCAGGGGCAAGCCGTACCCTCCTGAGCTCGCACGGGGTTGGCAAACGCCAGCAGCGTGAGTGACAGCACCAGGGCGACGCTCAGTTTCATGGACCCCCCAAGGTTCATGGCCAGGGCCCCAGGGCCGTGGCACGGTTTTTTCAAGCCGCAGGGAACTTCCCATTATGCTTGAGTTTCTGCAGTGTGAAGGCCATCGAGATAGATGTCAAGAAGGACGAAAAGGAAGGTGGCACGAAGCGCCGGATCGCTTGCTCAAACGACCCACGCTACCGCTGGAGCGGGCGCGCCATGGACAATGGACATCATGGACGCCGGGCCCGCCGGGCAATGGACATCATGGACATCATGGACGGGATGGGGCGCGCCAAGACAATGGACCGGCAGCAGCGCGCTGCTGCGCAGCGCTGGCTGCCATGGACGATTGGCCCTTTCGCACGCCACCGCCGCCCGTCACCTGGCACCCAACGAAACACCTACCTCTGTCCCTTCCCCCGACCCGGGGGAAGGTGGCGCGCAGCGCCGGATGAGGGGTCTCGGGTCTACGGCAGGCGGTGGGCCGCTTGCCCACCGTCACTTCCGAGTACGACAGCCCTCTCCCCTCACTCCCCTCCCCCAGGGCGGGGGAGGGGAAGGACTCAGGCTCTTGCACCAAGTGCCAGCTTCATTTCGGGTGTCTACAAAGGGAACGGCTTGCCTCTTTTGGCCACCAGACGGTTGCCCAGGAACAGGTAGTACAGGTCCGTGCCCAGGTAGCAGCGCAGGGCGTCGTGGGCGCTGTTGACTATGGGCTCGCCGCGGATGTTGAAGCTGGTGTTGAGGACACAGGGGACGCCGGTGAGGCGGCCGAATTCCTTGATGAGCTGGTAGTAGAGGTGGTTCTGCTGGTCGGTCACCGTCTGGACCCGGGCGCCGCCGTCCACGTGGGTGATGGAGGCCAGGTCTTGCAGGTGCTCGGGGCGGGTGTTGTAGACCCGCAGCATCCAGGGCGAGGGGGTGGCACAGTCGAAGAGGTCGCCGCAGGCTTCCTCCAGGCAGGAGGGGGCGAAGGGGCGGAAGGGCTCGCGGAACTTCACGCGGGCGTTCAGCACGTCCTTCATCTCGGGGCGGCGGGGGTCCGCCAGGATGCTGCGGTTGCCCAGGGCCCGGGGGCCGTACTCGGCGCGGCCCTGGAACCAGCCCAGGATGTGGCCGTCGGCCAGCAGCTTGGCAGCCACTGCGGCGGGGTCGGCCACCACCTTGGCCTCCGCACCGGCCCGCAGGATGGCAAGGTCGATCTCCTTGTCGTCGCTGGCGTAGCCCAGGTACTCCGTGTAGGGGCTGGGGTCCCGCGGATCATTGTTCAGGACGTGGGCCACGTACTGGGCGGCGCCAAGGGAGGAGCCGGCGTCCGAGGCCGCCGCGAAGAAGGAGAAGTCCTTGAAGCCCGACTCGAACTGGAGGCGGCTGTTGGCCACGCAGTTCAGGGCCACGCCGCCGTTGAGGATCAGGTTGTCCGAGGGCACCAGTCGCCGGGCCAGCCCCGCCAGGTGCAGCAGGATGTCCTCGGTGACCAGTTGCAGGGCCTTGGAGATGTCCTCGTGGCGGGGCGTAAGCTCGGCCTCCGGCTTGCGCTCGGGGCCCAGCAGGTCCACCAGCTTGCGGGTGTAGCGGCGGCTGCGCTCCATGTTGTAGGAGAAGTAGTTGAGGTCCAGTTCGAAGCCCTGGTCCGTCAGCTTCACCAGCCCCCTAAGCTTGTCGTAGTACTCGGTCCGGCGGCCGTAGGAGGACAGGCCCATGACCTTGCCCTCGCCGCTGTTTGGCTTGAAGCCAAGGTACTCGGTCAGGGCTGCGTAAAGGGAGCCCACGCTGTGGGGGAACTCAATGCGCAGCAGGGGCGTGAGGGTCCGCCCCCGGGCGTGGGCCACCATGGTGGAGCAGCGCTCGCCGTAGCCGTCAGTGGTCAGGACGGCGGCCTCCTCCCAGGGCGTGTTGAAGTAGCCCGAGGCGGCGTGGCACATGTGATGATCTATGTAATGGATGTTCAGGGCCCTGCCGCCCGCCAGATGGAAGGTCTGGGAGACGCGCTCCACCAGGGGGTCCCCGAAGCGCCCCAGCAGGTGATTGGGGGCGGCGTAGAGGTACTCGGCGTGGTGCCGAATCTGCCCCGAGAGGCGGCGGTTGGGGGTCTCCAGGTGGGCCCCCGGGTTCCAGAAGAAGCCCACGGCGTCCAGGTCCTCCATGCGCAGCCCCCCGGCCTTCAGGCAGAAGTCCACGGCCCGGCCCGGAAAGGCGGCGTCGTGTTTGACGCGGGAGAAGCGCTCCTCGGTGGAGGCGGCCACACGGCGGCCATCCACCACCAGGGCGGCGGCGGCGTCATTGGAGAAGTTGATTCCCAGGATCTTCATCGTGCGTTCTCCGTCAGTCGTTCAAAGCCCAGCAGCAGAAGATTACCCGACTTGGTTGACTCCACAAGCGTAAAGGCCGGGGCGAGCTGCTTGGCGAAGGCCTCCGAGAACAGGTCCTGGCGGTCCAGGGCCTCCCTGGTGAGGACCACGTTGACCCGACCGGGCAGCAGGTCCGTGGGGGGCAGATCGATGGGGGACATGACGCCGTTGGCGGTGGCGGCCCCCAGGTAGTACTCCAGGCCCCGGCGATCCCACATGGGGATGATGAAGTTGGCCACCCCCTTGGCGGTGCTGGCGGCGGCCCGGATGTGGGCGGAGAGGGCCCGAAAGTCCTGGCGCGGCTCGAAGCCCTGCTGGGCGTTCATCAGGGAGGGGATGGCCAGGATGAGCAGCAACGCGAAGGCCGGCAGCCCTGCAAGCCACTGTCTGGGGCGCAGGCCCACGGCGGCGAGGTAGGCCACGAAGGGCAACAGGATGATCCCCTGGGCCATGGGCACGGGCCCCAGCAGGGGCACCGAGGAGGCCAGGAGGATGGCGGCCAGCAGGGTATAGGTGGGCACCGTGGGCACGGCCAGGGTTTGGGGCAGCTTGAAATGCAGGAAGGCCGCCGCCGTGCCCAGGGTCAGGATGCAGCAGATGACCACCTGGACCAGCGGGAACTGGGCCATCAGAGCGTCCCGAGCGTAGGAGTCCGGGGAGGGCACCAGGAACTGCACGAAGGGCAGGAACATGGCCAGGGTCATGGCCGCAGTGAGGTTGATGAACTCCGCCCGTGCGATGGCCGGGCCTCCCCTGTCCCTGCCCCCCAGCAGCTCCCCCCAGCTCCCCCGAAAGACCCGCCAGATGCCTATCAGGGCGGCACCTATGGCCAGGCCCCCGGCGGCAAACTGCCAGAACTCCAAGGGGTGGGCGGCGGCGGGGCCCAGGGCCTTGACGAAGGCGGGGAAGCGAGGGGCGGAGGACTGGCTCCAGTCCTGCAGCAGGCTGAAGTCCGAGATCTGCACCAGCAGCACCGGCAGCCACCAGGAGAAGGCGGCCAGGGTCCAGGTCTGGATGATGCCCCAGCGGTTGAAGCTGGCGGCGGGCCCCCGGTAGCCCACGTAATGCAACAGGTTCAGCAGAAACACCGTGATGAGGCCGTAGTAGGACGTCAGCAGTAGGGTGGTCTGGGCCAGGAACAGCAGCACCGCCCAGAGGAGGCTGGCGGGGCGGGCCTGCCAGCGAAGGAAGCTGTAGACGGCGGCCAGGTTGAGGAACATGAACATGGCCGTGGGCCGGACCTCCACCGCGAAGTGCAGGAAGGAGGCGGAGAGGCACAGGGTGAGGGCCGCGAAGGTCGCCACGAAGGGGCCGCGCTTGCGCCAGGCGGCGTCGAAGATGAGAGCCATGGAGAGCATGGCAAAGACCAGACTCAGCAGCCGCAGGGAGAACTCCGTGGGGCCCACCAGGGTCATCCAGACCTTCAGCAGCAGATGGTACAGGGGGGGGCTGGGGTCGGCGTAGGCACAGCGGGCAAGCAGGACCCGCAGGGGTGAGGAGGCGGTGCGCACCGCCTGGACCTCGTCGCTCCACAGGGCATCTTGAAGGTTCCAGGAAGCCATCCAGGCGCAGAACAACACGGAGAGCGCCAACAGGAGGACTCGCAGGCGGCCTTCAAGAAGGTCCTTGGAGGAATCCGTCATGAGCTAGAGCTTGCCGAGACTCCGGCGGTAGTTGATGGCCTTGGCCAGCATGTCGGCCAGCACCTCGACGATCTTGAGATCGTTGTTGGTCCACTCCTGGCCGTGCTTCTTGTTGACCATCTCCAACACGCCATAAAGCATGCCCTCGAACACCAGGGGCACGCACAGCAGGGAGGTGGTCTTGAAGCCAAACTGCTTGTCCAGGCCACCGTAGAAGTTGGGGTTGCGCTGGACGTTGTTCACCACCAGCTTGAGGCTCTTGAGAGCGGAGAAGCCCACGATGCCCTTGCCGCGGGGGAGGGTCAGACCCTCGATCTTCTTACCCACGGGGCCCCGGGCGGCCACGATCTTCAGATCCTGCAGGGCGGAGTTGGTCATGATCTGGAACACCGAGCCGGCCTCCGAGGCCACGTGCTTGATGGCCTGGTCCAGGATGAAGGACATGGCGTCCTCCTCTTCCATGGTGTACAGGGCCTCGGTGGACATGAACACGTCACTGATGGCCCCGTCCAATTCGGACTCGGGCTGCTTGTCGTCCTCGCTGTACCAGTCGTCCAGGTCTTCCCACTTCTTGTCCTTGCGGCCCACCTCGACTTTGATCTCGCCCACCGTACCGGTGGCGTCGTCGGCGGCCTTGTCGGCGGCCACTTCAGCCTTGCGCTTGGCGTCGCTGAGGGCCACTTCCGCCTCGTGCTTGGCCTTCTCGCGGGTGGCGGACTGGGCGGCCGTGGCCTGCAGCACGTCTTCCTTGCGCAGCTTCTCCAGGGTGGCCATGGCCTTGCGGCGGACCTCCTCGGCCTCTTCGGCTTCCTTGCGGGACTTGCGGGCGTTCTCTTCGGCTTCCTTCTCCAGGTCTCGGGACGCGCCTGCCAGTTCCTGGATCAGGAACACCCGGCGGCTGTCCGGATCGGCCACGCGCAGGGTGCCGTCCTCGGCGGTCTCGCAAAGGATGTTGCTGAGGTTGTCGCCCTGCTCACCGAGCTGGTTGAGACTGGCCTTGAGGGCCACCAACCAGTTGGAGGCCTCGATGCTGATGGTGAGGTCGGGCTTCCCGGAGCCCTTCCTGGAAGGTACGAAGACGCGATAGTTAGCCATAGGAAGCCTCCTTCGGAACTGTCAGGTAAAGCGGGCCTACTTTAGTGCCCCAGCGGGGCGTCGTCAACTGCGGTTTTCACGGGGCTGGGCGGGGCCTGCCCAGGCGCCTGGGAACCAGGGACGCAAGCATCAACAGGAGGCCCGCAAAGAGCTGACTGAGGCGCGCCGAGGCCACCAGACTGTAACTGCGCTCCAGGCCCGTCTCCAGGGAGCAGGAGGCCCGACGCAGGGCGATGATGGCGTCCGCGCAGTCGGCCCCGGCCAGGGTGGAGAGGCGCTCCATCACGATGGGCAGGCCCCTGTGGTGGGCGCCCCGAAGTTCCAGGATGCGGGCCGCCCCCAGGTCCGGAGAGGGAGCCGAGAGGGAGGCCAGGCGCGCCAGGATCTGCTTGCCGTCGGTGCCCGCGTCGGCGCCCCGGCTTTGGAGGTCGGCCAGGGCCCGGTGGTAATCCCCCAGGGAGGGCCCCAGGTCCTTGGCTTGGGTGGCCAGGGCCTGACCGTCCAGGAACAGCAGGGCGCGACCGGGGGGCAGGGTCAGGGCCAGCAGGGCCAGCAGGCCCCCCAGGACCAGCAGCAGCATGGTCAGCAGGCGGGCAGGGGAACTCAGGAAGGCGGGCTTGCTCATGGGGTGCCTCCCGGGGTGGGGACGGTGAGGCCCGGCAGCCAGAGGCTGAGCTCCGGGACGTAGGTGATCAGCAGCAGGGAGACCAACATGATGATCAGGTAGGGGACGGAGGCCGAGTAGAGCCGCACCACGGGCTGGTTGAAGCGCAGGGAGGCGACGAAGAGGTTGAGGCCCACGGGGGGGGTGCTGTAGCCGATCTCCAGGTTCACCAGGAAGACCACCGCCAGGTGGGCGGGGTGGACGCCGAAGTTGTAGGCCATGGGCAGGATGAGGGGGTAGACGATCATGATGGCGGAGAAGATGTCCATCATGCAGCCCACCACCAGCAGGAACAGGTTGAGCATGATGAGGAACAGGGTGGTCTTGCCCAGGGAGGCCACGCCGAACAGCGAGACCCGGTCGGGGATGAGCTCCTCCATGAAGAAGAGGATCTGATCAGGGACCTTGGCGGAGACCAGGAAGTTCAGCAGGCCCTGGGCCGCGATGAGGATGATGAAGATGCCCCCCACCATGACCATGGAGTCCACGAAGCTGCGGACCAGCTCGGGGCGCTTGACCTCGCGGTACAGCATGGTTTGCATGACCAGCACGTAGAAGGCAGTGGCGGAGGCGGCCTCGGCGGGGGTGAAGAAGCCCCCGAAGATACCCACACCGATGAGGACGGGGATGGGCAGTTCCCAGCGGGCGGCCCGCAGGGAAGTAAGCAGCCGGCGGCCCGAGAAGGGCACCCGGGGGACTCCCGTGCGGGAGGCCCGGCGCATGGCGTAGAGGCCCACCGCCAGCAGCATCAGCAGGCCCGGCAGCAGGGCCGCGGCGAAGATGTCCGAAGAGCCGGGGACCTGCATGGAATCCTCGGGCTGCATCCAGGCCAGGGCCTCTTCCTTGGGGGGGGCCGTGGGGGCCGCGGTGTCGGGGTTGGCGGCCACCGGCGCAGCGGTGGGATCGTCAATGGAGTCGTCGTCCCCCATCTCGAACTCGTCCTTGGGGGCCGCGGCGGCCGGGGCTGCGCTGGGGTCATCGATGGAGTCGTCGTCCCCCATCTCGAACTCGTCCCTGGGGGCGGCCGCGGGGGCAGTGGCGCCGGGTTGGGCCTCCTCGTAGCGGGCCATGGCCTCCTTGATGTGCTGTTCTTCCTTGGTGCGCTGCTCCAGTTCGGCTACGAAGGCCTGCCGGGAGTTGTCCACCTGGGCGAGGCAGCTTTTTTCCTTGGCGCCCACGCCCACCACGGCGCCGCCGAACTCGCCGCTGCGGCTGACGGCCTCCCAGGACAGACCCATGATCATGGCCAGCAGGAAGACGGGGGTCGAAGGCGGGAAGACCAGGCCGCGGCTGCCGCTGGTGGTCAGGAGCCCCAGGGTGAAGTCCTCGCCGTAGCGGTCCGCCTTCATCATGGGGTACAGCAGGCCGCCCAGGGCGATGATGGTGACCCCCGAGGCCCCCGTGAAGGCAGTGAAGAAGGCGCAGGCTGCGATGCCGGCCAGGGCCATGCCGCCGGGCATCCAGCCCAGGCCCGCGCGGAAGAGGTTCACGAGGCGGGTGGGGGTGCTGCCCTCGGCCATGAGGTAGCCCGCCAGGGTGAACAGGGGGATGGCCAGGAACACGGTGGAGGAGCGGAAGCCCTGGTAGCCGTTGAGGATCATGTTGGACAGGGAGATGGCCTCCACGCCGTAGTGGCCGATGAAGGAGAAGAGGCAGATGACGGCGAAGAGGGGCAGGCCCACCATGGCCAGGACGACGGTCAGCAGGCAGAGCCACAGGGCGTAGTCGCGGACGAAGGCGGAGGCCAGGGCGTCCAGGGCGGCCAGGGTGCCAGCGGGGTCCAGGGTGCCGCCCAGATCGGTCTTGACGATGAGGGCCACGAGGCCCAGGACGACCAGGCCCGACAGGTCCAGGAGGCGCAGGGGCAGGCTGGCGGCGGGGAGCTCTCGGCGGGTGGCGGCCCACTGGTGGAACAGCATGACCAGGAAGACCAGGGGCATGGGGTCAGTGAAGAAGTACTCTTGCACGGCCAGGCCAAAGGTCGGGATGACGAAGAGGGGCTGGGGGCTGCCCTCGTGGTTGCCCAGCGTGAACAGCAAGGAGGCGTGGGCCAGGGCCAGCAGGATGCCCATGGAGAAGAGGCCCAGCAGCAGCGCCGCGGTGCTGCGAACCGCCGGGGGCAGGTAGCGGGAGACCACGTCCACCGTGATGTGCTTGTTGCGGGCCGTGGCGATGGAGGCGCCCAGCAGACCGATCCAGAGGACCGTGAGGCGGGCGGCCAGGTCAATCCAGGGCAGGGAGGGGTTGTCGGGCAGGTTGCGCAGCACGATCTGGGCGAAGGTGGCCAGCACCGTGAGGGCCAGCAGCACAACCAGCAACAGCTCCTCGGCCTGGAGGACGCGATGCTCAATGCGGGTGAGGGATGGGCGGGTCACGAGGGCCTCCCTTGAAGACTATTTCTTGGCGGTGCGGTATTCGGCGAGGAGGGCGCGGACCTTGTCCAGGAGGGCCTGGGAGTAAAGCTCGCCCACCAGGGAGGCGGCGGCCTTGTCACCCACCAGCAGGAAGTTCTGGAGCTCCTCGGGGGCGGGGCTGACGAACTTGGTGCCCTTGGCCTTGAGCAGCTTGAGGGCGGCGTCGTTGTCGGCGCGGGTCTTGCTGCGCAGGTTCTTGGAGGTCTCGCGGCACACCGTGACGACGGCGGCGCGGTGCTTCTCGGGGAGGGCGTCGAAGAACTTCTTGGAGATGACCAGGGCGCCGGCGCCGTCGGTCAGGGGGAAGTCCACCAGATAACCGGTCTTGCGGTACCACTGGAGGGCGATGCCCGCCACGGGGGAGATGTAGACGGTGTCTATCTTGCCCGTGTCCAGGGCCGTGGTGACGTTCTCCAAGGAGAGGGGAATGGCGTTGATGCCGAAGGCCTTGAAGGCGGCGGCGGCCAGGCGATCCACGTCCCAGACCCAGGGCTTGGCGGTCTTCATGTCGGCGGTCTTGGTGATGGGGTTCTTGGACAGCAGGTACACGAAGCCCTGGTCTGCAAAGCCCAGCACCACGAAGCCCTTCTCTTCAAAGCGCGTGGAGAACCACTTGGACAGCTTGCGCAGGACGAAGTCCACCTCGTCGTAGCTGCGGTAGGTGAAGGGCAGCTCCATGACGCGGAAGGCGGGGACTATTTCGCCCAGGCCCACGCCCGTGAGGCCCGCGGCCACAAGCTGGCCGGACTGGATCTTCTTGACCACGGTCTTGTCGTCGCCGGCGATGGAGCCGGGGTAGAACTCGAAGCGGACCTCGCCTCCGGTGGCGCTGCGCACCAGGGAGTCCATCTTCTTCATCTCCTCCATCCAGAGGGAGCCGTCGGGGGCCACGCTGGCCATGGTGATGACGTACTCCGCGGCGCGCCCAGGGGCGGCGGCCACCAGAAGGGTCAACAGGGAGAAGAGACCAATGATTCTGTTCATGGTGATTCCTTTCGCCGGCGGCGGGGCCGCCTAAAGATCCAGGTCCTCGTCGGCGGAGACCCCCTCGTCGTCCTCGGATTCCAAAGGATCGGCGGCGGTGGCCAGCCCGGGGAACAGGCGGGGGCGTTCTTCGAGAAGCAGGAGGGCGCGCTCCCGGGCCACGGCGTTGATGAGGCGGTAGCCATCACCGTCGTCCGCGGGGTTGGTGGCCAGGACTTCCTGCAGGAGGCTGGTGAACAGGGCGGGGTCCTGGACGGAGACGGCGTAGTTCCGCGCCTTCAAGACCTTGCCCAGGAGGAAGCGGTGGTGCGTCAGCTCCAGGTGGCGGTCGAAGTGCTGGAGGCCCTTTGCGGGTTCGCCGCCCAGGCTGGCGGTGCGGCCCGCGAAGAGGATGCCGTAGAAGAGGTGACCGGAGGCGAAGAAGTAGCTTTCGTCCCACTTCATGGCGCGGGCCAGCAGGATCTGCACGGTGCCGATGTCGGGGAGGTCCTCGGTCTTGAGGGTGGCGCCTACGCGGCCGCCCATGCACAGGCCCGACCAGAAGACGGGCTCGGACAGGTCGCGGGGGGCCTTGGCGAGGCGGCGCTCGATGGTGGCGTCGTCCCGGTCCCGGATGGCCTTGGCCAGCACGGGGTCCTGGAGGGCCACGGCGCGGATGGCATAGCCCAAGCCCTTGGCGTAGACGGCGGCGGCCCAGGGCCGATCGGTGGTCTCCAGGAAGCTGAAGGCGTACCCGCAGTTCATGGAGGCAGCCTTGACCAGGAGGGTCTCGTTTTCCGGGCTGGAGACGAGGAAGCCGTCAAGCATCATCAGGAGGGCGGGGGCCGAAGCCTGGGCATTGCGGGGACTGGACTCAGCGTAGAAAGCGCGCTCCATGTCGGAGATCACGGGGGGCATGTTGTTGGCAATCATCCTGGATGAGACGCAGGACACGGACAACAACACCAAAAGCACGGGAAGCGTGACCTTCGACATGGAAGCAGCCTCCTCGAATGGAGCTAACCGAGGAGAGTCTTATCTGTTCTTATGGCGCATGAGCTTGCGCATCTTGCGGTACTTGTGCTTGCGGATCTTCTTGCGGCGCTTCTTCTTTACGCTTCCCATGATTCCTCCACGGTAGCCAGCCCTCAAGGGGGGCCGAAAATCGCGGGTACAATAGATTCAGGGTCGGGACTTGTCCAGCATTTTCTTGGGGTCAGGCGCGCTTCAGCGGCGCAGCGTAGACCCGGTAGCCATCAGGGCGGAGGCTGCGAAGGTGGAAGGCGTCCTCGGGGAGGGTGGGGGCGTCGGCGTCGGCGCGGGCATTCCACTGGGCAGCGGGGAGGCGGCAGCGGGCGCGGGCGGCCTCGTAGGCGGGGGGGGCCAGGGGGGTCGCGGGGGGCAGGGCGGGGGGCGGTCCCCAGGCGGCGATGACCGCCGGGGCGCCGGGGGCCACGGTGGCCTGAAAGATGATCATGGTGTTGCCGCTGCCGTAGGAGGCCAGCAGGAGGCGGCGGCCCACGAGGGCGTCGGGGCCCAGGCGCTGCAACTCGGAGGAGAGGAGCTGGCGCAGGCACAGGTAGAGGGAGGCGGTGTAGAGGTTGCCGGCGGTGGCGGTGGCAGCCAGGGAGTCCTCCAGGCGCAGGCGGGCCAGCTCGGCCGCTGGGTCCGCCACGCCCAGGTGGCGCAGGAGCCCGGCGGCGGCGTCCAGGGGCATCTGGCGGAAGGGGGCGTGGAGCAGCAGGTAGTCGAAGCCCGCCAGGAAGTCCGCGCCATCGGTGAAGCGCTGGCCGGCGGCGGCGCAGAGCTCCAGGTGGGAGCGCAGGGCCCCCTGGAGGGCGGCCTCGTAGCACTCCATGGAGAAGCGGCCCCGGACGGAGGCGTTCTCGGCCCCCAGGGGGCGGAAGAAGTCGTCCACGCTGTGGCCGTGGAAGGCGGCCAGCACCGGGTCAATCTCCAGCAGGGCGGGGTTGGTCTCCAGCAGCAGGGCCAGGGCCCCGGCCCCCTGGGTGATCTCGGCGGTGCCGCCCTCCTCGTAGCGGGCGATGTCCCCAAGGAGCACCAGGGCCCGGTCGGCAGGGCGCAGCGTCGAGGAGAGTTGCAGCAGTCCCAGGCTGGACAGCAGGGCGTAGGTGCCGCCGGCGCAGGCGTGCTTGACCTCGAAGGTGGCCAGGTCCTGACCCCGCAGGAGGCCCGCCTCCTCCAGCAAACCCTGGACGTAGGTGGCCACGGGCTTGGCGTGATCCACCTCGGTCTCGGTGCCGCACAGCAGGTGGCGCAGGGTGGTGGGGCCGGGGCGGCGGCGGAGGATTTCAGCGGCGGCCTCGGCGCACAGGGTGACGGTGTCCTCGTACCACGCGGGCACCCGGGAGGAGCGCTGGCCGGTGGCCGCCAGGGCCTTGGCGAGGCGGGCCCCATCGAAGCCCTGGGCGGCGCGGTATTGGACCAGCGCCTGGAGGTCCAGGGCGCCCCCCGGCAGGTAGAGCCCCAGGTCACCGATTCCCACCTTCAACATAAGTTCCTCCCGGCCAGCAAAATCAGTTCCAAATATCCCGGTTCCGTCTATATTTCAAGGCAACATTTTTCCAGGGGGACCCGGTGAACGAAGCCAAGGCCGTATTGGATTTCCTCAATGAGTTGGTGTGGGCCAGCCCCAGTGATCTGCCCTTCATGGTGGTGTTCCTGCTGGGGACCGGCGTCTTCCTGACCCTGCGGCTTGGCTTCCTGCAGCTTCGCAAGCTTGGGCACTCCGTGAAGGTGGTCATGGGGGCCTACGATGACCCCGAGCACCCCGGCGAGGTGTCCCACTTCCACGCCCTGTCCGCGGCCCTGTCCGCGACGGTGGGCATCGGCAACATCGCGGGCGTGGCCCTGGCGGTCCACTACGGCGGCCCCGGCGCCCTGTTCTGGATGTGGGTGACGGCCTTCCTGGGCATGGCCACCAAGTACACCGAGTGCACCCTGGCGGTCAGGTACCGCAAGGTGGAGGACGGGGTGGTGGCGGGCGGCCCCATGTACTACATGAAATACGGCCTGGGCAACCTGGGCCACGGCGTGGGCAAGTTCTTCACCTTCATGGCCCCCGTCTTCGCCGTCAGCGCGGTCGTCGCGGCCATGGGCATCGGCAACTCCATCCAAGCCAACACCCTGGCGGATGCCATGCACTCGTCCTTCTCCATTCCCACGGTGGTCACGGGCCTGGTCTCCACGGCCATTGTGGGCGCCGTGATCCTGGGCGGCATCAAGCGCATTGCCAGCGCCTCTGTGATCATCGTGCCCCTCATGGCCTTCATCTATGTGGGCGGGGCCCTGCTGATCCTGGGCCTCCACTATGACGCCGTGCCCGGGGCCTTCCTGGAGATCATCACCGGCGCCTTCAACCCCCCCGCGGCCATCGGTGGCTTCGCCGGCAGCACCTTCGCCATGACCATGCTCTGGGGCGTCAAGCGCGGCCTCTTCTCCAACGAGGCGGGCCAGGGCAGCTCGCCCATCGCCCACGCCGCCGCCCGCACCGACAAGCCCGTGCGCGAGGGCGTGGTGGCCCTCCTGGAGCCCTTCATCGACACCATCATCATCTGCACCATGACGGGCCTGGTCATCGTGGCCACGGGCGTGTGGAAGGAGAAGAAGGACGAGTCCTTGCACCTGGGCGCCCGGGATAACCTGGTGTTCTTCCAGCCCGGGGTAGATCTGGGCGCCGGCGCGGCCCTGGACCCTTCCGCCAAGCTGGATGTGCTGACCATTGCGGCGGGCAGCCCCCAAGCCCAACTGCTGCGCAACAACTCCATCGTGGAGCACCCCAGCTTCACCCTGGCCGACGGCAAGGCCTTCACCGGCACCCTGCGCTTCGAGGGGGACCAGCCCACCTACCGCGACGCCGACGGCCTGCCCGTGCCCAGCGGCCAGGTCATGTACTCCGGCGCCACCCTCACCCGGGGCGCGCCCCTGACGGCCTTCGCCTTCGACAGGGGCCTGGACTTCATGTACCCCTGGGGAGGCTACATCGTGGCCATCTCCATCCTGTTGTTCGCCATCTCCACGGCCATCTCCTGGTCCTACTACGGGGACCGCTGCATGCACTTCCTCTTCGGCCCCAAGAGCGTCCTGCCCTACCGCATCGTGTACCTCATCATCCACTTCCTGGGGGCCATCTTCTCCCTGGAGCTGGTCTGGGCCTTCGGCGACTTCGCCAACGCCATGATGGCCCTGCCAAATCTGGTGGCCATCATCCTGTTGTCGGGCAAGGTGGCCCTCATGTCCCGGGACTACTTCAAGGAAATGAAGGAGAACAAGAAATGAGACAGCTGCTGGGTCTGCTGGGGTTGCTTGGGGCGCTGGTCCTGCCCACCGCCGGGGCCCAGGCCCGGCCCTTCGAGTTCAAGGATCACCTGGGCCTCACCTGGATCTCCCAGGTGGCCACCTCGCCGGACGGCAAGCTCCTGGCCGTGGTGGTGTCCCGCCGCAGCCTGGAGACCAACGCGGGCAGCAGCACCCTGATGCTCCTGTCGGCCCGCAGCGGCGCCCCCCAGGCCCCCCAAGGTTTCAATGGGCAGGGCGCCTCCCAGCCCGCCTTCTCCGCCGACGGGGGCACCCTGGCCTTCGTCACCCGGGCCGGCGACAAGCAGGTCTTCCGTCTGCTGGAGCTGGCCAGCGGCAAGGTGCGGGATCTGCCCGTCCCCGGGGGCGGCGCGTCGGGGCTGCGCTTCTCCTCCAAGGGCCTGTCCCTGGTCTTTGAGGGTCGCGTCTACCCGGGTTGTAGGTCTGCCGACTGCAACGACGCCCGGCGGGCCCGGGAGGCCTCCTCCCCGGTGCTGGCCCGGGCCTTCACCCGCCTGCTGTACCGCCACTGGGACTCCTTCGACGACGGGCAGCTTGCCCACGTGCTGGAGCTGCCCCTGGACGGCGAGCCCCTGGACGACCTGACCCCTTCCGATGACATCGACATCACCCACGGCTGGGACCTCTCCCCCGATGGGCGCACCCTGGCCCTGGCCATGGAGCCCGGCCGGGAGCGGGCCTGGCGCCTGAACCCCGAGGTCTACGTGATGGACCCGGGCAAGCCGCGGACCCTGCGCCGCCTGACGGACAACCCTGCCCTGGATGCCACCCCCGCCTTCTCCCCCGATGGTCGCAAGCTGGGCTGGCTCAGCGGCACCAAACCCCAGTACGAGTCGGACCAGTTTCGGGTGGTGGTGCGGCGGCTGCGGGACGACCAGACCCTGCTGCCCCCCACGGACCCCCAGGAACCCGTGGAGTCCTGGGGCTGGCTGGAGGACTCCAAGGGGCTGTGGCTGACCTTCCCCAAAGAGGGGCGCAACAGCCTGGCCGAGGCGCGCCTGGACGGCGGCTACAAGGTGCTGGCCGAGGGGCGCACCATGACCCAGGTTCAGCAGCTGCTGGCGGGCCAATACATTTATGTAAAGGACAGCCTCAGCGCGGGCTCCGAGCTGTACGCCTTCGGGGGCGGGGCGGAGAAGCGCCTGACGGACCTCAACACGAAGCTGCTGGAGGGCGTGGAGCTGGCCCGGGTGGAGGACTATTGGTGGGAGGGGGCCGGGGGGAGGAAGATCCACGGCTTTCTGCTGGTGCCACCGGGGCTGCCCAAGGGGCCCGCGCCCTTCCTGATGGTCATCCACGGGGGACCCCAGGGGGCCACCACGGACGCCATGCATCCGCGCTGGAACGCCCAGCTGCTGGCGGCGCCGGGCTATCTGACGCTGCTGCCCAATCCCCGGGGCAGCACGGGCTACGGGCGGGACCTCAAGGAGGGGGTCTCCCGGGACTGGGGCGGGGCGGCCTATGAGGATCTGAGGGCGGGCTTCCACGCGCTGGTCAAGGAGGGGCGGGCGGACGCCGGGCGGGCCTGCGCCATGGGGGGCTCCTTCGGGGGCTACATGGCCAACTGGATGGAGGCCCAAAGCCGCGAGTGGCGCTGCCTCATCTCCCACGCCGGCGTCTACGATCTGCCCAGCATGTACGGCAGCACGGAGGAGCTGTGGTTCCCCGAATGGGAGTACGGCGGGCCCCCCTGGGAGGGCAGCAAGGACTATCGCAAGTTCTCGCCCTCAAGCTATGTGAAGAACTTCCAGACCCCCATGCTGGTCATCCACGGCGCCCTGGACTTCCGGGTCCCCGAGAACCAGGCCATGCAGCTGTTCACAGCGCTGCAAAGGCGGGGCGTGGAGAGCCGCTTCCTGTACTTCCCCGACGAGACCCACTTCGTGGTCAAGCCCAAGAACAGCGAGATGTGGTACCGCGAGGTGCACCAGTGGCTGGAGCGCTGGCTGAAGCGCTGATCCAAACATCAGTCCATCATGGACGGGTGCGGGCGCGCCTGGACGAAACACCCACCGCTGGTCCCTTCCCCCTTAGGGCTTGCTCTTAATCACATCTCAAAGTTCGCCCGAGGGAGGCTTTGGGGGGACCCATCCGCTCTGTACCATGGCTGCCCCGATGAGTGCGCCGATGGCAAGCTGGAAGAGGATGACCC
>CAIXZC010000247.1 GCA_903923815.1 uncultured Myxococcales bacterium
AGGTAGCGGCCGAAGGGGTGGACCATGGTGATGTAGGGGCGCTGCTCCTTGAAGGGCAGCAGGACCTTCAGCAGGAAGACGCTGCCCCAGGGCAGGTTCAGGATCTCGCGGCCGTCGTCGTCGCGCACGAAGAGGGTGCGCAGGTTGACGCGGTTCAAGGGGTCGAACTGGTTGCCGTGGATGACCCGGACCCCGCCGGGCAGGTCGTAGTGGGGGGCGTAGATGCGGAACTCCAGGGAGGCTCCGTCCCTGGGGGCCAGCTCCGCGGCCAGCAGGTCCTGGACCTCGGGGAAGGCGATCTCCAGGTCGTGGTTGCCCATGATGTAGGTGACCTTGCGGTCCTTGCCCGCCAGGAACTTGCGCAGGGCCGCAAAGAACCGGGGGTGCCCGGCCAGGATGCGGCGCCCCTTGGCCACCGCGACGTCGCGGTCGATGCGGTCGGGAAAGGTGCCGTCCAGGTCGACTTTCAGGAAGTCCAGGATGTCGCCGTTGAGGACCAGCTCCAGAGGCTCCGTCCCTGCGCGGCCGGCGCAGTGGAAGGCCAGCAGCTCTTCAAACTGCCGGTCGAAGTGGAAGTCTTCAAAGGGGTTCAGCTCGCCGGCGGTGGTCCCTGAGCCAAGGTGAAGGTCGGAGAGGACCAGCTTTCTCAAGGGCAGCCTCCCGTCAGGGTGCTAGCGCAGCCTGTCAATGGCGGCCTGGACATCGGCCCGGGCGGGGGTGCCCAGGGGCGCGTGCTTCAGGTATTCCTTGTAGTACTTCACGGCCAGGTCGGCGAAGCGCTCTTCTTTGTAGATGTTGCCCAGGAAGCGGTAGGCGTCGGGGAAGGCTTTGGCGTCCGCGCCCACGCTGTCCAGGAAGAACTGCTTGGCCTCTTTTTGCTTGTTCTGCAGCAGGTTGATCTTGCCCAGGTAGAAGTAGGCGTGGGCCTTGTTGGCGCCCGACTCCAGCGTCTCCTTGTAGTACTTCTTGGCGTCGTCGTAGCGGTTGATGTGGAACAGCGAGTCCCCCATGGCCAGCAGCAGGTCCACCCGGTGGGAGTCCATCATCACGGCCTGCCGAAAGTCCCCCAGGGCCTCGTCGTAGTAGCCCGTGTCGAAGTAGATCTTGCCCCGCATGGCGAAGATCTCGGGGTCCTTCTTGGAGTCCGGGATGGTGGCGTTCTCGCGGTACTGCTTGATGATGCGGTTGAAGTGGGTGAGGGCCAGCTTGCGCATGGCCAGCCCCTCCTTGCCCTCCACCTTGCCCGACAGCTGGTACAGCACCTTGGCGTTCTCCACCAGATAGTCCACGTTCTCCGGGGCCAGTTCGGTGGCCTTGGTGAGGCTCTCCAGGGTGCAGTCCAGGTCCTCCAGCTTGCGGCAGCACAGGCCCAGCTGGTAGTGCACCTGGGGGTCGTCGCTGCGGATGCGGCGCGCCATCTCCAGGTAGCGGCGGGCGCCGAAGTAGTCCTCCCGCCCGAAGTAGATGTCCGCCAGGTTGCGGGCCGTCTGGTAGTCCGAGGGGTCGTCCTCCAGCACCTGCCGCAGCACCTCCACCGCGTCATCCACGCGGCCCTCCTCGCGCAGGGCCATGGCATAGCCGGGCCGCAGCTTGGAGGTGACCAGGCCCTTCTTGGCCAGATAGTCGAAGTGGGGCACCGCCTCCTTGTAGTTGGCCAGGCGCGTCAGCACCTCCACCAGGGACAGGCGCACGGCGTCGTTCTCTGGCAGCATGGCGTGCAGCTTGCGCAGGGCCCCCGCGGCCCCCGAATCATCCTGCATCTCCAGGTTGATCTGCACCAGCTTCTCCAGGATCTCCTTGTTCTTGGCGTGGTAGCGCTCGGCGCGCAGCAGCACCTCCCGGGCATCCCCGGACTTCTTGAGGGCCACGAAGATGTCCACCAGCCGCATGGTGGCCACCAGGTTCTCGGGCTCCACCGTGAGGGCATCCCGCAGGTAGTTCACCGCGGA
>CAIXZC010000248.1 GCA_903923815.1 uncultured Myxococcales bacterium
ATGAACCAGGACGCCCGGACCCTCCAGGTGCGCCTGGAGTTCGACAACGCCGACCTGGCCCTGCGCCCCGGCGCCTTCGTGGACGTGGACCTGTGGCTGGAGGCCAAGGGCGGCGTGATCATCCCCGACTCCGCAGTGTTGGACACGGGCGTGCAGCGCCTGGTCTACGTGGACGCCGGCGGTGGGCACTTCCTGCCGCGTCAGGTGAAGGTGGGGGTGCGCCATGGCGGCCAGGCCCAGGTGCTGGAGGGGCTGGTGGCGGGCGAGTTGGTGGCCATAAAGGGCAACTTCCTGCTGGACTCGGAGTCCCGCATCAGGGCGGCCCTCCCCATGACCGGGGAGAACCACTGATGATCCGCCGCATCATCGCGTTCTCCGCGGGCCATCGCTGGCTGGTGCTCTTCGGGGTGGCGGCGGCCTGCCTCATCGCCGTCCAGACCCTTCGCGAGATCCGCCTGGACGCCCTGCCCGACCTGTCGGACACCCAGGTCATCATCTACTCCCGCTGGGACCGCTCGCCGGATCTGCTGGAGGACCAGGTCACCTACCCCATCGTCACGGCCCTGCTGGGGGCCCCCGGGGTGAAGGACATCAGGGGCTTCTCGGACTTCGGCTATTCCTTCGTGTATGTGGTGTTCAAGGACGGGACGGACATCTATTGGGCCCGCTCCCGCGTGTTGGAGTACCTGTCCAAGATCCAGCCCCGCCTGCCCGAGGGCGTGCGCACCGAACTGGGCCCCGATGCCAGCGGCCTGGGTTGGGTGTTCCAGTACGCACTGGTGGACCGCAAGGGGCAGCACTCGCCGGACCAGCTGCGGGCCATTCAAGACTGGCACCTGCGCTACGCTGTGCAGGCGGTCCCGGGGGTGGCTGAGGTGGCCTCCGTGGGGGGCTTCGTGCGGCAGTACCAGGTGACCGTGGACCCCAACCGGCTGGCGGCCTACGGGTTGCCCCTCCAGACCGTGGTGGAGGCCCTGCGGCGCTCCAACGGCGAGGTGGGCGGGCGCCTGCTGGAGTGGGCCGGCGCGGAGTACATGATCCGCGGCCGGGGCTACGGCAAGACCCTGGCTGACTTCGAGGGCGTGGTCGTCAAGGCCACCCCCGGCGGCGTCCCCGTGCTGCTGAAGAATGTGGCGCGGGTGGAGCTGGGCCCCGAACTGCGCCGCGGCGTGGCGGACCTGGACGGCCAGGGCGACACGGTGGGGGGCATCGTGGTCATGCGCCACGGCGAGAACGCCCTGAACGTCATCAACGCGGTCAAAGCCCGACTTGCGGACCTGCAAGGGTCCCTGCCCGCGGGCGTCGAGGTGCTGACCACCTATGACCGCGCGGACCTCATTGAGCAAGCCATCGGCACCCTCACCCACGAGCTCATCATTGAAATGATTGTGGTGGCCCTGGTCATCCTGCTGTTCCTGTGGCACATCCCCTCGGCAGTGGTGCCCATCCTGACCATCCCCGTGTCCGTCCTGCTGGCCTTCATCCCGCTGTACCTGCTGGGCGTGTCGGTGAACATCATGTCCCTGGCGGGCATCGCCATCTCCATCGGGGTGCTGGTGGACGGCGCCATCGTGGAGGTGGAGAACGCCTACAACCGGCTCCACGAATGGGAGGCGGGGGGACGCAAGGGGGACTTCCACAAGGTCCGCCTGGAGGCCATGCAGGAGGTGGGCCCCTCGGTCTTCTTCTCCCTGCTGGTCATCGCCGTCGCCTTCCTGCCCATCTTCGCGCTGGTGGACCAGGAGGGGCGCCTGTTCAAGCCCCTGGCCTTCTCCAAGAACCTGGCCATGGCCATGGCGGCCCTGCTGGCCATCACCCTGGACCCCGCCATGCGCATGGCCTTCACCCGCATGGACCCCTTCCGCTTCCGCCCACGCTGGCTGGCCCGCGCCTTCTCGGCCCTGGCCGTGGGCACCTACCGCGCCGAGGAGGC
This sequence comes from uncultured Myxococcales bacterium, assembly GCA_903923815.1. Classification (GTDB taxonomy): domain Bacteria; phylum Myxococcota_A; class UBA9042; order CAIXZC01; family CAIXZC01; genus CAIXZC01. Next base: position 1,934 of record CAIXZC010000248.1, read on the forward strand.
CCACCCCGTCACCAGCGTCCTGGCCAAGGTCTACGGCCCCGCCTGCCACGCCGTCCTGCGCTACCCCCGCAGCACCATCGCGGTGGCCCTGGCCATCGTCGCCGTCAGCCTGCCCTTCTACTTCAAGCTGGGCACGGAGTTCATGCCGCCCCTCAACGAAGGCTCCATCCTGTACATGCCCACCACCATGCCCGGCATCAGCGTGGGCCAGGCCCAGGACCTGCTGACGGCCCAGGACAAGGTGCTCAAGTCCTTCCCCGAGGTCGAACGTGTCTTCGGCAAGGCGGGGCGGGCGGACAGCTCCACGGACCCGGCGCCCCTCTCCATGATGGAGACCACCGTGGTCCTCAAGCCCGAGACCCAATGGCGCCACCAGCCCCGCTGGTACACGGGCCTGCTGCCGGACTGGGCGACGGGCCTGGTGCGCCCCCTGTGGCCCGACCGCATCTCCTGGGAGGAGCTGGTCGCCCAGATGGACCAGGCCCTCCAGATCCCCGGCGTCACCAACGCCTGGACCATGCCCATCAAGGCCCGCACGGACATGCTCAGCACGGGCATCCGCACCCCCATCGGCATCAAGATCTACGGCTCCGACCCGGCCCAGATTGAACGCCTGGGCATCCAACTTGAGGGTCTCCTTCGGGACGAGCCCGGCACCCGCAGCGTCTACGCCGAGCGCACCGCCGCGGGCTACTTCCTGGACATTGAACCGCGGCGCCCTGACCTGGCCCGCTACGGTCTCACCGTGGGGGAGGTGCAGGACACCATCCTGGCGGCCATCGGCGGCGAGAACGTCACCACCACCGTGGAGGGGCGCCAGCGCTTCCCCGTGAACGTGCGCTACCCCCGGGAGCTTCGCGACAGCCCCGAGCGCCTGGGCCGCGTCCTGGTGGCCACCCCCTACGGTGCCCAGATCCCCCTGGCCCAGGTGGCGGACCTCAAGCTGGTCCAGGGCCCCTCCATGCTGCGGGATGAGAACGGCTTTCTGGCGGGCTACGTCTTCGTGGATCTGGTGGGCCGAGACCTGGGCAGCTACGTCCAGGCAGCCAAGAAGCGCGTGGACGCCCAGCTCCAGTTGCCCGTGGGCTACAGCCTGGAGTGGAGCGGCCAGTACCAGAACATGCTGCGCGTCAAAGAGCGTCTGAAGGTCGTGGTGCCCCTCACGCTGCTGCTGATCTTCGTGCTGCTGTATCTGAACACCCGCTCGTCCTTCAAGGCCGCCCTGGTCATGCTGGCGGTGCCCTTCTCAGCGGTGGGTGCCATCTGGCTGTTCTACGCCCTGGACTACAACGTCTCCATCGCCGCCTGGGTGGGCATGATCGCTCTGCTGGGCCTGGACGCGGAGACGGGCGTCTTCATGCTGCTGTTCCTGGACCTCTCCTACGACCAGGCCGTCCGCGAGGGCCGCCTCAACACCCGCGCGGACCTGGACGCTGCCATCTGGCACGGCGCCGTCAAGCGGGTGCGCCCCAAGCTGATGACCGTTGCCGCCGCCTTCCTGGGCCTGCTGCCCATCATGTGGTCCACCTCCGCCGGGGCCGACGTCATGAAACGCATCGCCGCCCCCATGATTGGCGGTCTGGCGACCTCCTTCCTGCTGGAACTGCTGGTGTATCCGGCGGTGTACAAGCTGTGGAAGGGGCGCAAGTTGGGGGAAACACCGTGAAACCAATTGCCCCACTCCTGGTCCTCATCCTGCTGCTGGCCTTTGGCTGCCGTCCCCCCGTGGATGACCCGCCCTCCGGCGACACCACTGACCTGGTCGAAGCCGACACCCCGCCCGCCGACCTGCCCCCCTCGGACACCCCGCCCGGCGACACCGCCGCCCCCGACGCCCCCCTGGACACCCAGGCGCCCAAGGATCTGGCTGATCTCGGGCCAGACGACACCTCCACGGACATCTGCCAACCCCAGTGCCAGGACCGGCTCTGCGGCCCCAACGCCTGCGGCGGCTCCTGCGGGGACTGCGCCCAGGGTCAAGTCTGCACCCCCGCCACCGGCACCTGCGGCCCCCAATGCCCCCCCGCCGACCAACAGTGCAGCCCCGGCCAGACCCGCTGCAACGGCCCCGCCCTGGAGACCTGCGAAGACAGCTTCGCCGGGCCCGACCAACCCGGTGAGTGCTGGCTGTTCTCCGCCCCCCAGACCTGCCCCCAGGGCCAGACCTGCCAACCCTTGGACGCCGGTAGCGCGTCCTGTGCCTGCCCCCATGCCGCCTGCGGCCCCTCCTGCTGCGCGAACGCCGCCCAGGTCTGCTACGCCGGCGAATGCTGCACCCCCAAGTGCCTGGGGATCGTGTGCGGCTCGGACGGCTGCGGCGGCACCTGCGGCACCTGCGACCAGGGCTTTGGCTGCATCCAGGGCAAGTGCCTGGAGATGGAGACCTGCACCTCCGACTGCGTCCCCGGCACCCAGACCTGCGACGGCCCCGACGCCTTCCGTCAGTGCCTGGAGCGCCTGCCCGTCTTCCCCGGGTGCTGGGTGTTCTCTGCCGTGGCCAAGCCCTGCGGCCCCCAGCAACAGTGCGACCCCGACGACGGCCATTGCAAGTGCGTCCCCGACTGCCAGGACCGCCAATGTGGCGACGACGGCTGCGGCGGCACCTGTGGCCAATGCCTCCTGCCCAGCACCTGCGACCAGCAATCCCAATGCACCTGCCGCTGCCCCCAGTGGGAGGGCGTCACGGGCTGGGAGGTCTGCGGCTCGGACCGCCAGACCTATCCCAACCCCTGCGAGGCCGAGTGCGCCGGCGCCGCCTCCTTCGCCCTTGGCCCCTGCGCTCCCTGCGACTGCACCCTGGCAGAACAGGCGGCCCAGCAGCTCTGCGGCACCGACCACCAGACCTACGCCAGCTTCTGCGACCTGCGCTGTGCCATCGGCTCCCCCACCTGCCTGGGCGGTCAGGCCAACTGCCCCGAGATCGCCAGCAGCGGCCCCTGCCCCACCCCCCCCGAATGTCAGCCTCAGGGCCAGCCCGCCTGCCCCGACACCTACGCCCCGGTCTGCGGCAGTGACGGCCAGACCTGGTGGAACCTGTGCCACCTGGAGGGCTGCGGCGGCGGCGCCACTATGGCCTGCGACGGCGTCTGCCAGGCCACCCTCTCCTGCCCCGCCTGCGACCAGACCTGCGAACCCGTCTGCGGGCTTGTGGGCGTTCAGTTGGTCACGTTCCCCAACCTGTGCACCCTGGACTGCCTTGCGGCCGAGCTGTTCTACAGCGGCGGTCCCTGCCACCGTTGACCCATCTCTTGCAGCGCCCCCGGATGATTCTTCTTGGTCCTGGCGCTGCACTCTGTCACAATCGCGCCAGTCGAGCCCGCAACCCACTTAGGGGTGTTCCGGGTTCTTGAAATGTCTGCTCCAAAGCCTGCGACCAAGCCCTGGGAAGGAGGCGCCCCATGGAACAGATCCTCAGTAGTCATCGACTGCCCTTCTGGTTTCTTGTCTTGCTCATGGTGGCCGCCTTGCCTGGGTTCCTGCAGGCAAGCCAGCGCCCCAAGGCCGACGTCATGCTGCTGCTGGACGTGTCCGACCGCATGCAATACAGCTCGGACCTGAAGAACGGTCAGGGCGAAGAGCCCAGCGGCGGCAACAAGCACTACGAGGACGACAACAAGCACCTGCCCGACTGCTACGCCGTGGACAACGACATTCACGGCGTCGGATACCAGATCAAGCACTACAACGAGAAGAGCCGCTGGATCGAAATCATCGAGGCCCTCACTGGCACCATCAAGGGCTACTTCTGCTTCTACGACAACCGCATCTACTTCAACGCCGAGGACCTGGGCATCACCCTCAAGCACGTTCAGTGGGACAGCACCGCCATGGGCGACCCCCAGGACGCCAACGGCCTGTTGGACGTCTTCGGTGACCACATCAAGTTCGGCCTGGCCACGTCGGAGGGCGTCCTCTCCACGGCCACCGACGCCGACGGTGGCTTCAGCCGCGGCCCCAACAAAAGCGGCGGCGCCTTCAACATCGGCATCCGCAACGAGTTCGCCGACTGGGGCGGGCTGGTCATGCCGCCCTCCGGCGAGACCTCCACCAACATCGCCGCCATCAACGATCAGGTGCAGCAGCAGATCCTGGGTTCCCGCCCCTACGGTGCCCTGACCGCCGCCGCCTCCCTGGAGGACCTGCTGTACGTCTTCCAGGAGATCGAGGCCCCCGCCGAGGGCGAGGAAAGCGACCCCGTGGCCGGTTGCCGCGAGAAGGCCGTCATCATCATCACCAGCGGCCTGTCCGACCTGCCCGAGGAACTCCTTGGCTACTCCAGCCCCACCGCCGCCGCCGCCACCCTCTACGCCTCCGGGGTCTTCGTGTTCGTCGTGGGCTACGAGGTCCCGCACCCCGACATGGCCGAACTCACCGCCATCGCCCAGGCGGGCGGCACCATCGCCCCCTACTTCACCCGCGACTACGACGAGCTGAGGCACGCCCTGGAGCTCATCGCCAACCGCCTGCTGCCCGACGGCACCTCCAACATCGACACCGTGGCCACCAGCCGCACCAAGCTGCCCGCCGACCGCCAGTATCGCTTCTTCGGCTCCTGGTCCCCTTCCAGCGGCTCCCCCATGGACACCGAGGGCCACCTGGACCAGTACCTCTATCGCTGCGATGCCTCCTGCAACGCCGCCGGCTGGACCGGTGGGGCCTCCCTGTGCGACGTCTTCTCCCTGGACACCGCCCTCAACACCCGCACCAGCCCCCGCGCCATCTACACCCAGGTGGACGGCACCATTCAGCCCCTCACCGCCGCCAACACCGCCATCACCCCCGACTTCCTTGGCGTCCCCTCGGGCGGCATCCTGCTGTCCCTGGACCAGACCTATGGCCTGGCCCACAACCCCACGGGCAAGACCACCGAGATCGGCGACGCCTCCATCCCCGCCAACCGCGTCACCTACAAGGATCAGCTCATCCGCCTGCTGCGCGCCGACCCGGGCAGCCGCCGCGAAGCCGCCCGCCTTGGTGCCATCTACAACTCCCAGCCCGCCATCCAGGCCGACCTCTTCTCCGTCAACGCCCCCGTCCCTTCCTTCCTGGCCTACCGCGCCCAGGCCTCCATCCTGGCCCGCCCCACGGTGCTGTTCGTGGGCACCAACGAGGGCCTCCTGCACGCCTTCCGCGTGGACCGCGACCCCCTGACCATCGACGACCCCGACTTCGGCACCGAGCTGTGGGCCTTCCTGCCCGCCCTCCTGGCCGGCCGCGCCAACGACCTGGCCCTGGGCTCGGTGAACCTGCTGGACGGCTCCCCCGTGGTCAAGGATCTGCGCCTCCGCAAGCCCTCAAGCGGCGTGGACCTGGCCACCGAGGTTGCCTCCTGGCGCTCCATCCTGGTCAGCGGCTACGGCGGCGGCGGCCGGGGCCTCTTCGCCCTGGACGTCACGGACCCCACCAACCCCGTCTTCAAATGGGAGCTCTCCAACTCCCGCCGCTGCTTCCGGGACACCAACGGCACCCACGGCTGCCAGGCCAGCGACGCCCTCGCCCGCCTGGGCAACACCTTCAGCAGCCCCGTCCTGGCCAACTCCTTCTTCTCCTTCAACAGTGTCCTTCAGGACCGCGCCCTGGTGGTCCTCGGCGGCGGTGGCGCCATCCGCGACGACGCCCAGGCGGGCAAGGCCATCTTCGTCCTGGACCTGGACACCGGCACGGTAGTTCGTGAGTTCTGCAACTCCTGCGGCAACGTCCTGGACAACAGCCCGGCCCAGGCCAACACCCCCGGCTTCGACTGCGCGCTGGAGGGTTCCGTCACGGCCTACGACGAGGCCCCCTCCGCCCAGCTCTCCCGGGCCTTCCTTGGC
>CAIXZC010000249.1 GCA_903923815.1 uncultured Myxococcales bacterium
CGCCTTGGACCACGTCCTGATGCATTACCTGTGTGCGTATCTCAACGAACTGCACTTCAAATACAACCGCCCCAAGAACATCACCCGCCGCTACAAGCCCTGACCCCCGTCCTCGGGCGCAAACATGCTCGGTATAACCGTCAAGATCCGTCAAAACATGCGCGGTATGACCTGCAAGATCGCTATTTCTTCACGCAGCGCACGGCGTTGTCGATGAAGTAGGAGGCGGTGCTGACCGTAGCGCTGCCGTACTGGGTGAAGAAGGCGCTGTCGCCCCAGTCCGTCACCGTGGTGCCGGTCCAGTAGGCGGTGCAGTGGCCCTCCAAAGCCGCGTCCCAGTAGCAGCCCTCCGGCCCCGGGCCGCTTTCGTAGCCGCAGGCGTACTCGCAGGTAGTGCCGTCGCCGCAGTCGTGGTTGGTGCAGCCGTCGCTGATGCCGCAGCCCCCGCCGTCCCCCACCGCATCGCAACCCCGAAAGAGGCTGCGCGCCTCGCTGACCGTGGGCAGCCGCCAGCCCGCGCCCAGGTTCGGGCAGTAGGCCGAGGCCTCCTCAAAGTCCATGAATCCCGCCGCGGGGTTCTGCCACCGCAGCCCCGTGCTGGGGTCCACCCAGCCGCCCTCGTCCTCCTCCACCTTGGACACCACGACCTTGATGGTCATGGTGGGCTCGGAGGCCCCGCCAACCACCGCGATGATGCCCAGGCTCTCGAACTCCTCCAGGCCCGTCATGGTCACCTCGGCCCCGTCGAAGCTGCGCTTGAAGGACTGCGCGCTGCCCTGGAAATCGGTCATCCCAAAGGCCGCGAAGGCCGCCCCGCCCGCGCTGGCCGTGTTGCTGATCTTGACCTGCAAGGGCTTGCCCAGCAGGGCGTCCGGCAGCGGCCCATCCACGCCCACAGGCAGTTCAATCAGGATGCCCCCCAGGGCCATCACCTTTTTGTACTCCAGCGCGCAGACCAGGGTCTCCCCCACGACATCGCAGAAGTCGGCGGTTATCTCGGCCCGGGAGCCCTTGATGAACAGATCCTCCGCCAGGAACCACTGGGTCCCACCGTCCGCCTCCAGGGGCTCGTCGTCCCGCAGCCACCCGTCGGGCGTCCGCTCGAAGCCCCGGTCCGCCAGGTACGCCAGGTACATCCCCAGGAAGGTGTTCCCGTCCACCGCGTAGTTGACCTGCAGCGCCTCCGAGTAGCGCCCCACCACATCCCGCACCTGGGTCACCGTGGTCGGCAGGACGGTCTTCTTCAGGGCCGCCAGCACCCGCGGGAAGTCCTCCAGCGTCCCGATGCGCAGCAGCCGCACGAAGAAGTCCTGGTTCATGTAGGCCAGCATCCCATTGGCCGGGTCGCAGGTGCCCAGCCCCATGCTAAGCCAGTTGCGAGGCTCGTTGGGGCGCACCTGGGCGGGGCTGCCGTGCTCCAGGAAGTACCCCGCCGCCGTGGCCATGCCCTCGTTGAAGCCAGAATGGGAGCTGTAACAGAACTTCTCCGTACCCTCCCACACATCAAAGCAGATGGCCGGAATGCCGTAGGCGTTGAAGATGGCGTGGAACATCTCGTGGGCCACGATGGACAGGCAGCCCCCCGCCTTGTCCTGCGGCGTCGAATCCACATTGGCTCGGCTCAGGTAGATGCGCCCGAAGCGCATGGCCAGGTCCGCCGCGTTGGCATCCACATTGGGGTTGTACTCGCTACCCCCCGCCGTCAACTGCAGCATCCTCTTGACCTTCTGCCCCTCCACCTTGGCGTACAGGTTGGGCGCCCGCAAAC
>CAIXZC010000250.1 GCA_903923815.1 uncultured Myxococcales bacterium
CATCCTGGTGTTCACCAGAATGGGGGCTCCTCCGCGCTCCCTTCGGCGACTGCTTGTCGTTGTCGCCGGTGGCCTTCGTCGATCCAAGCCGCGCACGTCAGTAAGCGGGCTGTCCGCCTGTCCGTCCAAGCCGCGCACGAAGTAAGCGGGCCGGCCGTCCCGGCTGTCTAGAAGAAGTACCGCATCATCAACTGCCCGTACAGGTTGTCGATGCCGTTCACGAACAGGGCGTTCTTGGGATAGATGGTGGAGGACACGAACAGGCCCAGTTGCAGGTCGGGCCTCCCGCTGTAGTAGGCGCCGCCACCGAAGGTCTTCTCGTTGTAATCCTGGCCGAGGGTCTTGGAGTAGAGGAACTCGCCGGACAGGGCCAGCGGGATGGTCGAGAAGGCCCCGAAGTCCAGGTCCAACGCCGCGGCGCCGTTCAGCTTCTTTACCGTCTCCCCATCCTCCTTGCCGTAATCCATCCAGGCCGAGGCCTGCAGACCCAGGGCCGCACCCAGGGACTGAGCCACCACCAACGCGGGGGCCACGCCCGTGCTGTTGGAGCTGGAGAACATGAGGGTGGCATCCAGGGAGCCGCCGTTCATGATCTGGTTGATCAAAGGATAGGGCTGCACTGCCAGGGTCTTGCCCTTGGTCACGCCCACCCGCACGGTGATGGCGGTGGAGGAACCCCGCAGCACGGACATTGCGACCCCCAACTCCCCGTTGAAGGACCCCTGCCCACCGAACAGCAGCGCAGAATCCGAGTTGAGCCCCGTCAAGGCGAAGCCCCCACCCTTCAGGTACACGCCGAAGGTGCGGCCAAAGGCCAGGAAGTAGTCCAGCTCTTCCCGCACGCCCGCCATGGAGAAGTCGAAGGTGGTACCGTCGGCCAGCGCCACATCCTTCGAACTCATGGTCATGACGCCCTGGAGGAACCCGAACTGGGTGGTCACGAAGGCGTTTGGCTGATGCACCGGCATCTGGAAGCAGTGGCTTCCCAGGCAGCGGGCCAGGGGATCCTGGGCCTGGGCGGCGGACACCGGCAGCAGCAGGTTGACCAGCAACAGGGCACCGACAAGGCTGAACAGCTTCTTCATGGTCTTCTCCAAAAATGTTTCCGCCAAAGGGGCCCCCCTGGGCCCGATTGAGGGCCGCAGGATACGAAGCGGTCTTGGCCAATGTCAACGGGGGAATGCCGGTCTGTTTTAGTGCCCCTGGGGGCTGCGGGGCGCCCTTGGATTGCAACCGCTGGCGCGCAGGATGGCGCTGTAGTTGGGGATGAGGTTCTCGGCGTGGGCGATGACGTAGCGCAGGCGCTGCTCCAGCTGCGCCGCCAGGGCCGGCTGCTGCCCCGCCAGGTTGGTGCGCTGCTCGGGGTCGTCTATTACATTGAATAGAAAGGCGTCGCGTCGGTCCTCCAGCACGAACTTCCAGGGCCCATCCAGCAGCCCAAGCTGGGCCTTGGGGGGCCGCCCACCGAAGAAGGCCACCCGGGGGCCGCCGTCGCTCAGCAGGTTCCGCCCCTTCATGGTGCAGGGCACGGGAATCCCCAGCAGGCCCAGGATGGTGGGCGGAATGTCCGTGTGGCTGGTCACCAGATCGCTGTCCACCACCAGCCCCTCAAGCTGGGGCCCCCGCATGACCAGGGGTACCCGCACCACCGGTTCCAGCACGTTCCGCCCCGCCTGGGGGCCGTGGGCCTCGCCGTGGTCCGACACCACGACGATCAGCGTCGTGTCGTCCACCCCAAGGGCCTTGAGCCCCTCATAGAACCGCGCCAACTGCTTGTCCCCGTGGGCCAGGGCGCGCTTGTACTCGGTCAGCCGGTCCTCGGCCGGGTGCAGGGCCTGCTCCCGACTGGCAATGAAGGGGTGGTGCCCGGAGATCAGCATTAGGAACAGGAAGAAGGGCCGGCCGTCGTCCTTGGCCAGCAGGGACAGGGCCTCGTCCACCGTGGCGGCGTCGTCGATGCCCCACTTGTTGGTGAAGGCCTTGGGCCGCCGGGGGTTGCCAAGGGAGTCGAAGGAGGTCTCAAAGGCCCGGTACTTCAGGAACCCCGTGCGCTGGTCCCAGGTGGCCGGGTGGCTGCTGGCCAGGATGGTGCGGTAGCCTTCGTCCGCCAGGGTCTCGCTGAGGCAGCGGCAAGGTATGGAGGGGTTCAGCCGCGTCACCGGCTTGAAGCTGGGATAGGGCAGCTCCGAGCACAGCATGGAGAACCAGGCCGCCGTGGTAAGCGAGAAGGTCGAATAGTGGCGCTTGAACCAGGCAGCACCCGTGCCGTGCCCGCCCTCCGATCCCAGGGCCTTGAGGAAAGGCATGAAGGGCAGGGGATCCTCCTGGTAGACCTCGCCCACCGATTCCAGCATGACGAAGACCACGTTGGTGCGCGCAGGCTTGGCCCCCGCCAGGGGTGGCAGGTCCCCCGCCGGCCGCACCTCATGGGCGGCCTTGACATCCAACACGAAGGGGTCCGTCAGGGGCACCTTGTCGCCAAAGGCCTCCGTCACAGGCAGGGCCAACGACCTTAAGAATATGATTGAAGGACTATCTTCCAACCCATCGGAATAAATGCGAATTCCAATTTCGCCAGCGACCATGAGCGGGACGAACACGACGGTCAGAATGGCCTCCGCCCCCAATAGCCCCCACAGCACCCAGCGTCGCCCACCTTGCCAGCGGGCAAGCCCTGGCCCCGGAACATGAAACGCCCAGAGCGCCAGCACCGGAGGCAGCAGCAACGCCGCCACCGACACGGGATTCAGCATGTCCATCATGGAACTGACCATGGCCGCCTGGGACACGCCCGCGGAGTCCTCTGAGATGGCCACCGCCTGAAGCGCCTGCAGGGTCAGAGGCCCCCCCATGTAGACCTGACTGATGACCGACGCACCCTCGAACCCCGCCAGCAGGCCAGCCAGGACCCCCGCCAGCAGGTGGGCAATCCGAGGCCGCCCAAGGGCCAACGGCAGGGCCACCACCGCCAGCACCACCAGCGCCAGCAGGGCCGCCCCAAGGATGTCCGACCCGAAGTACATCAGGCTCTTGGAGGCCAGCTTCCAGGTGGGCTCAAAGGAGCGCCCCCCCGTGGCGTAGTACAACACCACGGCGGCCTTCAGCGCAGCGAAGGGCACCACCAGCGCGGTGAACACCCGCACCCACAAATGCCACGACTCCGCCCCAAGCCGGGCCGGCTTCCAGGTCATGCTGACCATCTCCAGGAAAGTGAACTGGGGCCGGATACTACTCTTCGGTCCCCCAGGCGGCAACCGCTTTATCCAGGAATTCGCTTGACCGGAAGCTGGCCCCGGAAGATCATCCACCCTCGGTCGCAGACCTGGGTTTGCGCAGGCGCTGAATCACGGCTTGGGTGCTGCATGAAAAACGGATATCTGGCCCTCCTGTTCCTGCTGGTCCTGGCCTCCGCCAGCGCCTGCACGGACCTTGGCAGCGGCCCCGCAGGCGACACCTTGGCCACACTCGACGGCACCGACAGCAACGGTGGCCCCCTCGACGCCCTCGAAGCCGACCTTGGCGACCTCTCCCCAGCGGATCTGATTGACCTGGATGACGCCGACAGCGTCGACGCATCCCCCCTTGCCGACAGCGCCCCCGAGGCCCCCGACACCACCGACAACGAGGACGCCCCTTCCGACCTGGCCAACGACTCGGACGCCACGGCGGCCGACGGCACCCTGGATGGGGGCGGCCTGGACGCCAGCTCCGACACCCTCCTGGAGGCCCCCTGCGTGCCCGACTGCAGCCTGCGAGACTGCGGCGACGACGGCTGCGGCGGGTCCTGCGGGAACTGCCACGGCAACAACTGCGATGAGGTGCACGGCATCTGCCAGCCCCGCTCCAGGCAGACCGTGGTGGGCCAGCTTCTGTATGAACTGCGCTACCCCGAATACAACAGCGGCGGCGGCCTGGAATTGACCGGCCCCAAGCCCTACCCTGCCTCCGGCATGCCCGCCCTGGCGATGGACGCAGACGGCACGACCCTGGCCCGCGGCGAGGTGAACCGCAAGGGCTACTTCCGCCTGGATCTGCCCCGCCCCGCCCGCAAGGGTGACCTGCTGATCTTTCCCTGCATGTGGAACCAGAATGACGTCCAAAGCCAGCCCGCCTTTGCCATCGGCCGCCCCCGCCTGGGCGGCGACCCCAGGGAAGGCAGCAGCGACCTTTGGGCCTTCCAGGCGACCATCCCCGCTGACGGCGACGTTGGCACCGTGACCATCGCCGAAGCGGACGGCTCGGCCGTGATCAACATCTTCATTGAGGCCCGCTTCGCCTTCGCCGAGACCCTGCGCCACCTGCCCCCCAACGCCACCAGCCGCACCCGCACCCTGGGCATCATGTGGGGCCCAGGCCTCTCCTGGTCCTGCGGTTCCTGCTTCTCCTCGGAACTCCAACAGACCATCGGCGGCGTCGGCTTCAACACCTCCATCTTCTTTGGCGACGACGGCAGCGGCTCCACCGCCTTCTGCGACGGCACCATCCTCCACGAGGTCGGCCACCACATGGCCTACAGCCACTTCCGCGACGACAGCCGGGGCGGCGTCCACTACATCGGCGAGAAGATCCACCCGGCCTTCGCCTGGAGCGAGGGTTTCGCCTCCTTCTTCGCCATCGCCATCCAAAGCATCCAATACGGCCAGGCCTACCCCGTGCTGTGGCAAATCAACGGCGGCAGCTCCTTCTGGATGGACTTCTCCCGCATGGTCGTCGGCTACAGCGGCGGCTACGGCGCCTACATGGAGTACCCCGACCCCGGCGATGACATCAAGCAGTACCTCCGCGAGGACTACGTAACCTCGGCGCTCTGGGACTTCCTCGACGGTGCCACCATCACGGACCTGGAGGACCCCCCGGACGGCATCGCCCTGGATCTGGACGGCATCTTCCTGGCCATCTCCAGCCGCCGCATGATGGTGCTGGACCGGGGCGCCCACGGGGCCGATCTGGTGGACTTCTTCGACGCCGCCATCTGCACCCACGCCAGCCTCGCCATGGACATCTACAACATGATCATCAGCCACCTGGGCTTCCCTTACAGCGGGCTGGTGCTTTGCAATTGACCCTCGCTGGGGCTATCATGGCGCCCGCCTGTTGAGGTCCACTTGGAGGTCCCGGAACCCATGAGAAAGCTTCTCCCGCTATTGTTGGTCGTGCCCTTGCTGTTCACTTCCTGCTTCCTGACCGAAGAGGACTCGGAGACCTGCACGCCCCAGTGCGACGGCGTGGAATGCGGTGACGACGGCTGCGGTGGAAGCTGCGGCACCTGCGGCGACGGCACCACCGTCACCGGCTCCCTCTTCTTCCAGGCCCGCTTCCCCGAACTGGACGACCAGGGCAGCCTGGCCCTCTCCTCCACCATTGAACTGCCCGCCGGCGGCATGCTGGCCCTGGCCCTGGACGCCGACGGCAACACCCTGGGCGTGGGTCAAGTCGAGGACGACGGCGCCTTCGCCATTGAGCTGTCCCGCGCCCCGGTCACCGGCGACGAGCTCTACTTCGCCTGCATCTGGGCCCCCACCCTGGAGGACGACGCCAAGCTGGTGGTGGGCCAGCCCGAGTCCGGCGGCGGCGCCCCCTCCTCCGGCGAGATCAGCCCCTGGGTCTTCACCAAGGCGCTGGGGAACGGCACCAACCTGGGCAAGATCACCATCAAGGAAGCCCAGGGCTCGGGCGCCATCTACACCTTCCTGCTGACTCAGTTGGCCATGCGCACCATCTGGACCGATATCCTGGCCAGCGATGTCGACGCCCTGGCCCCCCTGGCCCTCCTGTGGTCCCCCGGCGAGGCCTGGACCTGCGGCGCCTGCTACGGCGGCGGCTATCCCCAGACCATGGGCAGCACCGAGCTTCCCCACACCATCTTCATCGGCGGCGAGTCTGACTCCTCCTCTGCCTGGGGCTACACCGTGGTCCTCCACGAGTTCGGCCACTACGTCGCCGACCGCTACCTGCGCGACGACAGCCCCGGCGGCCCCCACAACATCGGCAGCAAGATCGTCCCCCCCTTCGCCTTCAGCGAGGGCTTTGCCACCTTCTTCGCCCTGTCCACCTTCAGCCGCTGGGTCGAAGAGCCCCAGCCCCTCTACTGGGACATCCAGGGCGGCAACTCCTTCTGGGTGGACTATTCCTCCCTGTCCTTCATGTCCGGCGGCGACCAGTACAACATGTCCCTGCCCTCCTCCGACGGCGGCCTCAAGCAGCAGCTTGACGAGAACTACGTGGGCGCGGTCATCTGGCACCTCTGGGACGGCGACGACATCCCCGAATACGAGGAGCCCTCAGACACCACCGCCCTGGGCACCACGCGCACCTTCGAGGCCCTGGCCTCCTACCGTTTCCTAAGCCTGGACCGTGCCTACCAGGGCGCCGACCTGGTGGATTACGTGGACGCCGTGGCCTGCAACAACCCGGCCCTGGCCGAGACCATCTACAACACCGTCATCAATGAGCTGGGGTTCCCCTTCGACAACCCCGTGCTCTGCGAATAAAGGAGAACAAGCATGAAGAAGGCAATTCTCACGGTCCTCTTGATTGGCGCCTGGTCCTGCTGCTCTGCTAAGGGCACCGACGCCGCCACCCCCGCCTCCAAGCCCACTCCCGCGGCCCCTGCCCAGGTCGCCCAGGCGCCCCTCAGCGTCACCCTGGAGGGCCGCCCCGACCAGGAGGGCGTGCAACTGCTGGCCACCGTCCAGGTCACCGGCCGGCTGGCCGCCCCCATCGACTTCGCCATCGAGTGGGACGGTCAGGCCCAGCTTGTTCAGGGCTCCAAGGCCGAAGTCATTGAATGGGAAGGGGCTTCGGGGACCATTCAGAAGTCCTTCATCCTGGTGGGCAACCCCACCGAGGTCCGGGTCAAGGCCAGCTCCATCAGCCAAAGCATGGGCGCCACCGCCAAGGCCGCCTGGCCCCCCCGCAGCCCCAGCGACGTCCCCGCCGTGGAGATGACCCCCATCAAGCCCGTCAAGATCAACGGCCTCAAGGTGGACAAGGCCGTCCCCCTGGACTGAAACATCCCGTTCTGCGGTGTTCTTGACAGTTACGAGCATATGTCAATAATGGGCCTCCGTGGAGGTGGCTCATGTCCCGACCCCCCTGTTGCAGAAAAATCTCAGGCAAGCCCTGGTCAACCGTCTTCAAGCCCGCCGGCATTCCCATGTCTGAGTTGCAGGAGACAGTCATGACCCTGGACGAGTTCGAGGCCCTGCGGCTGGCCGATCTGGAGGGTGCGTATCAGGAGGCCGCGGCGGCCCAGATGCACGTTTCAAGGCCCACCTTCAGCCGCATCATCGAGAGCGCCCGCCGGAAGGTGGCGGATGCCTTGGTGAATGGCCGGGCCCTTCGCATTGAAGGAGGCCCGGTCTGCCCCAAGAACGAAGGGCGCCGATGTTGCCGAATCCCCGACATCACCGACCCCTCGGATGGCCCGGAGACCCCGGTCCAAAGGAGGAAGCTGTGAACATCTGCATTCCCGTAGCCAGTGATCTTGGGCTTGAGAGCCAGGTCTTCGGACACTTTGGCTCGGCCCCGATGTTTCTGATCGTCGACTCCGACACCAGCCAGTGCCGGGTGGTCGCAAACTCCAACCAGCACCACAGCCACGGCATGTGCCAGCCCCTGGCGGCCCTCAGCAACGAGCAGGTTGGCGCGGTGGTGGTGGCGGGGATCGGCGGGGGCGCACTGGCGAAGCTGCGGGCAGCCGGCGTCAAGGTCCTCCTGGCCCAGCCGGGGTCCGCTCAGCAGTTGCTGGACGCGTTCCGAGCGGGACGTCTGGCCGAGCCCACCCCCAATCATGTGTGCGGCGGACACCAGCATGGGCTGGGCGGCTGCGGCCACTCACACTGAAGGCACCTAACCCAACACGGAGGCAGTCATGTCCAGTAATTCGCAGCAGTCCAACTCCCACGGCAACTGTAAGGGCTTCGCATCCCGGCTGGTTCATGCCGGCAACCAGAAGGATCCCCTGGGCAGCGTGGTGACGCCCATCTACCAGTGCTCGACCTTTGCCTTCGAGTGCGCCCAGCAGGGGGCCAATCGCTTCGCGGGGACGGAGGAGGGCTACATCTACACCCGAATTGCCAACCCCACCACCAGGGCCCTGGAGGACTGCGTCGCCAACCTGGAGGAGGGCTGCTGCGCGGTGGCCACCAGCTCCGGCATGGGGGCAGTGGCGACGGTGCTGCTGGCGCTGCTGGGCAAGGACCAGCACATCGTATGCACGGGCTCGGTGTACGGCGCCACCTTCGGGCTCATCCACAAGCACCTGTCCCGCTTCGGGGTCAGCGCCGACTTCGTGGACACCACTGACCTGCCCGGCATGGAGGCCGTCATGCGGCCCAGCACCAAGGTCGTCTACGTCGAGACCCCCTCCAACCCCACCATGCAGATCACCGACATCCGGGCCGTGGCGGACCTGGCCCACCGGCACGGGGCCCTGCTGGTGGTGGACAGTACCTTCGGCTCGCCCTACCTGCAGCGGCCCCTCACGCTTGGCGCCGACGTGGTGCTGCACTCCGTCACCAAGTCCATCAACGGCCACGCCGACGTGGTGGGGGGCATCGCGGTGGCGCGTGACCTTGCCTTGGGCAAGCAACTGACCGACTCCATGCGCCATCTGGGCTGCAACATGGATCCCCATCAGGCCTTCCTGGTCCACCGCGGCCTCAAGACCCTGGCCCTGCGCATGCAGCGTGCCCAGGAAAGCGCCCTGGTGATCGCCCAGTGGCTGGAGGCCCGCCCCGAGGTGGCCTGGGTGCGCTATCCGGGCCTGCCGTCCCACCCCCAGCACGAGCTTGCCAAGACCCAGATGTCGGGCTTTGGCGCCATGCTCAGCTTTGAGATGCGAGGAGGTCTGGAGGCCGGCCGCCGCCTCATGGACACCGTCCAACTGGCCACCCTGGCCGTCTCCCTGGGCGGCGTGGAGACCCTCATCGAACACCCCGCATCCATGACCCACGCGGGCATCCCCGCCGACGAGCGCCAGAAGAGCGGCATCACCGACGGCCTCGTGCGCTACTCCGTGGGCATCGAAGACGCCCAGGACCTGATCAACGACCTCGCCCAGGCCTTCACCAAGCTGGACTGAACCGCGCGCGTAAGCAAGCGGGCCCCCTGATCGTTCTCCTTGCCCCCCCAACCTATCGGATTTACAATCCTTTCCGTCAAGTGCCCCAGCACAGAGGATTGGGAGGGAATGAAATGACCTCGCGAGCCCTGGTTCCCCTGGTGATACTGGCAATCCTGCTGCCCGCCACCGACTGCCTGGCCAAGAAGCCCAAGGTGCGGGAAAAACCCACCGTCAACTGGTCCTCCATGGACCACAGCCGCTTCGACGTGATATACGAGGAGGGCGTCCTGGCGTCCTGCGCCTACCGGGCCCTCAAGGACGGCGAAAGCCTGGAGGCCGTACACCTGGATCGGCTGAAGCTGAAGGTCACCAAGGTGCGGGATGACAAGCTGGAGTTCGAGTTGTTCTTCAGCGACCGCGCCGGCGGGGAGAACCTGGACGAAGCCCTGGTGAAGGACGCCTTCCAGACCACCATCTCAACCTGCTACGACAAGCTGTCCGACTGAACCGTCACAGATTTGTATCGGCGGGCTCGGGTTCCAGCACCTCCTCGGGGGCATCGAACTTCTCCCGACGGAAGCGCTCGAACAGGCTGTAAAGCACGGGGATCAGGATCAGCGTCACCAGCGTGGAGAACAACATGCCGCCGAAGGTGGCCAGGCCCAGGGGCTGCCAGAAGGCCGCGCCCGAGCCCGTCTTCAGCGCCATGGGCAGCAGGCCGAACATGGTGGTCAAGCTGGTCATCAGCACGGGCCGCAGACGGCGGCTGCAGGCGGTCACCACGGCGTCGTTCAGGGACATGCCCTCCACCCGCCGCAGCATGTTGGTGTAGTCAATCATCACGATGGCCGTGTTCACCACCACACCTATCAGGATGATGAGGCCCAGGATGGCCGACATTGACAAGGATTGCCCCGCCATCATCAGGAACAGGAAGGCGCCCGTGAAGGCGAAGGGGATGGAGAAGATGATGATGAAGGGGTCCAGGAAGGACTCGAACTGGGCCGCCATCACCAGATACACCAGGATGAAGCCCAGCAGCAACGCCAGCCCCAGAGCCTCGAAGGTCTCCGCCTGGTTCTCGAAGTCGCCACCCTTCTCAATGAAGATGTCGTTCCGCGCATAGGCCCCGGCCTTTGCCAGCTTCTGGTCCAGTTCGGCCTCGATCTCGCCCAGCGCCC
>CAIXZC010000251.1 GCA_903923815.1 uncultured Myxococcales bacterium
AGCTGGCCGGCGGCACCAACCCCGCCAAGGCGGACAGCGACCAGGACGGTGTGTCGGACTTTGTGGAGCTGGAGCGGGGCCTGGACCCCCTGGCCTCCGACACGGACAAGGGCGGCGTGCAGGACGGCGAGGAGGTGCTGGTGGACGGCACCGACCCGCTGGTGCCCGACGACGACCAACTGGACTCGGATAACGACGGCCTCAGCAACTGGCGGGAGTTCGCCAGCGGCACCAACCCCTTCGCGGCAGACAGCGATGGGGACTGGCTGGCGGACGGCGAGGAGGACAGCGACCAGGACGGCAAGTTCGACCCGGCGGACGGCGAGACCAACCCCCGGGACGCGGACAGCGACAACGACGGGCTTGCGGATGGCTGGGAGAAGATGGTCTACAACAGCGACCCCCTGGTGATGGACACCGACGGGGACGGGCTGAGCGATGGCCAGGAACACCAACTGCGGGGCCTTCTGGCCTCGGCGTGCATGAGCCCCGTGGAGCCGGACAGCGACCAGGACGGCGTGGCGGATGGCAACGAGACGGGGGCCGCCGCGAAGAGCTCGCCCTGTGTGGCGGACACGGATGGGGACGGGCTTTTTGACGCGTCTGAGTACTTCGACGGGACCAACCCCTCGGACGGGGATGAGAAGGCCACCGATGGGGACGGCGACGGGCTGTCGGACAGCTACGAAACGGGCATCTCGCTGAGCCTCCCCAATGACCCGGATACGGACGGCGATGGGCTGGCGGACGGGCAGGAGGCGCTGCCCCTGACGGACGGGCTGAAGACGGACCCGGCGGACGCCGACACGGACGACGACGGGTTGCTTGATGGCAACGAGGGCGGCCGGGTTGCGGGAGGGCAGCTCATTGTCGGGCTGAACCCCCTGAAGGCCGACACGGACACGGACGGCCTGCTGGATGGACTGGAGAAGGGCTTGGCCACACCCCAGGTGTCCCCCAAGGATGCGGGGGCGACGGACCTGCTGGTGTTTGCGGCGGACAAGGACTCGATGAGCACCACCGATCCCAGGCACTGGGACACGGATGGGGATGGGCTGAGCGACGGGGCCGAGGACGCGAACCACGACGGCGAGCGGGACGCCACCGAGACGGACCCCAATCTGGTGGACACCGACGGCGACCTCATGGATGACGCCTGGGAGACGAAGTACTCCAGCCCCGTGGTGTGCGCCGCCGCCCCCAAGGGCCCCCTGAACCCCGTAAGCGCCGCGGACCGGGACAAGGACAACGACAGTGATGGGTTGACCAACCTGCAGGAGTATCAGGTCAGCAGCCAGGTGGACGGCAAGCAGGTGGGCAACAGCACCAACCCCTGCGCCAAGGACACGGACGGCGACGGGCTGGGGGATGCCACCGAGTATTACGCCCGTTACGGGCTGCTGGGGGCCTACGGGTTCGGCAGCAACCCCAACGCCAAGGACACGGATGGCGATGGCCTGTGGGACGGGCTTGAGGATGCCAACAAAGACGGCCTGTGGACCCCCCTGGCGGAGACCAGCCCCACCCAGGCGGACACGGACGGCGACAACCTCCCCGACGGCGTGGAGGACGGGGACGCAGACGGGCTGAACGACGCCGACGAGACCAACCCCCGGCGGGCAGATTCGGACGGCGATCAGCTGTCCGACGGCGAGGAGGTCAACACCTTCGGCACCAGCCCCCTGCTGGCGGACACGGACGGGGACGGGCTGGGGGACGGCCTGGAACTGGGCCGCGCCGGGGACAAGGACATCAGCTCCACCACCAACCCCCACAACGCGGACACGGACCGCGACGGGCTGGGGGACGGGGTGGAGGACGCGGACAAGGATGGCGCCTGGCGGGCGGACCTGGGGGAGACCGATCCCCTGGACCGGGACAGCGACGGGGACGGCCTGAGCGACGGCTTGGAATTGGGGCTGGACGGGGATGCCAACCCGGGCAGCTTCACTGACCCATTGAAGAGCGACAGCGACGAGGACGGCCTGCTGGACGGGCGGGAGGACGCCAACCACGATGGCGCGGTGGGGCCCGGGGAGACGGACCCCCTGGATCCGGATACCGATGGCGGCGGCACGAAGGACGGGACCGAGGTGTGGGACGACGACACCAACCCCTTGGACCCCAACGACGACGCGGCGGGGGACCCGGACCTGGACGGGCTGGTCAGCGGCGTGGAGCGAGGGCTGGGGACCAACCCCCTGGACGCGGACACTGACGGGGACACCATCGACGACGCCACCGAGGTGGGGGATCCGACGAACCCCCTGGACAGCGACCTGGACACCTTCATTGACGCGCTGGACCCGGACTCCGACATGGACGACATAGCGGATGCGGCGGAGGCGGGCGACGAGGTCCTGGCCACGCCCCCCGTGGACACCAATCTGGATGGGACCCCGGACTACCTGGACGACGACAGCGACGGAGACGGGCTGGACGACCACACGGAGTGGTTCGTGGACGCGGACCGGGACGGGCTGCCGGAGACGGACTTTGACGGGGACATCGCCCCCAATAACCTGGACGACGACAGCGACGATGACGGGCTCTTTGACAAGGATGAGGGCCTGAAGGACGAGGACGGCGACGGCATCCCGGACTTCGTGGACGCCGTGGCCGACGGGGCAAACTTCGACAGTGACGGGGACGGGCTGACCAATGGGGAGGAGAAGACCCTGGGCACCGATCCCTACCGCAAGGACACCGATGGGGATGGCCTGGAGGACGGGCGGGAGGTGGAGGCCGGGACGCCTGCGCTGGACGCCGATGCGGATGACGACGGGGTGGCGGATGGGACCGACGGGTTGGATGACCCGGACGGGGACGGGCTGCCCTGCGTACTGGACCCGGACAGCGACGACGACGGGGTGCTGGACGGCACCGAGTTGGGCGTCACGGCGGGGCTGGCTGGCGGTCAATGGAAGGTCTTCAA
This sequence comes from uncultured Myxococcales bacterium, assembly GCA_903923815.1. Taxonomy (GTDB): domain Bacteria; phylum Myxococcota_A; class UBA9042; order CAIXZC01; family CAIXZC01; genus CAIXZC01. The sequence goes on from CAIXZC010000251.1 coordinate 2,936, forward strand.
CCTGGGCCAGGAGCGGACCGTTCAGGTGGCGGGGACGGACCCCGCGTCGCCCTGGTTCGTGGTGGATGCGGACCCTGCCACGGTGACGGATCACCGGGTGGCGGACAGCGACGGCGACGACTGGGACGATGGCGCAGAGGACCCGGGCCACGATGGCGCCGTGGGCAGCGGGGAGAGCAATCCCACGGTGGCGGACCTGGGGGCGGCCCCCACGGACAGCGACGGGGACGGGCTGACGGACCTGGAGGAGATCCTGGCGGGCCTGGACCACCTGGACGCCGACTCGGACGACGACGGCGTGGTGGACGGGGCCGAGCACAACTGGCGGCTGGACATGGGCGGCGACGGGGTGATGGATGCCCTGGACCCGGACAGCGACAACGATGGCCTGCCCGACGGGCTGGAGGAGGGGCTTGAGACGGCCGGGGCTGGGACCCTGGTCATCTCTCCCAACTGGAGGGTCGACCGGGACCCCGGCACGGCCACCTTCATGCTGGTGGCGGACAGCGACGATGACGGCGTGAATGACGGCCTGGAGGACCTGGATCTGAACGGCCGCGTGGACGAGGGCGAGGGCGATCCCTTGGACGCCGACAGCCTGGGAGACGCCCCCGAGGATGGGGACGGAGACGGCCTGGCGGATGCCACCGAGGCGGCCCTGGGGACGGACCCGGCGGACCGGGACAGCGACGACGACGGCGTGCCCGACGGCGAGGAGCCGGGGGCGGGGACGGACGTCGATGGCGACGGCCTGCCCGCGGCGCTGGACCCGGACAGCGACGATGACGGCCTCAGCGACGGCCTGGAGATGGGCGTCATCGCCCCCGTGGCCGGCGTGGACCTGGTGCGTGGCACGGACCTGGACGCGGGCTGCTACTTCAAGGACTCGGACCCGGGCACGCTGACCCGACCCCTGGTGGCGGACAGCGACGGGGACGGGGTGGTGGACGGGGCCGAGGACCTGAACCGCAACGGCCAGGTCGATGGCGCCGAGAGCAACCCCCTGGTGGCCGGCGATGCAAGCTGCACGGACGCCGACACCGACGGCCTGTGCGACGCTCAGGAGGCGGTGTTGGGCAGCCTCCCCACCGACCGGGACAGCGACGACGACGGCCTGGCGGATGGCCTGGAGGCCAACGCGGGCTTTGATCTTGATGGGGACGGACTGGTCAGCATCCTGGATCCCGACAGCGACGGCGATGGTCTGGCGGATGGCCTGGAGGCCGGCGCCACCCTGCCCCTGGCGGCAGTGGGCCCCGTGGGTGGCACGGACCTGGAGGCCGGCGTCTTCGTGGCGGACCAGGACGGCACCAGCGTGACCTTCCCGGCGGTGGCGGACAGCGACCGCGGCGGCGTGGCGGATGGCCTGGAGGACCTGAACGGCAACGGCGCCGTGGACGTCGGCGAGACGGACCCCATGGTGGCCGCGGACGACGGCAACGGGGACCTGGACAACGACCAGGACGGCATCACCAATCTGGTGGAGGTCCTGGTGGGCAGCGACCCCAACAACCCCGACACGGACGGCGACACCATCCGCGACGGCGAGGAACTGGGCCCCGACCAGGACCTCCCCCGGGACAGTGACCTGGACACCATCTTTGACCTGCTGGACACGGACAGCGACGACGACACCATCCCCGACTCCGTGGAGGCCGGCGATGCGGACCTGGCCACCCCCGCGGTGGACAGCGACTCCGACAGCGCGGCGGACTATCGGGACAAGGACGCGGACAACGAGGGTCTGCTGGACCGCGACGAGGTCAGCAACCCCACCGACCCCACGGACCCCACCAAGGCGGACACCGACGGCGGCGGCGCCAATGATTTCCTTGAGGTGACCGAACACGGCACCGACCCCAACGACCCCGCCGATGACTTCCGGGGCTGGTTCGAGGACGGGGCCAAGCTGCGGGGCGGCTCCTGCAGCACCGGCGCCTCCCCCCGCGCCCCCCTGGCCAACCTGCTGATCCTGCTGCTGGCCCTGTTGGCCTTGCTGCGCGTTCGGCGCCTGATTCGCCCGTGGCTTCCACTGCTTGGCCTGGCCCTGCTGTTGGCGCCCCCCACCGGGCAGGCGGCGGAGCACCCGGATGCCCGCAATGCGTCCTTGAGCGCCGACAACCTGCGCCCCGCCGTGGACGCCTCCCCGGCCTGGACCGTGGAGGACTTCCAGGTGGCACCCCATCTGGCCACCCGCGTGGGGGCCCAGATCTGGGGCCTCTACAATTCCATGGAACTGGAGTCCACCCAGGGCACCCGGACGCTGGTGTCGTCGCGCTACACGCTGGCCCTCACGGGCTCCATGGGCCTGCTGGATTTTCTTGAGGGCGGCTTCGTGCTGCCCATGGCCGTCAGCCAGGACGCGGTGTACCCGGGGCTCAAGCTGGGGGCGGTGAAGTCCTTTGGCTTTCTGGACCCCTGGGTCTTTCTGCGCATGCAGTTGCTGGACGACGCCGACGCACCCATCGGGCTGGCCTGGTCGGGTTGGCTGGGGCTGCCCCTGGGGGACGACGGGGCCTGGCTGGGCAGCGGCGGCGTGAGCGTGGAGAACCGCCTCATCGCGGGGCGCCGCATCGTGGACGGGCTGCGCGTGCTGGCCAACCTCAGCTACGCCTTCCTCCCCGACCGAAGCTTCCTGGGCAAGGCCTACGGCGACCGCCTGGGGGGTGGACTGGCCCTGGAGTTATCTGCCTGGGAGGCCCCCGTCGTGGTAACCGCCGAGGTGGCCGGTGGGGTGCCCGCAGACAGACCCCTGGCGGGGGCCTCCGACGGCTTTGGCGAGGCCCTGCTGTCCGCCGCCATGAATGTGGGCCCATTGCGCGTCGGTGCGGGTGGTGGTCACGGCCTGTGTGCGGGCCCCGGGGTGCCCGAGTGGCGCTGGTTCCTGTTCGTGGAGAGCGCCACCCGCAGCGACCCGGACAGCGACGGCGACGGTTTGCGGGACTCTGTGGATGCCTGCCCCAGGGCCGCCGAGGACCTGGATGACTACGCCGACGGCGACGGCTGCCCCGAGGAGGACAACGACAGCGACGGCGTGACGGACGACAAGGATAGCTGCCCGCTGCAGCCCGAGGACCGGGACTACTTTGAGGACGAGGACGGCTGCCCCGAGGACGACAACGACAGCGACCGCGTGAGTGACGCCAAGGACAAGTGCCCCAAGGAGTCCGAAGACCTGGATGGCTTCCAGGATGACGACGGCTGCCCCGACCGGGACAACGACGGCGACGGCGTGGGGGATGTGTTGGACCGCTGCCCCTTGCAGAAGGAGACGGACAACGGCTTTGAGGACGAGGACGGCTGCCCCGACAAGAAGCTGGCCGAGTTCGAGCGCCTGGCCGGCGAGATCCGCATTTACGACAAGGTCCACTTCCAGTTCATGAGCTCGGAGCTGCGGCGCTCGGGCATGCTGGTGCTGGACCAGGTGGCCAAGCTTTTGGTGGACCACCCAGAGGTGCAGGTGCTGGCGGTGGAGGGCCACACGGACCTGACGGGCCCCGAGACACTGAACAAGAACCTGTCCCAGATGCGGGCCCAGGCGGTGGTGGACTACCTGGTGACGCGCGGAGGGGTAGCCAAGGAGCGCCTCAAGGCGGTAGGATACGGCGCCCAGCGACCGGTGGACTTCCGCAAGGGGCCGGAGGCCAATTACAACAACCGGCGGGTGGAGTTCAAGGTGCAGCAAAGCTCCGGCGAGGCAGCCACCCCGAAGAAGCCCTAGGACCAGCGCGAAGGACCGCCCATGACGCACGAAGACCAACTGGTTGCGCCCCTGAACGCCGAGCAGCAGCGCGCCGTCACCTGGACCGGTGGCCCCCTGCTGGTGGTGGCCGGGGCGGGTACCGGGAAGACCCGCGTGGTCACGCACCGCATCGCCTGGCTGGTTCGCCAGCAGGGAGTCCCCGTGTCCTCCATCCTGGCCATGACCTTCACCAACAAGGCCGCCGCGGAGATGCGCTCTCGGGTGGCGGGGCTGCTGGGCTCGGAGGTCCCCAATCTGGTCATGGGCACCTTCCATTCGGTGGCCGCCCGCTTCCTGCGCGAGCACGCCCGCCTGCTGGGCTTCGAGTCCTCCTACACCATTCTGGACGAGGACGACCGGCTGCGGCTGATCAAACAACTGGTCAAGCAGCGCGAGCCCAACCTGGATGCCCGGGACGCCGAGGGGCTGGTGAAGGGTGCCCTGACGGCCCTGGAGGCCTGCGGGCGGACGGGGCGCTCCCCGGCGGAGACCTACACGGGGAAGGTGGGCGAGTCGGCCCGCATGTTGACGCTGCTGACGGCCTACGACGAGGCCAAGAAGCAGGCCGGCTACATGGACTTCGACGACCTGCTGCGCTACTTCGCCAAGCTGCTGCGCGACAACGGCCAGATCCAGAAGCTGTTCCGGGACCGCTTCACGCACCTGCTGGTGGACTAGTTCCAGGACACCAACCGCGTGCAGTTGGACATCGTCAAGCTGCTGGCGGGGGAGGGGGACGGCTTCTTCGCCGTGGGTGATGACGACCAGTCCATCTTCAGTTGGCGGGGGGCCCGGGTGGAGAACATCGTCCACCTGAACAAGGACTTCCCCCACCTGGAGGTCATGACCCTGGAGCGCAACTACCGCTCCACCCAGACCATCCTGGACGCCGCCTTCCACGCCATCGCCGCCAACAAGCACCTTGTAGAGAAGCGCCTGCGCACGGACCGCGGCCCGGGCGAGAAGATCCGCCTGCTGGTCTGCGACTCGGAGGCCATGGAGGCGCGGGTGGTGGTGGAGACCCTGGCGGGCCTGGAGCGGGACGGCATCCCCCTGGACCACATGGCCATCTTCTACCGCACCAACGCCCAGTCCCGCCCCTTTGAAGAGGCCCTGCGCCGCATGCGCATCCCGCACCGCGTGGTGGGGGGCTTTCGGTTCTTTGAGCGGGCCGAGGTGAAGGACATCCTGGCCTACGCGCGGCTGGTGGCCAACCCCAAGGACACCCTGAGCTTCCTGCGCTGCATCAACAACCCGCCCCGGGGGCTGGGGCCCACCACCGTGGGCGAGCTGGTGACCTACGCCCAGCAGCGGCAGCTTCCATTGTTGGAGGCGGCAAGGGAGTTCGGGGGACAGAAATCCGGCAAGGCGGGCAAGAGCCTGGTGGCCTTCGCGGACTTCATGGCCCAGCTCAAGGTCCTGTCCCAGGGCAACCTGGTGGACTTCTTCCGGGGCATCCTGGACCTCAGCGGCTACCGGGCGCGGCTGGACGAGGACGATGGCCTGGAGGCGGAGGGCCGCAAGGAGAACCTGGGGGAACTGCTGGGCTCCGTGGCGGAGTACCTGGCGGTGGAGACCCAGCCCTCCCTGGACGACTACCTGCAGCGCATCTCGCTGGTCAGCTCCCTGGACGAGGGGGGCAGCGAGAAGGCCCTGTCCTTGATGACCATCCACACGGCCAAGGGCCTGGAGTTCGACGCCGTGTTCCTGACGGGCCTGGAGGAGGGGCTGTTCCCCCACGAGTGGAGCCGCAGGGACGGAGGCATGGACGAGGAGCGGCGCCTGCTGCACGTGGCCATCACCCGGGCCCGGGACAAGTTGTTCATCAGTCTGGCCCGGACCCGCGCGCGCTTTGGCACCTGGACCCGCCAGGAGCCCAGTTCCCTGCTGGCGGCTCTGCCCTCCTGGCTGTTCGAGGTGCGCCGGGGGCCTGCGCGGCAGTCCTTCGGCCAGATGTACCCCGGGGGGCGCTACGTGGATCGCAGCGACTCCCAGCTTCCCGACGACGACCTGGACTAGGCAACCAAAGGAGCCCCATGGGTCCGCACGACCAGAACAGCAACGTGGACTTCTCCGGGGACCCGGGGCGCACCTTCGAGGACCTGGCCCGGCCAGCCAACCTGGAGGAACTGGACGAGCTGCTGGCCCGCTGTCACCGGGACCACATCCCACTGGTGCCCCTGGGGGGTGGGTCGGGGCGCATGGGGGCGGCCATGCCCCTGCGCGGCGGGTTGGGCCTGGACCTGGGCGCTCTGGACTGGTTGGTGGTGGATGAGGAGGCGGGCTTCGTGGAGTGCGGCCCGGGACTCAAGGGTCTGCCCTGCCTCAAGGAGCTTGCCACCCGGGGCCTGACCCTGGGGCACTACCCGGGCTCCGTGGGGGTTTCCACCGTGGGGGGCTGGGTGTCCACCGGCTCCATGGGGTCCGCCTCCTCCCGCTACGGCGGCATCCGCCAGATGATCCGCGGCCTGGAGTTGCACAGCCCCGGCGCCGGCATCATCCGCACGGGTTGCCTGTCACCCCGCCCCGGCCCCGACCACCTGAGCCCCGTGTTCTGCGGGTCGGAGGGGAGCCTGGGGGTGCTGGCCCGGGTCTGCCTGGGCACCCACCCGCTGCCCGAGCGCCGGGTGGTCCACGGCTTTGTGTTTCCCACCCTGGCGGATGGTCTGGGGGCCCTTCAGGAGCTGGCCCGTTGGAAGGAGCCCCTGGCGTTTCTGCAATTGCTGGACCCCGTGGGGACCATGCTGGAGGAGGCGCTCTCGTCGCTGCCCCGCCGGGTCCTGGGCCTCTCCCGTTTGGTGCCCGATCTGCTGTGGGCCCTCCCCCTTGGCGGCCTGGCTCGCGGCTCCCATCTGCGCAGCAGCGTCCTGCTGTTGGCCGGCGACGAGTCCTCCAAGGCCAGCCTGGATGAGCGTCTGGACGGCATCCGCTTCGTGGTGGAGCGCCACCGAGGCAAGGACCGGGGCCCCGTCCACGAAAGCAGCCCCGCCCGCGAACCGGTCTTCGTGCCGGACGAGCCCTTCCATCGTTTCCACGGCCTGCTCAGCCTGGAGGAGGCCGACTCCTCCGTGTCCTGGGACCGGGTCCTGGACATCCACGCGCGCTTTCGCAAGGCCGCCCCGGCGGGCCTGCTTTGCCGCACCATGTTCACCCACGCGGGCCCCGGGGGCTGCTCCATGGTCATGGGTTTTGCGTCCCTCACCCAGGTGCCCGGCCGGGAGCGCGCCTCCCGAGACTTCTGGAAGGCCTGGTCCTCGGCCCTGCGCGGCCCCGGCGTGGCGGTCAACCATTTCCTGGGCGCGGGTATAATGAAGCGGCAGGCCCTGGAGCGCCTGGACAATGGCGCCATGCCCGTGCTGGTGGCCCTCAAGGCCCACCTGGATCCCCACGGCATCATGAATCCGGGAAGGGGGGCCAGGTCATGAACGAGCTGCGCCGCGAATTGCTGAAAATAGTCCCCACCTATGCCCTGCGCCGCCTGGACGAGGGGCTGGTGGCCGCCCCGGAGAACCGCCGGCAGGTGGCCTCCATCATCCACCTCTGCGGCACCCTGGGGCTGACCGTGGTGCCCTTGGAGCTGGGCGCCACCCGCTGCCCCGAGACCACCCTGCGGCTGTCCATGCAGGGGCTGCGCAAGGTGGTGGAGCTCAACGAAGTGTCGGGCCACGTGCTGGTCCAGGCGGGCGTCACCCTGGCGGAGCTGTCGGAGTACCTGGCCAGCCGGGGCCTCACCCTTGGGCTGCGGGGCTTTGACGGTGCCCGGGAGGCCTGGGAACTGGCGCTGCATCCTGGCCTTGCCTGTTGGGGGGCGGGGGGGGACAGGGCCGCCCAGGTGAAGGCCCTGTGGGCCGTGAAGGCCGACGGCACCCTGCTGGACGGCAGCACCGCCCCGGTGGACACCGTGCCCCTCTCCTGGAAGGACCTGCTGCTGGCCTCCGCCGGGGCCTGGGCCCTGCCCGTGATGCTGGCGTTCCGGGTCCATCCCCTGGGCGGTGGCAGCCTGGGGCTGGTCTTTGGTGGGCCCCCCGAGGTCCTCCTTGAAGGTGCCTTTCGGGTGGGCGCGCTGGCCGTGGCCTCCCAGATCTTCGTGTTCGGGGAGCGCCCGGGGGACCGACCCTGCTGGCAGCTCTCCTTGGACTTCCCCGGGGACTGGGAGCAGGCCCAGGCGGAGGAGGCCCTGACCACCCTGACGGGGCTGCACCGGCTGTACCAGGGTCCCAGCGCCGCCCACGAGAACCATGACCGCAGGGCCCGGGCCTGGGAGTCGCCCACGGCGGCCCGGGGAGTCCTGGGACCCTCCCGGTACCCCCAGGCCCCCGCCAGCCTCCTGGTGGAGACCCTGACCCGGCAACTGGAGTCGGGCCATCTGACCAAGGTGGTGCTGCAGGGGTTCCACCAGGGCTACGCGGAGTTCGCGGCCAGTGCCCCAACCACCACCGCGGGGCTGACCCCCTGGTCCCACGGGTCAGTCATGGAACTGCAGGCGCCGGGCCTGCTGGCGGCTCTGAAGGCCGCGCTGGATCCCGATTCCACCATAGGCACTCCCTGGCCCCAGGATAGCGTTTGACACCGCGCCGGGGGCCGTTTAGACTCCGAAAGTCTCAGTATGGATGTACGTTAGGGTTGCCCGCCCAAAAGGAGGAAGTCTCAGATGCTTCAGATTCGCATGATTCTTCTCTATTTCCTTCTGGTGCTGCTGGTTCTTTCCGGGGTCTATTACACCCTGCAGGACACCAAGCAGGCGGCTTATGAGGGCCAGATCATCCCGGCCCTTGCCAGCTCCCGGCAGTCCTTTGAAAGCGTCACCATTCAGCGCACCGAGAAGCTCAAAGACTTGGCCAAGCAGCTTGAGGAGACCGACATCAAGGTCTATCTGAAGGTGCTCAACCAGTACAAGCCCCACATCCAGGAGATCAGCGACAAGGCCCGGGAGCGCTTCCCCCGGGACGCCCGCTCCTCCGGGGCCTCCGAGTCCGTCAAGGAGTTCGTCCGCCAGAACGCCGCCGACGACGTGCAGGGCTTCATTGGGGCCCTCAACACGGACCTGCGCGACCTGCCCCTGGGCATCAAACAGGACAAGTACCTGGAGATCCTTGGCAAGACCCTGGTCAGCTGCATGGCCGAGGTGGACTCCTGGGACGTGTGCTTCTTCAAGTTCACGTACATCCCCCTGTCCCAGGTCGTGTTCCCGCGGTTGGGCATGATCTACAAGGATCGCATGCCCCAGTTCTTCGGGCTCCTGGACGAGAGCGGCAACACCGCCCGGGTCTGGATCAAGAACCTGGAGTCCCAGATCCGCGGCAGCGAGAAGCTGGACATCTTCCTGGAGGCCCTGCAGTACAAGAAGTACCGCCAGGAGAACATCCCCATGCTCATCCCCGCCGTGGGCGAGCTGGCCCAGTCCCCGGACACGGACCTCAGCACCATCCTGGTGGACGGCGATCAGGTCTACCAGATCCTGGTCCACAAGGTGGTTGGGGACAACGCGCAGGCGGTGGGCTACTTCCTGATTGGCTACACCCTGGACTCGGGCATGGCAGTCAACGACGTCAAGAACGTCATGGGCCTGCGGCCCAAGCTTGAAGACTGCATGGCCGCCGAGACCACTGAGGGTTCCAAGAACGCCGCCGTTTCCCCCGCGGCCTGCGCCCGGGAGGCGGATCTTCAGGACAAGGGCATCACCTACCTGCTGCGGAACCTCCAGGGCACCGTCGAGTTGAAGGGCTCCTCCCTGCCCGCCGACGAGGCCGAGGATATCAAGCGAGTGGCCTCCCAAAGCGCCGAGGCCTGGAGCTTCAAGTCCGGCACCTCCACCGCCATGGTGGCCGACGTCCCGGTGGACTACCTGCGGGATGGTCAGCGCATGATGGCCGTGCTGTCGGTGGATACCTGCAAGGCCATGCCCTGGTACTTCGACGCCCTCCAGGCCCTGATGATCGCTGGCATCGTGCTGTTCGTCATCGGTGGCATCCTCATGCTGTGGCTGCTGCGGGCCTACAAGCGCCCCTTCGAAGAGATCGAGACGGCTGTCCACGAGGTCATCACGGGCAATCTTCAGGCCCGCATCCCCTTTGAGTTCAGCGAGAGCCTGCCCAAGAGTCTGGGCCAGGCCATCGCCATCATGCGCTCCGTGCTGCTTGGCGAGCCCCTGCCCGAAGAGCAGCAGCAGGAGAGCCTGTGGGGCGCCCAGGATTCCTCCCCCGTCACGGATGACGTGTCGGTGGCCGCCCCCTGCCACGTGGACGAGCCCGGCGAGACCGTGCCCGCCAAGGAACTGGAAGAGCCCCTCGCCGCCTACTACGCCCGTATCTACAAGGATTACTGCGACATCCTCGTCGCCGCCGGCGCTGCGGTGGACATGGACCTGCCCACCTTCACCGAGTCCGTGAAGTCCACCGAGAAGAAGCTTCTGGACATCTACAAGTGCAAGGGTTTCCGCTTCAAGATCGAGGCCCGCGAGGGTCGCCCCAACATGGTGCCCTTCTGCATCCGCTAAGACTCTGACCAATTCAGGCAACCCCCTCCCTTGCGGTCGGGGTTCGGATTGAACTTGGAAGACAACCCCCTCCCTTGCGGTCGGGGTTCGGACTGACCTTGGAATCAGGCCGGAGGCATCTGGTCGGCGTCCACCTTGGGGGGCGCCTCGAACCACACTATCGTGACTCCGTCCCCGCCTTCGCCGCGGCTGCCCGGCTTCTGGGCCACCACCTGCTTCCAGCGCTTGAGCTCCTTGCGGATGGCCTCCTTGAGGCGGCCCGTGCCGTGGCCGTGGATGACCCGCAGGCAGATGGCGCCGCTGAGCAGGGCGCTGTCCATGGACCGCGTGAGCTCGTCAATGGCCTCCTCCACGGTCATGCCCCGCAGGTCCGTCTGGGACGCGCTGCGGGTGTCCGCCTGGACGGTGTAGCCTGACTTGAGGGCCACAGGCTTGGCGCTGTCCGCCGGCGGCAGCATGAGCTCGCTGCGGGACGCCTGGGTGCTGAGGCCCCCGATGCGCACCCGGTAGTAGCCGCTGTTGTCCGGCCCACCCTGAATGACGCCCTCCTTGCCAAGCTTGGTAAGCAGCACCCGGTCCCCCACCTTCAATGTGGCGTCCTCGGGCACCGCCGCAGCGCCCGAGTTGCGCGCCAGCTTTAGTTCTGCGGCCCGGGCCTCCAGCTTCTTCTCCTCGTCCGCCATGGCTCGCCGGCGATGTTCAATGAAGCCGGGGCGGTTCTCTCCCTTCTGGATGGAGGCCACCAGCCCCCGCACGGTGGCCAGGCTCTCCCGCACGTCCTTGAGGGCCTCCTCCACGCGCTCTTCCACCATTCGTTTGGATTCCTTCTCGATGCGCACCAGCCCCGCCCGGTACTTGCGCTCCAGGCCCTCCGTGGCCTCCCGCGCCGTCTCCGCCTGGGCCTTGGCGGCCTCCACCTCGGTGGTCTTCTGGTGCAGCCGCGCCAGGGCCCCCGCCAGCAAGTCGTTCTTGTCCCCCAGCAGCTCCCTGGCACGGGTGACTATGGCGGGCTTCATGCCCATGGCCTCCGCCAGAGGCAGCGGGCTGGACGCCCCCGGGGCCCCCAAATGGAACTGGAAGTTGGGCTTGCCGCTGACCGGATCCAGCCCAAAGGCGCCGTTCTCGAAGGCGCCGTGGGCCAACCCCAGGGCCTTGAGCTTTTGATGATGGGTGGACACCAGGATGCTGCCCGTCTGCCCCACCAGATCCTCCAGGAAGGCCGCCGCCAGGGCGCCCCCCTGTTCGGCCTCCGTCCCCGTCACGATCTCGTCAATCAGCACCAGCTCGTCAGGTCCCGCCTCCCGCGAGAGGCGCGCCAGCTCGGCGATGTGGCCGCTGAAGGTGGACAGCTTCTCCTCCACGCTTTGCAGGTCCCCCATGACCACCCGCAGGCCCCGGTAGGCCGGCAGGCTGCTGTCCCCGGAGGCCGGAATGGGCACCCCCGTGGCCGCCAGCAGCACGCAGTTCCCCACGGTGGACAGCAGCACCGATTTGCCCCCCGCGTTGGGGCCGCTGATGACCACGGCCCGCTTGCCCTCGGGCAGCACCAGGTCACAGGGCACCACGCCCTGCCCCTGCAGCACCATCAGAGGGTTGCGCGCCCGCAGCAGCGCCAGGGGCCCGCCCACCGTGGGCACCTTGCCGTCCAGCTCCTGCCCCAGCCGCGCCCGCGCGCACAGTCCGTCCAACTGGTAGCCCAGCCCCAGCCCGGCCTCCAGTTGGTCCGCCGCGGCCTCCACCCGGCGGCTCAGGTCCGCCAGCACCGCCTGCTCCAGGCGCTGGGCCTCGTCCACCAGCATCTTGAGGCGATTGTTGGCCTCCACCAGCTCCTGGGGTTCGATGAACACGGTCTCGCCGCTGCGGCTGACGTCGTGGACAATGCCCTTCACCAGGGTCTGCTTCTCCGCAATCACGGGCAGCACGAAGCGGTGTTCGCGCAGGGTGTACCAGGGCTCCTGCAGGTAGGGCGCCAGGGCCTTGTCCCGGGTCATGCCGTCCACCCGCTCTCGGATGCCCCGGGTCACCCCCAGGAGGCGCTGCCGCACCTGCGCCAGCTCAAAGGACGCCTGGTCCTGCACCAGCCCCTCGTCGTCAATGCACCAGCGAATCTCCTCCGCCAGGTCCCCCAGTTCGGGCAGCGCGTCGAACAGCTCCCGGGAGCGCGCCAGCTCGCCCTGATGGGCCGTGTGGAACACCCGCAGGTCACTGAACTCCTCCGCCAGCCGCGCCACCAGCAGCAGCTCTTTGCCCTCCAGCACGCCCGCCCGCCGGGTGCGCTCGAACAGCGGCCGCAGGTCCGTCAGGGATCCCATGGGAACGGGCTCGCCGCGCTCCCGCAGCCCCTGCAGTTCGTACACCTGTGCCAGCAGCGCCAGGCTCTCCGGTCCGAGGGCCCCGGGGCTCAGCTTCTCCATCGTATGGGCCGCCACCTCGCTGCTGCAGCGCTGGGCCAGGGCCGTGCGAAGCTTGACAAAACCGATCTGGCCCAGGGTCTTCTCAGAGGCCAGGACTGACTTGGACATGGCTTACTCCGTCTTCTTCTGCTTGGGTTCTTGGGAGGGGGGCGGGGGGGGCAGCTCCGCCGGGGCTGCCGCCGGCGCATCGGCTTTGGGGTCCGGCTCGCGGGCCTCTGCGGGCCCCACGGGCAGGGGCCTGGAGAACAGCTTGGCGGCGGTCTTGAGGGGCAGGAAATGGACCCGACTGGTGTGCAGGCGGCGGCCCTCGCTGACCCAGCTATGGTCCAGCACTACCGCCAACACCTGACCCTCCAGCAACAGCACCTGGTGCAGGCCCAGCCGATCCATGACGGCCACCGCCGGGTCGTGTTGGTCGGGGGCAGGTCCTCCAAGGTCAGCAGGGTCTTGGCCTGGGGTTGACCCTTCACCGCCAGCAGCAGAGCCGGCCGGTTCTTCTTGTCGGCCCCCAGGCGCAGGGTCGCCCGGCGCCCACCCCAATCAAACTGAAGCCCCGCCTCCACCTGCTCGCCAAAGGCCGCGGGAGGCACAAATCCCTTGTCCGGCAACGCCGCCAGGGCCTGGGCCAGTTGGGAGTCCCGCAGGGCCACGAAGAGCTCCAGGTCCCGGCTTCGGGCAAGCGCCGAGGCGGCCTCGTCGGCGGGGAAACACTGCGTGCTTTTGGGTTTGTTCTCGGGGTAGCGAAGCTGCACCAGACAGTGGCGGTTGAAGCCCAGGCGGTCGTCCTCCTGGACCTCCCGCACCACCGTCAAGTGCTTGGCCTCGTTGACCAGCACGAACTCGCGGCGGGGGCCCTCGTCGGGCGCCGCCACCAGCAGCAGCAAGAGCAGGGAGAGGGGCAAAATCAAGGGCGATGCCTGCTGTTGTCTTCGAAGATCTCGGAGAGGATCTGGTAGGAGTCCATGACCTTGGAGCGGCGGCAGCCCAGGCGGTTGCACACCATCACCAGGTCCCCGTCCCGCAGGTCCGGCCGCAGGTAGAAGCCCACCAACTTGCCGTGACCCTCGCAGCCGCACTCGGACACCGTGGGCAGCTCTACTTTGCAGATGGGGCAGCGCAGGGTGAACAGGGTGCCCACGGGGAACTTGTCATCCAGGCCGTGCTTGCCCGGGTCTCCTTGAAAGGGGCTGAGGATGACCTCCTCGGACCAGTCGCCGGCTTCCAGGATGATGGAGATGCCGGGGTGGCCGCCGAAGAGCACCGAGCGGTCCTTCACCAGGTTGTGACCGTTGGGGCAAAAGGCCCTGGTCACCATGATGGCGATGCCGTCCTGCACATGGGCCGGCAGGCTGACAACCTTGGAATCCGCATGTTTTGGGTCACTCATGAGCACCTCCCCTAAGACGAATCGAACTTATAGCCGGAGACGCTGGGGAATCAAGGGTTTTCCCCGATGCCGAAACCATTTGAACGCAGGGGATTTATTCAATATGCTTGCGCCCGTCTTCAATGACGAAGGAGTAAAACTCATGAAACGGTTCATCGTTGCCATGCTCTGTGCCTTCTCGATGTTCGCCTGCAGCTCATCTGACACCACGGATGGGGACGGCCTGCCCAAGTGGGTCAACCGCGGCAGCGGCGCCTTCACCGAGGGCGGCAAGAAGATCTTCTACGGGGTGGGCATGGTCAGCAACGTGCGCAACCGCGCCCTCGCCCGCAGCATCTCCGAGAGCCGCGCCCGCGCCGACATCCAGAAGATCTTCTCCACCTACAGTGCCACCATGGTGCGGGACTACATGGCCTCCACCTCGGCGGCCACGGATGCCAGCTCCGAAGAGCAGCACGTCGAGCAGGCCCTCAAGTCCTACAGCGCCGGCACCCTCTCCGGGGCCATGATCGTGGACCACTTCTGGGACGAGGACGGCACCTGCTACGCCCTGGCCAAGCTGGACCTGGAAGAGTTCGGCAAGTCCCTGGACGACATCAAGGAGCTGGACGCCAAGAGCCGCGACTTCATCCGCCGCAACGCGGACAAGGCCTTTGACCGCCTGGAGGCCGAAGAGGCCAAGCGCAACTAGCCACAAGCTGAACTGAACCCAAGTGGAGGTGCGGGCATGCGTGCCAAGAACGGTCTTTCACGGTTCCTTCTGGTTGCCCTGACCGGCGCGGCCCTCTCGGGCTGTGGCGGTGGGGGTGAGGGTCCCTACATCACGCGGGTGGAGGCGGACCGGCAGGTGGATCTCAGCGGCTACTGGAACGACACCGACTCCCGGCTGGTCTCCGAGGAGATGATCCGGGATCTGCTGTCCCGGCCCTGGGCCGACGAGTTCCGTACGGCCTCCGGCGGCAAGCCCGCGCTGGTGGTTGGGCGGGTCCTGAACAAGACCATGGAGCACATCCCCACGGAGACCTTCATCAAGGATCTGGAGCGGGAGATCATCAACGCCGGCGAGATCAAGGTGGTGGCCTCCGCCTCCCAGCGCGACAGCCTGGGCGGCGAGAAGCTGTACCAGTCCAAGAACGCCAGCCTGGAGACCCAGAAGGCCATGGGCAAGGAGTTGGGCGCCGACTTCCTGCTGCTGGGTCAGATAAACGCCATCGAGGACCGGGCCGGCGGCACCATCATGAAGTACTACCAGGTCGAGCTGGAGCTCATCAATATTGAGTCCGGCGAGAAGGTCTGGATAGGCCAGAAGAAGATCAAGAAGGTCCTGGAACGGGATCAGTGGAGCTAGAGTCTGCATCCACCACCCCGGAGTCCTCTCCATGTCAGCCTTCCGCCGCCTACTCCAACAACCCCTGCTGTTCCTGACGCTGCTGGCGACCCTGGGCTGCTCGGGGGGCATCTCGTTGACCCACTACAACACCGTGGACCAGCGGCTGCGCCAGGGGCGCTTCCTGTCCATTGCGGAGCAGTCCACCCAGGACGCCGCGGAGATCTACGGGGCCAACAACCGGCTGGTCTATCACCTGGACATGGTCATGCTGGACCATCTGGCGGGGCGCTTCGGGTCCAGCAACCAGCACTGCGCCACGGCGGAGAAGATCGGCGAGGACCTGTTCACCCGTTCCCTGGGGGCCGAGGTGGGCTCACTGTTCACCAGCGACCTGGACATCCCCTATCGGGGGGAGGACTCGGAGCGCGTCATGGTGCACCTGGTGGGGGCCTTGAACTGGGCCGTCATCGGGGACCCCATGGAGGCCCTGGTGGAGATCCGCAAGGTCAACTACCGCCTGCGGGAGCTGCGTGAGGGCTACGGCGACGGCAGCTACCGGGAGGACCCCTTCGCGGGCTACCTGGGGGCCTTGCTGTACGCCGAGATGGGCGAGTACGCCGACGCCGTGGTCTCGGCACGGCAGGCCCTGGCGGCCTACGGGAACCCCAAGACCTCCTTTGGCGTGGCCACCCCCTACGGCCTGCAGATGCTGGCCTCGGAGCTGGGCGCCACCACCGGGGATGGGGAGCTGTTCGGGGTGTCCCTGCCCCCCCCGCCGCCCCCTCCCAACCCAGACGAGGGCGAGGTGGTGGTGGTTCACATGGTGGGCCCGGGGCCGCGCAAGAAGGAGCGCATCTTCCAGATCTCCCTGGGGGAGGGCATGGTCTTCGTGCATCAAGCGGAGATGAACACCCAGGACCAGAAGGACAGCCAGCGGACCCTGTCGGCGGCCACCGGGATGGCCTCGGCGACCCAGGTGGTGGTGGCCTACCCCGTGTTCTCCCAGCCTCGGGAGGCGGCAGCGGGGGCCCAGGTGTCCTTGAGGGGCTGTGGGGCGGCCGTGGAGGAGGAGCTGGTGGAGGACGTCAGCGCCATCGCCAAGGCCAACCTGGAGGACCGGGTGGCGCGGGACCGGGTGCGCATGGTCGCGCGGGCGGTGCTGAAGTTCCTGGCGGCCCAGACGGCGGGGGCGGTGGGCGAGAAGGCCAGCGGCGAGAAGTGGGTGGGGCTGCTGACGCGGCTGGTGACCCAGGCGGCGCTGTCGGCCACGGAGGCGGCGGATACGCGAAGCTGGCGCACCCTGCCATCCAAGATCTATCTGAGTCGCTTTCGCTGCCCCGCGGGGGTCTATGAAGTTGAGCTGAAGTTGCTGGGGACCAACGGTTACCGGGGCTTCAGCAGCGCCGAGGTCTTCGTGCCTTCGGAGGACTATGACGGGCCCCAGGTCCAGGGGGACGGGGCGGGCTACGGGTGGGTGGACGAGGGCGGACGGGTGCTGGTGCCCCAGGTGAGGGTGGTCCCGCGGAACCGCACCTGGCTGTCCGTTGGAACCTGGTGAGGAGACCCATGAACACGCGACGACTTGCACTTTCCATGGCTGCGGCGGGGCTGTTGGCGGCGCTGGGGTCCTGCTCCGGGGCCCAGGATGCAGACCAGTTCTTCGGGCGGGACAACTTCGAGGAGTTCCCCAAGTACCGGTACCTGAGCGCCGTGGGCGTGGGGGACGACTGCAGCCGGGCGGAGGACGCGGCGCGGGGGCGGATTGCCAGCTACTTCAGCAGCTCCGTGGTCATGGTGGAGCGCGAGGAGGAGCGGTACTCCAGCAGCAGCGGCAAGGGCAAGGTGCGGGAGGAGCGGGCGTTGAACCGGGACTCCTTTACGCGCAGCCGGTCCGAGGCGGTGCTGGAGAACGTGCAGATTGCGCGCACGGGGCGGCTGTCCGACGGGACCTGCGCGGCGCTGGCGGTGCTGGACCGGCGGGCCGAACTGGCGGGCGTGCGGGCGCGGCTGGCGGTGCTGGACGAGGAGTGCGCGCGGCTGGAATTGGACGCTCGGTCAGCGGACCCGCGGGTGCAGGCGGGGGGGCTGGCGGGGGTGCTGGAGCGGGCGGAGGAGCAAAAACTGCTGGAGCAGCGCCAGCGCCTGCTGGGGGGACCCTCGGGGGAGCCAAGAAACCTGGAGCCCCTGCGGGTGCGCTGGGCGGAGCTGTTCGCCGGGCCCTTGGCGCTGCGGGTGGACACGGGGGAGGAGACGCTGGACGCCCTGTTCCTGGAGACCATGGGGGCCATGGGGCTGGGGGCGGGGGGACAGGACGCGCCCTTCGTGCTGCGCAGCAGCAGCCTGCGGATGCTGGAAGAGGCGGGGGCGGACTCCCGGGGGAACCCCTGCGTGCTGAGCGCGGTGACCGTGACGGTGGCACCCGCGGCGGGGGGTGAGCCGGTCTTCACGAGGGCGGCCTCGGACCGGGTCTGCCATCCTGACGCTCAGGGCCGCCGGACCTTGGCCCTGCGGGAGGCCCGAAAGAAAATCGTGGAACCCGTGCTGCGCTCGTGGTTCGATTACGCGACCATGAGGAACACACCGGCGGCGGAGGCTGCCAGGGAGGAATCCAAATGAAGAAGCTGATCTTTGCCATCCTGCTTGCCCTGTCCGCGC
The DNA here is from genome assembly GCA_903923815.1 of uncultured Myxococcales bacterium. Classification (GTDB taxonomy): domain Bacteria; phylum Myxococcota_A; class UBA9042; order CAIXZC01; family CAIXZC01; genus CAIXZC01. The sequence goes on from CAIXZC010000251.1 coordinate 20,960, forward strand.
TGTCCGCCTGCAGCGCCCCCGAGGAGACCCGCCGGGGCCCGGATGACGAGACCATCCGGCAGCACGCCCGGGACGCCCAGAAGGATCTGGAGCGCCAGGGGAACTAGTTGAAGAGTGCCATGGGAGGTAGCCATGAAGCGCGCCTTTGAGAGTGGGGCCCACCGGGCCCTCAAGGAGCATCAGTCCAAGCTTGCGCCGGTGCACCTGCGGGAGCTGTTCGCCCAGGACCCGGGGCGCTTCCAGCGCTTCTCGCTGGAGCTGGGGGATCTGTGGTTCGACTTCTCCAAAAACCGGCTGACGGGGGAGACGTTGGAGCTGCTGCTGGCCCTGGCCCGGGAGGCGGGGCTGGAGGCGCGCACGGCGGCCATGTTCGAGGGCTACCCCATCAACAACACGGAGGGGCGGGCGGTGCTGCACACGGCCCTGCGCAACCTGGGGGGGACCCCGGTGATGCTGCGGGGGCAGAACGTCATGCCCGAGGTGTTCTTCGAGCTGTCCCGCATGGGGGCCTTCGCGGAGTCCGTGCGGGATGGGTCCTTCCGGGGCCACAGCGGCAAGCCCATTCGGCGGGTCGTGAACATAGGCATTGGCGGTTCCGACCTGGGCCCCCAGATGGTGTGCGAGGCCCTGCGGCCCTTCTGGAAGCCCGGGCTGTCGGTGCACTTCGTCTCCAACGTGGATGGGGCCCACCTGTACGAGACCCTGAAGGTTTGCGACCCCGAGGAGACCCTGTTCATCGTGGCCTCCAAGACCTTCACCACCCTGGAGACCCTGACCAACGCCAACAGCGCCCGCCGCTGGATTGTTGAGGCGTTTGGGACGGAGGCGGCCGTGGCGCGTCACTTCGTGGCGGTGTCCACGGCGGAGGATCGGGTGCGCTCCTTTGGCATCTCCCCGGAGAACACCTTCCACTTCTGGGACTGGGTGGGGGGGCGCTACTCCCTGTGGTCGGTCATCGGGCTGCCCATCGCGGTGGCCGTGGGCCTGGAGGGCTTCAAGGAGCTGCTGGCCGGCGCCCACCAGGTGGACCGGCACTTCCTGGAGACGGACCTGTCCCGCAACATCCCCGTCATCATGGGCCTGCTGGGCATCTGGTACCGCAACTACTTCGGGGCTCCGGCCCACGCCGTCATCCCCTATGACCAGTACCTGCACCGGCTGCCGGCCTACCTGCAGCAGGCGGACATGGAGTCCAACGGCAAGTCCGTGCATCGGGATGGCAGCCCCGTGGTGGGCTATCAGACGGGTCCAGTCATCTTCGGCGAGCCGGGCACCAACAGCCAGCACGCCTTCTTCCAACTGCTGCACCAGGGGACGGGGTTCATCCCGGTGGACTTCCTGGCGGCGGTCCATCCCCTGCACCCCTATGAAGATCACCACCGCATCCTGCTGGCCAACTGCCTGGCTCAAAGCGAGGCCCTGCTGAAGGGGCGGACCCTGGACGAGGTGCGTCGGGAGATGGCCGAGGAGGGGCGCAGCCGGGAGGAGGTGGAGGCCCTGGCGGCCCACCGCGTGTTCGAGGGCAACCGGCCCAGCAACACCTTCCTGTACGACCGCCTGACCCCCCGCAACCTGGGGCGCCTTGTGGCACTGTACGAGCACCGCATCTTCGTCCAGGGGGTGCTGTGGGACGTGAACAGCTTCGACCAGTGGGGCGTGGAGCTGGGCAAGAAGCTGGCGGGGCGAATTCAGAAGGACTTGGAGGCCGGGGGGGCCGCGGGGGGGCACGATGGCTCCACCGCCGGGCTGCTGGCGCGCCTGGTCAGGACCCCAGCACCAGAATGATGACCAACTGGATGGCCATGACCCGCAGCAGCATGGTCATGGGGTACACCGTGGCGTAGGCCACCGAGGGGCTGTCGTTGCCGGCCATCTCGTTGGCGTAGGCCAGGGCCGGCGGGTCCGTCATGCCGCCCGACACCAGGCCCATGATCCACACGAAGTTCAGCTTGAAGATCTTGCGCGCCACCACGCCGATGACCAGCACGGGCAGCACTGTGATGGCAAAGCCCAGGCCCATCCACAGCCAGCCGTCGCCCTGGGCGAAGACCTCGGTGAAGCGCTCGCCGGACTTGAGGCCCACGCAGGACAGGAACATGGCGATGCCCAGGTCCTTGAGCAGCTCGTTGGCGGAGTGGGGCACGTGGACCAGCATGGGGCCGATGCGCCCCAGGCGGGCCTGGATGATGGCCACCACCAGGGGGCCCGTGGCCAGGCCCAGCTTCACGGGGGCGGGGATGGCGGGGATGTAGAAGGGGATGCAGCCCAGGACGATGCCCACGCAGATGCCCAGGAAGATGGGGATGATCTTGGTGTGTTCGATGGAGTCCAGGCTGTCCCCCAGGACGCGGCGCGCGCGCTCCAGCCCCTCGGCGGTGCCCACGAAGTCCAGCCGGTCCCCGAAGCGCAGGCGCAGCTCCGGTTTGGGGCGCAGCTCCAGGCCCGCCCGGGTGATGCGCAGGGCCACCAGCCCCAGGCTGCGGTGCAGGCCAAGCTGGGCCAGGGTCTTGCGGACCACGACCTTGTTGGACACCACGATGCGGCGGCTTTGGACCTGTCCTTCTTCCAGGCCGGTGGCGTGGACCATGCGGCCGCCGAAGCGCTCCAGGGCCTTGACCCGAACCTCGGGGCCGCAGACCTCCAGGATGTCGCCTCGGGTCAGCACGAAGTCCGGCACAGCCATCTGGACGGCGCCCTGGCGACGGATGCTGACAAAGGTCAGATC
>CAIXZC010000252.1 GCA_903923815.1 uncultured Myxococcales bacterium
ACCGGCCTGCTCCTCAAGGAGGGTCCGGCGGGTGCGGTGGCGGGCCTGTGCTCCTGCAAGAGCCCCTGCCCGGACTGCGAGGACTCGGGCTACGTGGTGAGGGCCACGGACCAGGGCCCCCTGGCCTCCCGTTGCCAGTGCCAGGGCCTGCGCAACCGGGCCGCCGCCTTCAACACCGTGGGGCTGCCGGCCAAGCACCGAAGCTGCACCTTTGAGGGCTTCCAGATTGGCTCGCCCACTCAGGGGCAGGCCGCCAAGATGCTGTTCAACTACGCCCGGGAGTTCAAACCCGGGGACAAGGGCTGGCTGCTGTACGGGCCCCCCGGCGTGGGCAAGACCCACCTGGTCTGCGCCCTCCTGCGCCGCCTCACGCTGGAGCGCGCCGTGGCCTGCCGCTTCGTGGAGTTCTTCGCCCTGCTGGCGGACCTCAAGCGCGCCTACTCGGAGGGCCGCGGGGAGGCGGAGATCATCGCCCCCCTCCAGGCCAGCGACCTGCTGGTGGTGGACGAGCTGGGCAAGGGCCGGGGTTCGGAGTGGGAGCTGGGCGTCCTGGACCAGCTGATCAACCACCGCTACAACAACGGCCGCAGCACCATCTTCACCACCAACTACTCGCCCTATCAGCAGGAGGCGGACACCAGCTACTCCCCCATGGGCAGGCTGACCCAACTGGCCTCCGGCGGGGAAGGGTTGGAGGCCCGGATCAACAACAGAATCCTTTCGCGCATTTTTGAAATGTGTTCTATTCAGCAGATTGTTGGCGAGGACTACCGAAAGCGCGACTACGCGCCGGCGTCCGGCACCAGGAGGAACTCATGAGGCGTCCCATCTTCCCCACCCTGCCCCTTGTCCTGGCGGTACTGGCCCTGGCCCTTGCTGGCTGCAGCAAGCCCAAGACCGTCCTCACCACCCAGCAGAAGAACGAGGTGGACAAGAGCATCCTGGCGGCCCTGCCTGAGGACCCCGGGCTGGTGCGCCTGGACGCCGACTTCGGCGGCAAGATCAAGCTGCTGGGCTACACCCTCTCCGGTGGCAACCTCATGCCCGGCAAGACCAGCACCCTCACCTGGTACTGGCAGTCCACGGCGGCCCTGGACGGGGACTACAAGATCTTCGTGCACCTGGACGGCGCCCGGCGCCTCACCCTGGACCACTACGCCGTGGCGGGCCTGCTGCCCGTCTCCGCCTGGAAGCCCGGCCAGATCATCCAGGACAGCCAGCTCATTGAAGTGCCCGCCAGCTACCCCCCCGGTGGGGCTCGGCTGTGGGTGGGCCTCTTTGACGCCGCCGCCTGGAAGCAGCAGCACAAGGACGTGCGGCTGCCCGTGAAGGACCCCGGCAAGACCACCAAGGACGCCAAGGAGCGCCTGCTGGTGGCCAAGCTGTGGGTGGGCGAGAAGAACGAGAAGAAGGCCAACGCCTGGAAGACCCCCACGCCCCCCACCATGGATGGCAAGCTGGACGAGGCCCTCTGGGCCAAGGCGCTCACCGAGGTGGGTGACTTCGTGGACGAGCGCAACGGCAAGGCTGTCCCCGGCGCCCAGACCACCAAGGCGGGGTTCCTGTGGGACGAGCGCTACCTGTACCTGGGCGTCCAGGTCCAGGACAACGACGTGCGCACCCCCTACACGGAGCGGGACTCCACCCTGTGGACCAACGGCAAGCGCGGCCGCATGGACGTGGTGGAGCTGTTTCTCAGCGTGGACCCCGAGGTGGCCGGCTCCTACATTGAGCTTCAGGTCTCCCCCGCGGGGGCCATCTTCGACGCCATCTTCACGGGCCACCGTGTGCCCGAGTGGAAGGAGGCCGCCGCCAACCTGACCCTCTCCCTGGAGAAGGCCGTGTTCGTGGATGGCAGCCTGAACGACCCCAAGGAGGATCGCGGCTACAGCCTGGAGGTGGCCATCCCCCTGGACCAGCTGCCCGGCATCACCGAGATCCCCGCCAAGGGTGCCATCTTCCGGGCCAACCTGTTCCGCCTGTCCAACGGCCCCGAGATCCCCTCCTGCTGGAACCCCGCCGGGGGTGACTACCACAACCTGCTGGCCGGTGGTCTGCTGACCCTGGCCGAGTAGCTGGAAAGCCCACGCTGATGAGCAACCGCCCCGCCTTCGCCGACCTGCCCCTACCCGAAAATGCCCTGGACTGGATCAAGGCCGCCCCCGATGGGCTGGGCCGCCTGCTTCGCACCCTGGAGTGGCTGCGAAGCCCTGGGGGCTGCGCCTGGGACCGCAAGCAGACCCACGAGAGCCTGAAGCGCTACGCCGTCGAGGAGGCCCACGAGCTGGGCGAGGCGGTGGACGGTGGTGACCCCGCCAAGATCCGCGAGGAGCTGGGGGATCTGCTGCTGCAGGTGGTGTTCCACGCCCAGCTTGGCTGGGAGGCCGGGACCTTCGACTTCGACGCCGTGGCGGAGGGCATGGCCCGCAAGCTGTGGAGCCGCCACGAGCACGTCTTCGGGGCCGTGGTGGCCCAGACCCCCGAGGCCGTGGAGATGGCCTGGGAGCAGGCCAAGAAGAAGGAACGTGAGGGCAAGGCCGGGACCCTGGCCGGTGTCCCCAAGAGCCTGCCCGCGCTGTCCAGGGCCTATCGCCTTGGCGAGCGGGCCGCCCGGGTGGGTTTTGACTGGCCCGACCCCAAGGGTGCGCTGGACAAGGTGGCCGAGGAGGCCAAGGAACTGGTGGCCGATCAGGCCGCCGGCAAGCCCCCCGCCCGGGAGCTGGGGGATCTGCTGTTTGCCCTGGTGAACGTAGCCCGCCACCTGGGCTGCGACCCGGAGGAGGCCCTGCAGCAGACCAACGACCGCTTCACCGCACGCTTCGGAACGGTGGAGGAGCTGGCCCGCCAGCGGGGCCTGGAGACCCAGACCAGCACCCTGGCCCAGCTTGACGCCCTGTGGGACGAGGCCAAGGCCGCCGAGAAGGCCCGGGGCTAGGCATGGCCACGGAAGGCCAGACGGGGTCCGCCCCCGCAGCCCCCACCAAGCCCCAGGAGCATCGCCGCTCCTTGCTGAGCTCCGCCGCCGGCATGACCAGCATGACCATCCTGTCCCGGGTGCTGGGCCTGGTGCGCGAGCAGGTCCGCGGCTACTACCTGGGCACGGGCGCGGCCTCCGACGCCTTCGGGCTGGCCTCCACCATTCCCAATCTGTTCCGTCGGCTCTTCGCCGAGGGGGCCATGACCGCCGCCCTGGTGCCGGTCTACATCTCTGAACTGAAGAAGGGCGACCGGGAGAACCTGAACCGCTTCCTGTCGTCCTTCTTGACCCTGTTCACCGTCTTCATGCTGGCCTTCACGGTCCTCATGATGGTCCTCACGCCCCTGTTCATCCCGGCCTTCTTCGGCGCGGGCTTCGCCAACATCCCGGGCAAGACAGGGATGACCACGGACCTCACGGTCATGATGTTCCCCTACCTGTTCTTCGTGAGCCTGGCCGCGGTGGTCCAGGGCATCTTGAACAGTCACCGGATCTTCATGCCCTCGGCCTTCACCCCCGTGCTGCTGAACCTGTTCATCATCGGCAGCGCCCTGCTGCTCCACGACTGGTTCCCCAGCGCCGCCTACGCCCTGGCCCTGGGCTTCCTGCTGGGGGGCGTGGCCCAGCTTGTGTATCAGCTCCCCCACCTGCGACGCCTGGGCCATGCCCTGCGGCCCCTCTTCTCCACGTCCCACCCAGCACTACGTACGCTAGTTAAAACCTTCATACCGGGGGTCTTCTCGGCGGGCATCTATCAGATCAACGTCACCGTCTCCCAGATCATCGCCTCCGGCCTGGAGCCCGGCTCCATCGCCTCCTTGCAGTACTCGACCCGCCTGCAGGAGCTGGTCCTGGGCATCTTCGTCGCCTCCGTGACCACCGTGGTTCTGCCCATGCTGGCCAAGCAGGTGGCGGACAGGGATGGCGCCGCCGTGGAGGACACCCTGGACTTCGCCTTGAAGCTGTGCGCCCTGGCCGCCCTGCCCTCCACCCTGGGCCTGCTGCTGCTGGGTGAGCCCATCGTGCGGCTCCTCTTCGGCTACGGCTCCTTTGACGCCGAGAGCGTGCGCCTCACCGTCCGGGCCATCTCCTTCCACGCCCTGGGCATCTACTTCATCAGCGCCTCCCGCACCCTGTCCCAGGTCTTCTACGCCAACAAGGATCTGCGCACCCCCACCTGGACCGCCGCCATCTCCATGGTGGCCAACATCGTCCTGTGCCTGGTCCTGTCCGGGCCCCTGAGCAACGGCGGCATCGCCCTGGCCAACTCCGCCTCCGCGGCGGTGTCCATGCTGCTGTTGTTGGCGCTCCTTGGCAGCCGCTGCGGCACCCGCCTGCCCTGGCTGCGTCACGGACTCTTCCTGGTCAAGGCCCTGCTGGCCACCGCCGCCATGGCCCTGGTGGTGACGGCCCTCAAGGACCTCCTGCCCTTCCAGGCGGGGGTGCTGTGGCTGGCCCTGTCACTGGTGGTCAGTGGCCTGGCGGGCCTGGCCGCCTTTGCCCTGGCCTTCGCCCTGCTCTCGGGGCAGGAGGGCCGCCGCCTCTTCCGCGCAGTGCTGCGAAAAACGGGCAAATAACTTGATCCGACTCCCCCCGGGCTTAGCATCCCCACGGTGACGTGTCCGAAGAATGGAACAGCCCCTGTTCCCATTGGCGCGAAGGATAGCCCGCACATGAGCAGCGAACCCGTCTCAGTAATGGTGGTCGAAGACGAGCCCGTCCTGCGGGGCATGTTGGAGACCTGGCTCAAGAAGAATGGCTATCGGGTCTTCGTGGCCGCCGACACCACCGAGGCGGAGCGGGTCCTGGAGATGGCCAACCCCCAGCTCATGATGCTGGACATCTGCCTGCCCGGGGAGAGCGGCATCGACTTCCTGGAGCGCATCAACCCAACCTATCCCCAGCTTGGCGTGCTGATCTCCAGCGCCGAGGACGAGACCAGCACGGTGGTCCGGGCCATGAAGCTTGGCGCCTTCGACTACATCGTCAAGCCCTACTCCCTGCAGACCTGCCTGCTGGCCGTCAAGGGCGCCGAGGAGCGCTGGCAGCTTCGCACCCAGATGCAGCGCCACCAGCAGGTGCTGGAGCGCACCGTCACCGAGCGCACGCGCCAGATCGAGACCGTCCAGGACACCACCGTGTTCCTCATGGCCAAGCTGGCCCAGAGCCGGGATGACGAGACGGGCATGCACCTGGAGCGCATGCGCTTCTACACCAACGTCCTGGCCAAGCGCATGGCCAAGGCCTCCTGGCAGGAGATCGACGAGGAGTTCCTCCTCTCCCTGTTCCGCGCCAGCCCCCTGCACGACATAGGCAAGGTGGGCATCCCGGACGCCATCCTGCTCAAGCCCGCCAAGCTGACGCCGGAGGAGTTCGAGACCATGAAGACCCACACCGGCATCGGGTCTGCCTGCCTCTCCGACGCCATTGATCAGGTCCCCCCGGAGACCGCCGGCTTCCTGCAGATGGGCCACCTGGTGACCCGCTACCACCATGAGAACTTCGACGGCAGCGGGTACCCCGAAGGGCTCAAGGGCCTCCAGATCCCACTGGCCGCCCGCATCCTCTCCATCGCGGACTTCTACGACGCCCTCGCCTTCCCCCGTATCTACCGCCCCACCAGCGTCCCCCACCCCGAGATCGTCGCCATGATCCGCAAGCAGGCGGGCACCAAGTTCGACCCCGAGATCGTGGAGATCTTCCTGGAGGTCGCGGACGAGTTCCAAAAAGTCGCCCAGCGACTCACGGACTGACCATGGAGCTGCGCCGACTTGCCCGACTAGCCCTGCCCTGGGTGGGCAGTGCGGTGCTGCTGTCCTACATGGCCCACACCACGGATCTGGACTCCATCTGGGCTTCCCTGCAGTCCATCAGCCTGCCCTGGTACCTGACCATCGCCCTGCTGGCCACCCTCTTTACATTCTTTACGGATGCCCTGGGGGTGCGCCGGGCCATGGCCTCGGTGGCGCCGAACCTGCCCTTCCGGGACACCCTCACCGCCAAGGCCACCTCCTACCTGCTGAACATCCTCAACTACAACGCCGCCCTGGCGGGCATGGCGCTGTTCTTCAAGCGCAGCCGGAATCTGTCCTTCTGGCATTCCCTGGGGGCCCTCTTCGCCATGAACCTGGCGGACGCCCTGGTGCTGTTCCTGGTGCTGGGCCTGGGCCTGGCCCTGAACTGGAACGGCCCCCACCTGACGCCCCACTTCCAGACCATGCTGCTGCTGCTTTCGTTGGGGGGCGTGGGGGGCTTCGTGCTGGGCCTGCTGCTGCTGCGCGGGGGCCTGTCCATCTGGCCCCTGACGGCCCTGCGCCAGCGCTCCATCATCAAGCCTCTGCTGCACACCAGCGCCCTGGAGTGGGTCCGCATGGTGGGCCTGCGCAGTGTCCTGCTGGGCCAGTACCTGCTGATTCAGTTCTGCTTCCTGGGGCTGTTCAACATCAAGGTGCCGCTGCTCATGCTGGTGGTCTTCGTCCCCGTCACCACCCTCATCCAGATCATCCCCATCTCCATCGGCGGCCTGGGTACGACCCAGCTTGCCATGCGGGAGTTCTACGCCCCCTTCGTGGCCACCCCCGGGCTGCCCCCGGAGGCCGTGGTGGACGCCTACTCCACCGCCGCCATCTTCGGCTTCATAATCTTTAGGCTGCTGTTGGCCTGGGCCTTCATGGGCCAGCTCTCTCGGCAGGTCCTGCGGGACTCCAACTCCAAGGACGGCACCCAGGTCACCGAGTAGCCCCCCCGCGCCCCCCCAACACCCCAACACCCCAACCCCCCAACACCCCAACACCCCGATCAAAGAAATCCCCCACTTTTTTGCGCCTCTCCCATTACCAGTTAGATTCGCGGCTATTCTGGGCCCTTTCTGGCGCAGGACGAGGCTCTTCTCAGGTGATGAGGCTCGGGACTGCAGGGCTCAAGGAGGCGGGCATGAGACTGAACACCTTCCTTGGAACGACGCTGGCGATGCTGGGACTTCTGGCCCTGGTTGGCTGCAACCAGCAACCCGGAGCCCTGCCACCCCAGGACGCACTGCTCAGTGATGCCGCGGACAGCCTGGATGGTCTCAGTGGACAGGCGGCCCTGGCTGCCTCCACCAACCCCACCCTGACCGTCACCTCCCCCGCCAGCGACTTCCTGTACTTCCAGTGGGACCCGGTCTCCACCGACCTCAAGGTGGACTTCTCGGTGACCAACTGGGCGCCCTGGCCCAAGGAGGGCAAGCTGGTCCGCTGTTACCTGGACGGCGACGAGCAGGGCTCCGTGGCCAATGTCAGCTCCTTCACCTTCACCGGCCTGCCCCACGGCGAGCACCGCCTGTGCTGCTCCCTGGCGGAGGGTCCGAACCTGAACGTCTGCGAGGCCACGGACTGTGTGACGGTGCGCATCTCCCGCCCCTGCGAAGGGGAGGACGACCCCAGCTGTGACGACGGCAACCCCTGCTCCCTTGACGGCTGCGTGGCCCGGGGCACCAATCCCCCCAGCTTCGAGTGCCGTTACGGTACCCCCATCGGCCAGATGGGCTGCTGCCAGTCCAGCCAGGACTGCGCCTGCACCAATCGCGGCGGCGTGTCTTTCTGGGAGTTCTGCAACGAGGACTCCCAGTGTTCCCAGTGCCAGCGGGACACGGACTGCGACGACGGGGAGGCCTGCACCAACGACGTGTGCGACCAGTCCTCGGGCATCGGTCAGTGCCGGAACGACTGGATCACCACCGCCGCCGGGAAGTGCTGCCACGCGGGGCTCTCCAACGTGGCCAGCATCTGCAGCGATGGGCGCTTCTGCACCGTGGACTCCTGCGACCCCGTGGCGGGGGTCTGCCGCAGCGAGGCCAACGGTGACCCGCTTTGCTGCGAGGGTGAGCAGGACGACGCCTGCGATGACGGGAACCTGTGCACCCTGGATCGCTGCCTGGGCCACGTGTGCCGGCACGGTCCCGTGTCCGATCCCCTTTGCTGCAACGGCGACGCCGACTGCGATGACGGCAACCCCTGCACCGAGAACCAGTGCAACGCCATGCTGAATCAGTGCCAGTACAGCCAGAACGATCTGGAGGACTGCTGCACCATCCATCCGGACTGCGGCCCCGACGGCGCCTGGGACGATGCGGACCCCTCCACCCTGGACTACTGCCAGGGCTTCCAATGCGTCCACACCATGGATCCCCGCTACTGTGACGACTCCGGGGCCCACCCCTGCCTGGATGACGCCAATTCCTTCACCCGCGAGACCTGCGAGGGCAACGTCTGCACCCATCGCCCCGTGGAGGGCTGCTGCAACGTGGACAAGGACTGCGACGACAAGGACTTCTGCACCCGGGACACCTGCGAGTGCCCCGGTGAGCTGAACCCCGATGGCTCCTGCAAGTGCCCGCCGGACAACCCCGCCTGCACCAAGCAGTGCTCCCTGGCCCCCGTGGCCGACTGCTGCAATGAGGACGCCCAGTGCGAGGACAAGAGCATCTGCAACCTGGATGCCTGCATCAACCACGTCTGCCGTCACGGCCCCAACTGGGCGCTGGCCGACTGCTGCCAGAGCGACGCCGACTGCGCTGACAAGTCGGCCTGCACGGTGGATCGCTGCCACACCGACACCAGCACCTGCGAGTGGCGTCTGGTGGAGGGTCCCGTTGGCGCCTGCACCAAGTGCTGCCTGACGGACGCCCAGTGTGATGACAACGACCCCTTCAGCACGGATCGGTGCCAGGACAAGTGCTGCGTGAACACCCCTGACGCCAGCATCTGCGATGGCTTCCACCGCACCTGCAATGACGGCAACCCCTGCACCATCGACACCTGCGACTGGGAGACCGGCAAGTGCGGCCACGAGCTCAAAGAGGGCTGCTGCAAAAGCAACTTCGAGTGCACCGTCGACCCCCTGACGGACGGCAACCCCTGCACCACCGACACCTGCGACGCCAAGACCCACACCTGCGTCTTCACGGCCTCAGCCAACTGCTGCGTCACCGCCGAGGATTGCAAGGACACCGATCCCTGCACCACCGAGACCTGCTTCCGGGGAAGCTGTCGGCGGGCCCTCGCGGCGGGCTGCTGTGACGCCAACAGCGACTGCGAGGACGACATCGCCTGCACGGTCAGCGCCTGCAAGAAGACCAACCCGGGGGACAAGACCGGAACCTGCAATCAGGTGGTCTACCCCCAGCCCGGCTGCTGCACCAACGCCGCCGAGTGCAACGACTCCGACGCCGGCACGGATGACTATTGCATCAACAACACCTGCGTCTACCAGGAGAGGCCCGGGGACCGCTGCGCCGCCGACAGCGCCTGTGACGATGGCAACGTCTGCACCTGCGACAAGTGCATCTTCGGCCAGTGTCGCTTCCTGACGGCCGACCTGGCCGGGGACTACTGCCAACTGCCGCCCGTCTGCTGCACCGCCGCCTCAGACTGCCAGGACGACCAGAACCCCTGCACCCAGAACCTCTGCCAGGACGGCCTGTGTCTGTACCAACCCATCCGGCCCTGCCTGCTGCCCCTGCCCTACAACCAGAGCTTCAACGGCTGCCCCAACCTGAACGTGCTGGGCTGGCAACGGCTGGATGCCGGGGCCGCCACCGTCAACAACTGGGGCTGCAGCACCACCGATGGCCTGGGACCCGATGGCCACCTGCGCTTCTCCTGGACCCCCCCTGTGCTGGCCGCCTTCCAGACGTTCCTGGTGACCCCTGGCCTGAGGGCCGCGGGCGCCCAGTTCGTGACGGTCCAGTTTGAGCAACAGCTCAACTACGACGATCTGATGGCCCGGGCGCCGCTGCAACTGGGCCTCTATGTCCTGCAGGACGGCAACGGGAACGGACAACTGGAGCCCGCCGAGGCGAAGGTGCCCGTGTGGCTCGAGCCCGAGGTCAGCGCCGACCTGGAGGCGGGCCTCAAGCAGGTGGTGATCCCCGCCGAGTTGCTGAGCGACAGCCTCTTTGTGGCCTTCTCTGTGGCCAGTGAGAACAGCCACAATCTGGACTTCTACGACCTGGACAACGTGAAGATCTGCAAGGGCCGGGCGCCCCAATTCGTGGAGGCCCCGACGGCCCTGGCCAACGCCTGGGAGACGGAGAAGCAGTTCCGGATCAAGGTTGAGGACCCGGATGCCACCCCCCTGACCTTCAGCATCGTGGAGGGCTCCTCCTTCGTCACCCTGAGGCCGGCCAGCTACTCCTGGTCCACCCGGCAGTACACGCTGCCCCTGGTGGTCAAGCCCACCACCCAGAACCAGATCGGCAGCCACCGCGTGGTGCTGGAGGCCTCCGACGGCTGCCTCAGCACCAGGCACACCCTGGACCTCACCATCCTCATCACCTCCGGCTTCCTGGTGTGGAAGCCCGCGGTGGTGCCCCAGGCCGCAGGTCAGGCCCTGGTGGATGCCATTGCCGCCACCGGTGAGCCCGTCCAGCTCCTTGAGGACCTCTCTTTGTTTGGACCGCTGGACAAGCTCAGCGGCCTCTTCATCACCCTGGGCGTCTACGGCCACACCTTCCGGCTGGACGCCCTGCCCGCCATCACCCTCTCCAGGCTGGCCCTCTACCTGGACCGGGGCGGCCGGGTCTATCTGGAAGGCGGCGATGCCTGGTTCGGGCCTGGCAACTCGGCCCTCCTGCCCTACTTCCAGATCACCGCCCTGGGGGATGGCAGCGCGGGCAAGTACGCGGGGGACCTGGCGGGCCTCAACTTCGCCTGGGGGAAGAGCTTCAGCGCCGCCCCCGTGGCCAGCCTCAACAGCTTCCTGGACCGCCTCACCCCCAGCGCCGGCAGCAGCGCCAAGCCCATCCTCAAGCCCGCCGTGGACTCCCCCGGCTGGCACTTCATGGTGGCCTACGACGACGCCAACAAGAAGTACCGCACCATTGGCTCCTCCATCCCCTTTGCGGCCCTCACGGACCAGGGCTCGGGGGATCGGAACGACCTGATGGGCCTCATCCTGGACTTCTTCAAGCGGGACTGGCCCGCCTGCCAACGTGACGAGCAGTGTGACGACAGCGTCGCCTGTTCGGTGGACCGTTGTGTGGAGTCGGCCTGTGTGAACAGCCTGCCCAAGACCTGCATCACCTGCGTTGACGACCTTGACTGCCCCGCGGACATGGCCTGCGTGGTCAAGGCCCGCCTCTGCGACACCATCCCGGGCAAGGGCACCGACGCCAAGGACACCCCGGTGCTGATCCCCTCCAACAAGGCGGGCGTCTACACCTCCACCGTCAGCGTCCACGGCACCTATCTGGTCACGGCCGTGAACGTCAAGCTGCAACTGGCCCACAGTGACCGCGGGGATCTTCGGCTCACCCTGACCCACGGCAATGTGGCCGTGCTGTTGAAGGTGGAGAGCCCCGCGGACTCGGCGGCCGATCTGTATCACACCATCGACCTGGGCCTGGCGGCTGATGCCGACCTCGCGGCCTTCCAAGGGCTGCCCGGCAATGGCACCTGGACCCTCACCGTAGAGGATCTGGCAAGTGGGGACGGAGGCGTGCTGAAGGGCTGGACCCTCTATCTGACGGACCAGGCCCCGCCCTGCGGCGGCAACGGCGCTTGTGACGACGGCGACGCCTGCACCTTCGCGGACAAGTGCAACGACGGCGTGTGCACCGGCAAGCCCCTGTCCTGCTACGACAACAACCCCTGCACGGACGACAGCTGCGACTCCGACACGGGCTGCGTGCACGTGGCCAATCTGGAGCCCTGCGACGATGGCAACGCCTGCACCGAGGCGGACCAGTGCGACGATGGGGTGTGCCAGGGCGACGTGGCCGTGGACTGCGACGACGGCAACCTGTGCACCACGGATAGCTGCAAGCCCGCCTCGGGCTGCGCCCACACCTTCAACGCCCTTCCCTGTGAGGACGGCACGGCCTGCACCTCCGGCGACCAGTGCCACCAGGGCACCTGCGAGGGCGAGACCGTCAACTGCGATGACGGCAACCTGTGCACGGACGATAGCTGCGATCCCATCCAGGGCTGCCGGAACCTGCCCAACGCCAACCCCTGTGATGACAAGAACGCCTGCACCAACGGGGGACTCCTGCAGCGCCGGCGTCTGCCTTGGCGGCCAGTCCCTGAGCTGCGACGACAAGAACCTCTGCACCACCGACAGTTGCAACCCCGCCGTGGGCTGCGAGCATACCTTCAACACCGTCCCCTGCGACGACAAGAACGCCTGCACCTCCCCCGACACCTGTCTGGCCGGTAGCTGCGGCGGCGCCATGCTGGCCTGCAACGACGGCAACCTGTGCACCACCGATAGCTGCGACCCCGCCACGGGCTGCAAGTACGTGCCCAACGCCTTCACCTGTGACGACGGCAACGCCTGCACCGCCAACGAGCGCTGCAGCTTCGGGGCCTGCGCCGATGGCCAGCCCATCTCCTGCGATGACCGGAACCTGTGCACCACCGACAGCTGCAACCCGGACACCGGCTGTGCCCACAGCAGCAACAGCAACGACTGCAATGACGGCAACGCCTGCACCAGCAATGACCGCTGCAGCGCTGACACCTGCGCCGGCACGATCATCAGCTGTGACGATCACAACCCCTGCACGGACGATAGCTGTGATCCCGCCACGGGCTGCAAGAACCTGCCCAATACCCTGCCCTGTGAGGACGGCAGCGCCTGCACCGACGGCGACCGCTGCTCCGCCGGGTCCTGCCTGGCCGGGCCGGCCATCTCCTGCGACGACAAGAACCTGTGCACCACCGACGACTGCGCCCCCGCCACGGGCTGCACCCACGTCAACAACACCGTCCCCTGCGATGACTCCAGCGCCTGCACCGCCGATGACCGCTGCGCCGCCGGGGCCTGCCAAAGCGGCTCGGCCGTTTCCTGCGATGACGCCAACCCCTGCACCAGTGACAGTTGTGACCCCACCACCGGTTGCAAGCACAGCGCCAACACCCTGGGCTGCGACGATGGCAACGCCTGCACCACCGAGGACCGTTGTGGGGCGGGGGCCTGCCTGGGTGGCCCGGCCCTGAGCTGTGATGACGCGAACCTCTGCACCACCGACAGTTGCCTGCCCGCCTCCGGCTGCGCCCACCAGGACAACACGGCGCCCTGCGATGACCACAACGCCTGCACCTCTGGCGACAAATGTGGCGCCGGGACCTGCCTGGGCCTGGGCATCACCTGCGACGACGCCAACCTCTGCACGGATGACTCCTGCGATCCAGCGTTGGGCTGCCAGGTCACGCCCAACACGGACCTGTGCGACGACCACAACGAATGCACCACCGGCGACGCCTGCCTGCTGGGCGTCTGCGCGGGCACGGGCTCCCTGGCCTGCGACGACCTCAACGAGTGCACCAGGGATTACTGCGTCCCCGGTGGCGGCTGCAAGCACCAGGGCATCCTGGGCGGCTGCTCGGACGGCGACCCCTGCACGGTGAACGACCAGTGCCAGGCCGGCACCTGCGTCCCCGGCGGCCCCATGGACTGCGATGACCTCAACCCCTGCACCAACGACGCCTGCAACAGCCTGGGCCTGTGTGTCCACAACGCCAACACGGCCGACTGCGACGACGACAACGCCTGCACCAGCGGCGATCACTGTGCCAACAGCCTCTGCGTGGGCGGCCCCGCAGTCTCCTGCAACGACGCCAACCCCTGCACCACGGATGGCTGCGACCCCGCCTTGGGCTGCACCAACGAGGACAATCAGGTGCCCTGCAGTGACGGCGACGCCTGCACCGACGGCGACACCTGCGGGGACGGCAGCTGCCATGGCGGTGGCCCCCTGGCCTGCGACGACGCCAACCCCTGCACCACGGATAGCTGTGACCCCGCCTCCGGCTGCGTCTTCACGAACAACACCCTGACCTGCGACGACGGCAACGCCTGCACCAACGGCGACACCTGCGAGGTCGGCGCCTGCGTCAGCGGTGAGACCCTGGCCTGTGACGACGCCAACCCCTGCACCAGCGACAGCTGCGACCCCGCCACGGGCTGCGTCTTCGCCAACAACACGCTGGCCTGTGACGACGGCAACGCCTGCACCAGCGGCGACACCTGCGGCGACGGCGCCTGCAATCCGGCCTCCGCGGTGGACTGCGACGACCACAACCTTTGCACCACCGATAGCTGCGCTCCGGCCACGGGCTGCGCCCACACCAACAACACCGTCCCCTGTGACGACGGCAGCGCCTGCACCTCCGGCGACACCTGCGGCGACGGGGCCTGCCTCAGCGGCGGCGCCATCTCCTGCGAAGACCACAACCTGTGCACCACCGATTCTTGCAACCCCGCCACCGGCTGTGTCAACGAAGCCAACGCCCTGGGCTGCGACGACGGCAACCTGTGCACCACCGAGGACACCTGCGCCGCCGGCGCCTGCCAGGGCGGGCCCGCCCCCTCCTGCGACGACGCCAACCCCTGCACCACCGACGCCTGCGACCCCGCCTCGGGCTGCACCAACAGCAACAACACCGCCCCCTGCGACGATGGCAACGCCTGCACCGCCAGCGACACCTGCGCCGCCGGCGCCTGCCACGGCAGCACCATCGCCTGCGACGACGGCAACCTGTGCACGGACGACTCCTGCAACCCCGCCTCGGGCTGCCAGGCCACGCCCAACACCAACCCCTGCGACGATCACAACGAGTGCACCGTCACGGACACCTGTGCCCTGGGGATCTGCAGCGGCTCGGGCTCCCTGGAATGTGATGATCACAACGACTGCACCCGGGACTTCTGCAAGTCCCCCGGCGGTTGCAACCACGAGGACCTCTCCGGGGCCTGCTCGGACGGCAACGCCTGCACGAACAACGACTACTGCGCGGCGGGCGTCTGCACCCCCGGCGCCCCCGTCAACTGTGACGACTCCAATGGCTGCACGGATGACTCCTGCAACGTCCTGGGGGTCTGCGTGAACGCCCCCAACACCCTGGCCTGCAACGATGGCAACGCCTGCACCAGCGCCGATCAATGCGCCGCGGGCGTCTGCGCCGGTGGCCCGGGGCTGACCTGCAACGACGGCAAGCTGTGCACCACGGACTCTTGCAACCCCGCCTCTGGCTGCGTCTTCGCCAACAACACCCTGGCCTGTGACGACGGCAGCGCCTGCACCAGCGGCGACAAGTGCGCCTCCGGCCTGTGCGCCCCCGGCGCCCCCGTGAACTGTGACGACTCCAACCCCTGCACCAACGACAGCTGCGACCCCGCCACGGGCTGCAAGCACCTGCCCAACACGGTGCTGTGCAACGACGGCAACGCCTGCACCACCGCGGACACCTGCAACGCCGGCGTCTGCAAGGGCGGCCCTGCCCTGGCCTGCGACGACGGCAAGCTGTGCACCACCGACTCCTGCGACACGGCCCTGGGCTGCGTCTTCACCAACAACACGGTGACCTGCGATGACGGCAACGCCTGCACCAGCGGCGACAAATGCGCTGGCGGCTCCTGCACCTCCGGCGCCACCATCACCTGCAACGACTCCAATGGCTGCACCAATGACTCCTGCAACGCCGCCACGGGCTGCGTCTTCACCAACAACACCGCCGCCTGTAGCGACGGCAGCGCCTGCACCAACAACGACAAGTGCGCCGGCGGCCTGTGCGTGCCCGGGGCCGCGGTGACCTGCGACGACGGCAAGGCCTGCACCAACGACAGCTGCAACCCCGCCTCGGGCTGCGTCTTCACGCCCCGCAGCGGCACCTGCGATGACGGCAACGCCTGCACCACCGCGGACACCTGCGCGGCGGGCGTCTGCACCGGCGGCCCGGCCCTGGCCTGCGACGACCACAACGGCTGCACCAATGACTCGTGCAACCCGGCCACGGGCTGCGTCTTCACCAACAACACCGCCACCTGCAACGATGGCAGCGCCTGCACCAGCGGTGACAAGTGCGCTGGGGGCGTCTGTGCGGGCACGGCCATCACCTGCAACGACTCCAACGCCTGCACCAACGATAGCTGCGACCCCGCCCTGGGCTGCGTGTTCACCAACAACACAGTCAACTGCAACGACGGCAGCGCCTGCACCAGCGGCGACAAGTGCGGCGGGGGCACCTGCGCGGGCACCACCATCACCTGCGACGACTCCAAGCTGTGCACCACCGACTCTTGCAACCCCGCCACGGGCTGCGTCTTTGCCAACAACACGGTGGCCTGCGACGACGGCAAC
>CAIXZC010000253.1 GCA_903923815.1 uncultured Myxococcales bacterium
CTTGTCCAGTTGCTCCAGGCCCAGCAGGCGGTCATGCTGCCCCACCTCCACGGTGGACTCGTGGAAATGACGCATGAGGGCGGGCTTGAGGGTCTCTGTGATGAGGCTGCTCTTGCCGGCCCCCGAGACCCCCGTGACAGTGCAAAACACGCCCAACGGAAAGCGCACGTCCACGCCCGTCAAGTTGTTCTGGCGGGCGCCCTTAAGCTCCACCCAGCCGGTCGGGCTGCGGCGGCTGGTGGGGACGGGCATCTGAAGTCGACCGGAAAGGTAGGCCCCCGTGAGTGACCCCTCGCACTTCAGGATGTCCGCGGGGCGGCCGCTGAAGACCACCTCGCCTCCCTGACGGCCGGCCCCGGGGCCAAAGTCCACCAGATGGTCTGCGCTCTCCATGGTCTCCCGGTCGTGCTCCACCACCAGGACGCTGTTGCCAAGGTCCCGCAGCTCCACCAGGGTCTCAATGAGCCGTCCGTTGTCCCGGGCGTGGAGGCCGATGGAGGGCTCGTCCAAGACGTAGATGACGCCAGACAGCTCGGTGCCAAGCTGCCCCGCCAAACGAATGCGCTGGGACTCACCACCGGACAGGCTCTCGGCGCTGCGCTCCAGGGTCATGTAGCCCAGGCCGACCTTCAACAGGAAGCCCAGGCGCCCCGCCACTTCGCGAAGCGGCACTCGGGCTATCTCGTGGCGATGGCCCTCCACCGGCAGGGACTCCATGATGGGCGCCAGCCGCTCCACCGTCATGCGGCACATGTCGGTGATGGAGTGCCCCCCAAGGAACACGCTGCGGGCCTCAGGGCGAAGGCGGGTGCCGTTGCATTCGCGGCAGGGCCGGGAGGACAGGAACCCCTGGTAGAAGCGACGCATGGCCTCCGACTGGGTCTCGTGGAAGCGGCGCAGGATGGTGTTGGCCACGCCCTCGAAGCTGATGGCCTCGATGGGAGGGCCGTTGCGACGCAGCAACTTGGCGGGGACCCCCTCCGTGCTGCCCCACATGATGATGTCCTGGTGCTCCTTGGGCATCTGGCCGTAGGGGCGCGCAAGGTCCATGCCGTGGTACTTGGCAAGTTGGGCCACTATCTCGCGGGTCCAACTGTCCGGGGACATGCGGAAGTTGGCCCACAGGGCGATGGCCCCATCATTAATGGAAAGCTCGGGCTTGGGGACGATGCGCGCGGGGTCCGGCGACAGGGTCTCGCCCAGGCCCTTGCAGGCGGGGCAGGCGCCGTGCGGGTTGTTGAACGAGAACAACTGGGGGCTGGGCTCGGGCAGGCTGATGTCGCACACCGGGCAATACAGCTTCTCGGAAAAGAAGGTCGGCGGCGCGTCCTCCACCTGGACCATCATCATGCCTTTGCCGACCTTCAGGCAGGTCTCCACGGAGTCCGCAAGCCGGGGCGTGCCCGAGGCCTTCACCTGCACCCGGTCCACCACCACGGAGATGTCATGGGGGCGGGCCTTGTCCAGGTTGGGCACCTCGTCCAGGCGGTACAGCTCGCCATCAATGACGAACCGCACGAAGCCCTGGGCCAGCAGGTCCTTGAACAGCTCCTCATGGCGGCCCTTGCGGCGCATCACCAGGGGGGCGCTCAGGACCACCTTGGAGCCCTCGGGCAGTGCCGAGATGCGGGTCACAATCTCCTGGGCGCTGCGGCTCTCTACGCCGGCGCCGCATTGGTGGCAACGCTGCTCGCCAAGGCGGGCGAACAACACCCGCATGTAGTCCACCACCTCCGTGACCGTGCCCACGGTGGACCGCGGGTTGGATGAGGCACTCTTCTGTTCGATGGCCACCGTGGGGGCCAGCCCGATGATCTTCTCGAAGCGGGGGCGCTCAATCTGCCCCAGGAACATCCGGGCATAGGCTGA
>CAIXZC010000254.1 GCA_903923815.1 uncultured Myxococcales bacterium
CGACGGCGCTCGCCGCCGGGGGACAGGCCTGCAGCGGCAGGAGCAGGGCCAGGGCCAGAATGCAGCTAGTGAACTTTCCCATGGAAGACCTCCTAGAAACCAAAGCCAGCTTCAAGCACAAAGGCGTCCGGCGTGAGCACGGGGGCGACGCTGAGGAGCTGAAGGCTTTCGCCGTCCGAGCCCCCCTCGCCGTCATCCAGCAGGATCATGGTGATGCCGCCGCCCAGGGCCGCCACACCGGCGCCCCCAAGGATCATCGTGTAAAGAAAATAGCTGTCCACCTGGGCCTGCAGGTCGGCCCGCTGCTTGGTGGCGCTCTTCTTGAGCTTGTTCATCTCGTCGGTCTTGCTGAACACCACTGAGTAGGTGTAGCCGCCGCCGCCCAGCAGGGCCACCCCCAGACCGCTGCAGATCCAACCCCAGGTGGCCAGGCTCATGCCGCCGCCGCCTTCGACCTTCAGTGGCTTGCTCTGGGCAAGGCTGGCACCGGGCGCGCGCTTCAGGGTCACGGTCAGCTCGGCGGTGCGGCCCGGCATGATCTCCACGAAGCCCGACCACTCGGCGTGGTCCGAGGCCCAGACCTGCACCAGATACCGGCCCGACTTGAGCTCCTTTTGCAGGGGCGCCTTGCCCGCGTCCGCCCCGTCCAGCAACACCACGGCCCCGGGCTCGCTGGCGGTGACCGTCAGGGTGCCCACGCCCTCAGGGCGCTGCAGGGTCAGGTCCAGGTCCAGGCGCTTGCCCCCCTCGGCCACCAGCCGGCGCTGCTCTTCCTTGCGGGTCTCGTGGCTGGCCACCAGCAGCACCTGCCCGGGGTCCAGCAGCACCTGCCGCCCCTTGCCGGGGATGTCCTGGAAGGGCTGGCCCTCCACGCCCGTGTCATAGGTGACCTTGAGGCGGGCGTCCTTGGGATCGGTCTTCACGGTCAGCAGGCACAGGCGGCTCACCAGGCGCTCCCGGGCCTGATCCACCCAGGTGTTGAGGTCCACGCTGCGTCGGTCCTCCCGGGTGCTCTCCTGGTAGTACACGCCCCACAGCAGGGCCGCGTCCTCCTGGCCCGCCGCCCGATAGGCCTCAATCAGGGCCTCCAGGTAGCGTGGCAGGGGCATGATGGCCACGGCCTTCTTGAGCTCGAACACGCCCCCGGCGTGGTCCCCCATGTCCACCAGCATGCGGCCCATGGAGTAGGCCTTCTCCGCCTCCGAGTAGTCCGCCCGCAGGGCCCCCCCGGGCAGCAGCAGCAGCAACAAAAGGAACAAGGCGCCCAGCGCCGACCTGGTAACGCGTCCAGCCATGGTGGGAACCCCCTCACTACGGAGCAAAGTCCTTTCGTTTATACAACAGGGTTGACGGAGGCGGAAATGAATCCTTCCAACGCACTGGAAGATTGTCCCCCGGCGGCCTCCTCTGCTATGGTCCGGGGCGTGGTTTTGAGGATGGGGGCGCGGGGGAAGCCAATGGACAAGCAGAAGGCCTTGCTGGTGCTGGGGACGACGGTGACGGCGGTGGGCGCGGGCCTGACCGTGGGGGCCACGGGGGCCGCCACTTCGGCCTGCCCCGGGGACTGCGCGCGCTGCGGCGAGGCCAGCCCCGCGGGGGAGGGCTTTTGCGCCCCCGAGGGCCAGCGCCTCTGCCGGGGCACCCTGCGGGAGTGCACGGGGCTGGGCAAGCTGCTGAAGGTCTGCCCCGACGGCACCGCCAATCGCCCCCCCTGCCCGGGTCCCCACGGTGGCCCCTGCGCCCTGGCCAACCCAGACCCCCAGGCCCAGGAGGAGCTGGCCCGGATCTACGCCAGCGCCGCCGCCGCCGAACCCAACAGGTTGGCCCCTGAGACCCTGCCCAGGGCCAGCTTCCAGCGACTGCCCGACATCGACAAGTAGCTCTCCTCCAGGCGCGGCCCGTAGAAGGGCACGCCCTCCACCAGCCCACCCTCCGCCGTGACCTCCAGGGTGCCGCCCCCGGGCAGCACCGTCCGGGCCAGGGCCAGCAGCGCCGCCGCCACCAGGTCCGCGGAGCGCTCCAGCAGACAGCGCGCCAGGGCCCGCTGGGCCTGGGGGGCCCCCTCGTCCTGGACCAGCCGCCACAACCCCGCCGAGCCCTCCGCCGGGGCCAGGGGGGCCTGGGGCAGCTCGGCCAGCAGCAGGCGCGCCAGGTAGCCACCAGAGACGGCCTTCTCGAAGCGCTGGCGCCCGGGCTTCTCTGACGCGCCGTCCAGGGTCCGGTCCGCGGGCCCCAGGACACAGGAGGGGTCCAGGTTGCCCGACTCCAGGTTCACCGCCATGAGCCCCGAAAAGGCCGGCACCTTGGGCAGCAGGGCCGAGGGGAAGAAGGCCGCCAGGTTGGTCCCCGTGCCCACGATGAGGCCCGCCTGGGCCGTCCCCGGGGCGAGGGCCGAAGACAGCGTTCCCGCCAGCAGCACCGCCACGGTGTCGTTCAGCACGGTGATGGGACCGGCCTCCAGGCCCAGGCGCCCCAGGGCCTGCCGCAGCAGGTCGCCAACCAGCTCCCCTTCCACCCCTGGCACGGTCAGCTCCTTGGTCCAGGACAGCAGGCGCGCGTCCCCCCCGGGCAGGGCCTCAAAGGGATAGGAGAAGCAGTAGCCCAGGGGGGCCCCCGGCCCCAGCACGGGCGCCAGTTGGCGGGCCTGAAGATCGAAGAAGGCCTCGCGGCTGGCCAGGGCGGGACCCCGGATGGCGCAGCGGGTGAGGCCCGTCACCAAAGGGGGCTGGCCCGGCGCCACGGTGACCAGGGCGCTGCGCAGGTTGCTGCCCCCCAGGTCCAGCACGGCCGCCTGTCCCACGGGCATGGTGGGGGCCCGCAGGAGCTGGGAGGGAAGGCACGCCACCTGTCGCCCCCAGGCCCCCAGACCCTCCTGGAGTTGCTGCTCGAAGACCCCCGAAAGGGCCCCCAGCGCCTCCCGCGAAATGATGTAGGACGTCCACATGTTGCCTCCTGCGCGGACCTCTGATCATGTCAGCGCCCCCGGGGCCTTGCACCCGTTTTTTCCTTGCCGGCCGGTTTTTTGTTATCCTGGCGCCGCGCGTTTGTTCCCTGGAGGTCGGATGAATAGCCGGTGCGCCTGGATTTCAGGCTCCCTCTTGCTCCTGGTGCTGCTGGTGTCCTGTCGCCAGGAGCCCACGCAGCGGGCCAAGGCCACGGCCCCCCCGGCCCCCCCCCAGACCCAGCCCGCCACGACCCCGGCCCTGCCCGACCCCGCAAAAGCCAAGCCCGTGCTGTTGCCCTCCTGGGTGGCCGACCTGCTGGTGGAGGTGGAGGCCAACCCAACCGTGCTGGAGCTTTACGAGGAGCGGGCCCTGGAGCTGTCGGCCCGGCTGCGGGATGGCTCGGCGGCCCAGTGCCGCTGGACGCTTCAGGGGAACCACTTCGACGGCTGCAAGGTCAGCGTGGCCCTGGAGGAGCTGGAGGGTGACCTGCAGGTGACGCTGGAGCTGCGCGGCGAAGGCCGGCAGGCGGTGCTGTACCGACGGACCCTGCCGGTGGAGCGCCTGCCCCTGCGGGACCAGGGCCTGCTGGGCGGCGCCGAGGACAGCACCCTCAAGCTGGAGGTGGAGCCCCGGGTCCTGGAGGTCCTGACGGACACCACCGTGACCCTGACCCTGCGCACCCCCCCGGGCAGCAACTACACGTGCCTTTGGGAGCCCGGGGACCAGAGCCCGACCATTGAGGGCTGCAGCGCCACCCACGTCTACACCGGGGGGCTGAAGGATCGGCTGCTCAAGCTCAAGGTCCTGCGGGACCAGCGGCTGGTGCGCTCGGAGGCCATCCCCCTGCTGATGGAACGGCTGCCCGTGCGGCCCGACCTGGAGCAGCCCAGCGAGCCCCCTCCGGCGGAGACGGCGGCGGGCTGTCAGCGCCTGTTGATAACCCAGACGGATCAGTTCCCGGCGGCCAGCACCAAGGCCTTTGACGCCCTGGTGGCCCAGACCGGGGCGGGGGTGCTGGCGCTGTTCCTCCAGGGCCCGGGACCCGACCCCCAGGAGCTGCTGCACACTGCGGAGGCGCTGGCCCTGCGGGGCTGCAGCCTCATCCCCCTGCCCTGCAACGGCGGCCAGGAGACCCGGGCGGAGCTGGAACGTCAACTTGCCCGGGGGCCCCTGCTGCTGCAATCCGCCGCCACCGAGCTGCCCCAGCGTTTGTCCGCCCAGTGGGGGCGCCTGTTCCTGAGCTTTCTGGGCCCCAGCACCCGCCTGTCCCTGGAGGACGAGCGCTGGCTGTCCGCCCAACTGTCCCTGGGGGCCGTGTTCCCCTTCCGCATCTTCCTGACCTGCGGGGCCCTGGACACCCTGGAGGCCCAGGACCGGGGGCTGCTGCCCTCACCCTACCGCATCTATGAAAAGCTGCAGCGGGGGGACGCCAATCTGGTCATCAGCGGCGCCCACCCGGTGTACTTCCAGGGCCTCTACGGCCTGCTGCCCTTGCTGTCCCCGGGGCGCTACCCGGGCAACCCTGGCACCCTGCTAGGCGAGCTGGAGCCCCAGGGGCCCTCCGTGGCCATGCTGGAGTTCTGCGAGGGCCGGCTGGCGGGGCTGTGGCACCTGGTGCCCGAGGCCGAGGGCTGGAAGGTCCTGCCCCTGGCGGCGCTGCCCGAAAAGGTCGGCGTGTTCAAGCGCTGGGGCGCGCAGTAAGACCAACTATTTGTCGTCTACGTTCAGGATGGGGTGGCGGGCGGCCTGGGTCTCGTCGAGGCGGGACAGGGGCGTGGACAGGGGGCTGTCGTGCAGGGCCTGGGGGTTCTCCTGGGCCAGCTTGCGGATCTCCTCGAGGGCCTCCACGAAGGTGTCCAGGGTCTCCTTGGTCTCGGTCTCCGTGGGCTCGATCATGAGGGAGCCGTGGACGTGGATGGGGAAGGACACCGTGGGGGGGTGGAAGCCGCGGTCGATGAGGGCCTTGGCCACGTCCACGTTGTGGATGCCGGCGGGCAGCAGGTCCTTGTCGGACAGGACGCACTCGTGCATGCAGGCCTTGGGGAAGGGCACATGCCAGGTGTCCCGGAGACGCGCCAGCAGATAGTTGGCGTTCAGCACCGCCTTGGTGGTGGCCTCGGACAGGCCCTCGCCGCCCATCTCGCAGATGTAGGTGTAGGCCCGCACCAGGATGCCGAAGTTGCCGAAGAACGCCCGCACCCGGCCGATGCTGTCGGCGCGGTTGAACTCCATGGCGAAGCGGTCGCCAGTCTTCACGACGCGGGGGATGGGCAGGAAGGGCTCCAGGGCCTGGACCACGCCCACGGGGCCGGCGCCAGGACCGCCACCGCCGTGGGGGGTGGAGAAGGTCTTGTGCAGGTTGATGTGCATGACGTCGAAGCCAATCTTCCCGGGCTGGGCGCGGCCCATCAGGGAGTTCAGGTTGGCGCCGTCGCAGTACATGAAGCCGCCCTTGGCGTGGACGATGCGGGCGATCTCGTCGCACTCGGGCTCGAAGAGGCCCAGGGTGTTGGGGTTGGTCATCATCAGGGCCGCCACGCCCTCATCCATCAGCTTCTCCACAGCGGAGGCCTGGATGTAGCCGTTGGGGCCGGACTCCAGGGGCTTCACCTTCCAGCCGTTGAGGGTCACGGTGGCGGGGTTGGTGCCGTGGGCGGAGTCGGGGATGAGCACCGTCTGGCGGTTCTCGCCGCGCTTCTGGATGGCCTGCCGGATGACCCGCAGGCCCGTGTACTCGCCGTGGGCGCCGGCGGCGGGCTGCAAGGTCACGGCGTCCATGCCGGAGATGGCCGCCAGCATGTGCTCCAGGTTGTACATCAGTTCCAGGGCGCCCTGGGTCCAGGCCCAGGGGTAGTGGGGGTGGAGGTTGGCGAAGCCCGGCAGGCCGGCGGTGACCTCGTTGATCTTGGGGTTGTACTTCATGGTGCAGGAGCCCAGGGGGTACATGCCCAGGTCCACGGCGAAGTTGTGCTGGGACAGGCGCACGTAGTGGCGCACCACCTCGGGTTCGCTCATCTCGGGGAGGCCCGCGGGGGTCTGGCGCAGCAGGGCGGCGGGCAGATCCTGGGTGGTCGTGGGGGCCTGGGGGATGGGGGGCGGCACGGAGGCCCCGCAGCGGCCGGCGCGGCTTCTCTCGAAGGAGAGGGGTTCGAGGAACTTGGGTCCACTGACGGGCTTGGCATTCTTCATTTCTTGTCACCTCCGCCGGTAAGGGAGACGCGCTCAATGCGGGCCCCCAATGCGGCCAGGCGCTGGTCGATGCGCTCGTAGCCGCGGTCAATCTGTCGGACGTTGTGGATCTCGGACTTCCCGTTGGCGCACAGGGCCGCCATGAGCATGGCCATGCCGGCGCGCACGTCGGGGCTCTCCAGGGTGGTGCCAAACAACTGGGAGGGGCCCGCCACCACGATGCGGTGGGGGTCGCAGGGGATTATCTTGGCGCCCATGCCGATGAGGTTGTCCACGAAGGCCATGCGGCCCTCGAACATCTTCTCGAAGAACAGCACCATGCCGCGGCTTTGGGTGGCCATGACGATGGCGATGCTCATGAGGTCCGTGGGGAACTGGGGCCAGGGGGCGTCGTCGATGCGGGGGGTGGCGCCGTGGAGGTCGTTGCGGATCTCCAGGTTCTGGTTCCCC
>CAIXZC010000255.1 GCA_903923815.1 uncultured Myxococcales bacterium
AGGCACCATCCTGGACGCCGCCGAATCCGAAGCCGGCCGCCTGGCCCGCTAGCCCCCCAATGCCCCTTCCAAATTCCCTTCCCCCGCCGGGGGAAGGTGGCGCGCAGCGCCGGATGAGGGGTGTCGGGGCTACCGTCACGCGGGGTCCGCAAGCCCGTCGCCCGGCCGCTTGCACAAACAACCCACGCCACCGCTGGAGCAGCGCGCCTGGAAGGACGGGCAAGGACGTGAAGGACGCCAAGGACCTCAAGGACGGGAGGGGGCGCGAAAGGACAAAGGACGGGCGCCCCGCTGTCCCCTACAGCACCGCCTCCACTTCCTCCCGGCCCACCTCCACGCCTGTCAGCAGGTCCCCCGCCGCCCGGGGCAGCACCATCCGCAACAGGCCCCCGGCGTTCTTCTTGTCCAGGAACATGTGGGCCAGCACCGCGTCCGGGTCCAGTTTGGGCGGGGCCGCAGGGAGCCCCAGGGCCTTCAAGGTCGCCGCCAGCCGCTGGGGCAGGTCCTCGCTGCACAGGCCCCGGTGGGCCGCAAGCCTGCCCTCCAGCACCATGCCAATCCCCACCGCCTCGCCATGCGTCAGGCCATCCTCACCGGAGGCCAGGGTCGCCGCCTCCAGCGCGTGCCCGATGGTGTGCCCGAAGTTCAGCAGGGCGCGTTTTCCTGTCTCTAATGGATCGGCGGCCACCACCCGCAGCTTCACCCGCAGGGCCCCCCGGATGACCTGGTCCAGCAGCGCCGGGTCCTCCAGCAGCCCCTCGCCCTCGGTTTCCAGCAGGGCCCACAGATCGGCGTCCCCGATGACCGCGGCTTTGAGCACCTCACCCAGGCCCGAGCGAAGCTCCCGCCTAGGCAACGTGCCCAGGAAGCTGGGGTCCACCAGCACCGCCCTGGGGAACCAGAACTGGCCCAGCAGGTTCTTGTGGCCAGCAAAATCCACCGCGGCCTTCCCCCCGTGGGCCGCATCCACCATGGCCAGCAGGGTGGTGGGCACCTGCAGCAGCCCCACGCCCCGCATGTAGAGGGCCGCGCACAGGGCCGCCAGATCGCACACCACGCCGCCCCCAAAGCCAATGACCAGCCCGTCCCGCTGCAGCCCGAAGGCCGCCGCCTCCGTCAGCACCTGCTGCACCGAGCCCAGGTGCTTGGCCGCCTCCCCGGGGGGCAGGACCACCACCTTGTGGCGCAGGCCCGCAGCAGTCAGCGCCGCCGTCAGGGTCTGCCCGTGCAGCGCGGCCACGGTCTCGTCGGTCAGGACCAGCGCGCTGGAGGCCTGCCCCAGGTGGGTGGCCCACAGGGCCCCGTCCCCCGCCGCCCCCCGCCGCAGCGCCACATGGCTTTGGACCGGCTGGGCCGGGTGCCGCGGCGCGCTGCCCGCCGACAGGTCCAGCTCCAGCACCTCCAGGTCCAGCCGCTGGGCCAGCTTGATGGCCACCTGCCGGGGACTGAGGCCCGCCGTGTCCAGGCGATGCTGACAGATATGCAGGCCCGGTTCGCGCTCGGCGCGCAGCTCCCCGACCCGGGCCAGCAGCTCTGCCCCCGAGGCCCCCGCCAGCAACGGCCGCAGGTGGGTCGAGGACTCCAGCCGATGGGCCAGTTCCTGATTGGGCGCGTCCAGCCAAACCACCGTGCCCAGGGCCGCCGCCGCCACCTGATTGTCCGGCGCAATCAGCGTGCCGCCGCCCAGCGCCAGCACCAGCCCCTCCCGCCCCGCCAGGTTCTTCAAGGCGCGGGTCTCCAGGGCGCGAAACTCCGCCCAGCGGTCCTGGGCCGCCAGCCCGCGGATGCTGGTCCCTGCCAGCCGCTCCGTGTCCCGGTCCAGGTCCAGGAAGGCCAGCCCGCAGGCCAGCGCAAGCTGCCGCCCCACGGTGCTCTTCCCGCTGCCCGCCAGACCCGCCAGAATGATGTTCCCCACCGCCATGCCTACCCCCTCACCCTGGAGAGCCGAAAGACCCGATGAATCTTGGGATTGCGCTCGAAATCCGGGTCCAGGCTGCGCTCGCCCAGTTCCTGCACCACAAATTCGGTGGTCAGCGAGTGGTCCAGCACGAAGCTGCGCAGGTTGCAGGAGAACCAGATGGTG
Organism: uncultured Myxococcales bacterium; assembly: GCA_903923815.1. Taxonomy (GTDB): domain Bacteria; phylum Myxococcota_A; class UBA9042; order CAIXZC01; family CAIXZC01; genus CAIXZC01. The sequence continues at coordinate 2,084 of CAIXZC010000255.1, forward strand.
CCCCCCGGGTTCAACGCCTGCCGGCACTGGCGCAGCAGCAGCGCGTGGTCCCGCTGGATGTCCAGGGACCCGGTCATGGCCTTGGACACAGAGATGGTGGGCGGGTCTATGTAGATGACGTCGAAGCGCCGGTCGGCCTGCCGCAGCCAGCGCAGGCAGTCCCCCCGGAAGACCTTGTGGGTCTCCGTGGAGAAACCGTTCAGCTCCAGGTTGCGCCGGGCCCACTCGGTGTAGGAATTGGACAAATCCACGCTGAGGCTGGCGCTGGCCCCCCCCGCCGCCGCGAACACCGTCACCGAGCCCGTGTAGCAGAACAGGTTCAGGAAGCTCTTGCCCGCTGCCTCCCGGCGGATCATGCGCCGCAGAGGGCGATGGTCCAGGAACAGCCCCACGTCGTGGTGGTCGGACAGGTTCACCAAGAACTTGAGCCCCCCCTCCTGCACCTCGGTCTCCACGGAGGCCTGGGACAACAGGCCGTACTTCTCGCCCCCGCGGCCCCGCTCCCGGCGCTTGACGAAGACGCATTCTGGACCAATGTTCAAAACCTCAGCCACCGCCGCCACACCCTCCTGCAGCCGCGCCTCCGCCACCTCGTCGTCCAGGCCCCCGGGGCGGGTGTACTCCTGCAGGTTCACCAGGCCCTCGTAGACGTCCGCCGAGAAGGCGTACTCGGGCAGGTCCCGGTCGTACAGGCGGTAACAGGTGACGTTGGCGCCCTTGGCCCAGCCGCCAAGGCGGCGCAGGTTTTTGCGCAGACGATTGACCAGATCTTCGGGCAGGGGCGCGGTCATGCTAGAACCTGTAAGTAAAGGAAAGGTAGGGGATGCCCATGACCAGGTACTCGAAGTCGTCCTGCAGGTCACCGCTAAGCAGCACGGGCCGAATGAAGCTGAGGTCCACCGCCAGGCTCTTTCCAAAGAAGCGCACGCCGTAGTTGACGTCGATGACCTCGGGGCGCTGGAAACCCCCGTGGTTCCAGTCCGCCACCAGGGGCAAGGACAGCTCGGCCAGCAGCTTCATGTGCTTGGCCAGGCGCCCGGAGAAGCCAACAAACGGACTCAGCAACATGCCGTCGGCGGTCTGAAGACCGTCCAGTTCGTTGCCCGCAAAGACGTTGTGGGCGGCAAAGCCCCCGGACAGGAAGAAGCGCCCCTCGGGGTCCAGGGAGAGCTCGCAGATGGCCTCCAGTCCCAGGCTGCCGGCCCGGTCCCCGCCCTGGGTGCCGAAGATGACGCTGGGCATGAGGGCCAGGGCCACCCGCTGGGTCTCCAGCAGCCTGGCCTTGAGGCTCAGCGCGCCCACCAAAGGAAAATCCCGAACGATGGGCAACAGGGTGGTGAAGGAGGCCTGGAGGTTGTCGGTGACACCGTAGGAGACGCCCGCAAAGATAAGCTGATAGTCATTCAGCGCGACCCCACCGGCGGGCAGCGTGTCCGTGCTGGAGGACAGAATGTTGCGATCGGAGGAGGCGTCGGAGCCGCGGCGCAGCTCGAAGGGGCTGGCGGCCAGCGCCGGGCCCGCCGAGACCACGACCAGGAACACCAGGGACAACCAGGACCAGCGCTTCATGGATTCCCCCAGGGGAAGTTTGAGGCGGCCAGTATAGCCCCAAGGCCCAAAGCGGGCAATCGATGCGCTGAACTTGTCATCCCCCAATCCGCGGGTTAGCCTGCGGAAGCACAAACGGGGGAGTTCATGGCCATCTTTCAACTGCTGCTGGTCCTGCTGCTGGCCACCCAGGCGCCCGCCGCCACCCCCATCACCACCCAGGGGCCGCACCCGGTCCCCCTGACCCTGGCGGACCTGCTGGCCCTGCCCTCCGGCGACGGCGCCTTCGTCAAGGCAGTGCGGGCCGGCAGCCATGCCCAGGCCCTGGCCTGCGCCTCCCAAGGTGACCCCGCCCGGACCGACCCAGCCTTTCCCCTGGCCCTGGCCTTCTCCCTGGAGAATCAGGGCCGCTGGGCCGACGCCGCCGCCAGCTACGAGGCGGCCCTTGCCAGCGACCCGACCTTGCAGGACTGGGCCCGCTTTGGCCTGGCCCGGACCCTCCGGCGCCTGGCCCCCGATGAGCCTGACCCCCTCCTGCGCGCCGCCCTGGAGGCCCGCTCCCAGGAGGCCTACCTGACCCTGGCCCCGGACTTCCCCCGGCGGCAGGAGGCCCTGGAGACAGTGTGTGAACAAGGGGACGGCGCCTCGGCCCTGGAGGCCTGCCTGACCGCCGCCCGGACCCGCCCGGACCCGGACACCCTGCTGGCCGCCGCCCGCCGCCACCTCGCCGCGGGTCAACATCCCCAGGCCAAGGAGGCCCTGGACGCGGCCCTGCTGCTGCGCCCCACGGGCTACAAAGGCCGGGCCATCCAGGCCCTGCGGGAGGCCCACTTCGGCAAGGCCCCCCGCGCCCCCGAGGGCACCGGCATGCCCATCCTGGACCGGCTCTTTGCGGGCCACTCCTACAAGCGCGTGGTGGAACTGGCCACCACCGAGCTGCCCACCCTGGAGCCCGGCAGCCGCCGCTGGTGTGACCTGTCCTTGCTGGCCGGACGCGCCCTGACGCGGCAGTCCCGGGAGAGCGCCTCCCTGCCCTGGCTGACCGGCATCATGGACCGCTGCGGCGACCTGGATCCCTTCGATCTGGACATGGCCCTCTACCTGCTGGCGGACAACGCCTACAAGGCCGAAAAGCTTGCTCTGTGCCGCCGGGCCGTCCAGCGCCTTCGTGAAGTCAGGCCCGGCTCGCGCTATTGCGACGACGCCCTGCTGATCCTGGCCCGGGCCGAGCTTCGGGCCGGCAACGAGCCCGCCGCCCGGGAGGCCGTGGCCATCCTGCAGGACCACTACCCCCAGGGGGACATGCTGCCCGACGCCCTCTTCCTGCTGCAGTTCGACGCCTGGCGCCGGGGTGACCTGGCCCGGGTCCGCCTCCTGGCCACCCACTTCGCCCCCCGCTTCGATTCGGACCGCGACTACCGCACCCAGGGGCGCCTGCGCTACTGGGGGGGCCGGGCCCTGGAGAAGCTGAAGCAACCCAAGGAGGCCCGCGCCGCCTATGCCGAGCTGGCCTGCCGCTGGCCCCTCTCCTGGTACTCCCTGCTGGCCCTCCAGCGTCTGGAGACGGGCCGTCGGGGCCTGGCCGCCAAGACCCTGGCCACCTGCGCCGCCGCCAGCCCCGCCCTGCCCCAGCCCAACCAGTTGGAGCTGGCCGCCCTGCCCTCCCAGGCCGCCCTTCAGCGGGGCATCTCCCTGTACCGTGTGGGCCTGGGCGCCTGGGCCGCCGAGGAGTGGGCCAACGTGGACACCTCCGCCAGTGAGCCCGCCGCCCTGACCAAGGCCGCCCTCCTGGACGCCCTGGGGAATCAGGTGGCCAGCCACGATCTGCTGCGCCGCCAGGCCCCCAGCCTGATGACCTCCTTCCCCGCCGGCCCCAACCGCCTCTGGTGGGAGCTGGCCTACCCCCAGGCCCACCGCCGCCCCCTGGAAAAATGGTCCGCCGCCCACGGCATCCCCGCCGAGCTGGCCTTCGCCATCACCCGCGAGGAGAGCGGCTTCAACCCCCGGGCCCGAAGCTTCGCCTCCGCCATGGGCCTCATGCAGTTGCTGCGCAAGACGGCCCGCTGGGTGGGCCGGGAGATGAACCTGCGCCCCAGCGAACGGGACCTCTATTCGCCCGACATGAACGTCCGTCTGGGCACCCGCTATCTGGCCATGCTGCGCAAGGATCTGGGGCACCAGGCCCTGGCCGTGGCGGGCTACAACTGCGGCGGCGGCTGCATCAAGAAGCTGCGCAAGCGGCACCCCACCCGGGAACTGGACGAGTTCGTCGAGCTCATCCCCTACGCCGAGACCAACCGCTACACCAAGCGGGTCCTCTCCAGCGTGGCGGTCTACACCTGGCTATACGGAAAAGATCTTGTGAAAAAGCTGCCGCCCCTGAAGCTGCCCTAGGGCAGCGCGTCTACCAGGGATTCTTGAATCTGACGCGCGTAATAAGATCCTTCAGGTCCACCCCCAGCAGCACGAAGCGCGCGAAGATGCGCCGCAGGGAGTGCCGCTCGGGCCGGGGCCCCACCTGCCACAGGGAGCGCAGCACCGCGCCGCTGAACTCCACCTGCACCAGCACGGGATGGGCCCGGGACGTCAGGGCCCGCAGGTTGTCCAGCGTGGCCTCCCCGAGGAACTCCCGCAGCAGCCCCGTCATGTTGGTGGCGGCCTCCAACCCGTCCACGCCGGCCAGGGGCTCCAGGGTGTACTCGAAGTCGGCCCCATCGATGGGATGGTTGGCCCCCAGGGGCGCCCCATAGCCCGGGCTCTGCTCGGGCCGCAGCACGAAGCAGAAGGGCCAGGTGCCTCCCAGATCCAGTGACAGCTCCAGGCAGGGCAGGCCCCCGGGGCACTCCGCCCCGTCCCGCTCCCGCAGCCCCAGGTCCTGATCCGCCACCAGCACGGTGAACCGATCCCGCCCCCCGGGCCGCATCCCCAACGCCTGCGCCACCGTCCGCAGCAGCCCCGAGCTGCGCCGCCGCTCCAACCGCGCCCGCAGCAGCACCCCCACGGTCACCAGCACGCTCACCAGCGCCACAGGCCAGAAGTAGTCCCGGCGCAGGAACCAGATCAGCCCCAGCACCACCGCAACCGCAAACAGTCTGTAAACAAGGCTTCCCATGGCGCGCACTTTAGTGGCCCCCAGCCCCCGGGTCAACCCACCACTCCCGGGCCGGCCTTCATGAGGCCGGTGAGCAGGGCCCCAACCCTGCGGGCGTCGGTCACCAGCCTGTCAGTCGCTGAGAGGTCCACCAGGCCCCTGGCGCTGGCCAGGTCCAGGACCGCCACGGATTCCGCCAGGGAGCCCAGCGCGATAGAGAAGAAATGACGCTTCTCCTTCCAGGAGGTCCTGCCCGCTCCTTCCACTATGTTGAGGACAACGCTCAAGCCGGCCCGTTCGAGTTGGTCGCCCAGGTGACCGGCCGTCTTGGGCAGTCCGCGCAGCGCCCCGCAGCCCAGGCAGAAGGCCCGCGCCTGCCGCCAGGCTTCCAGGCGTTCGTGGGGGAAAAGCCGGGCAGGGGAAGAGGTGATGGTGGTGGTGGGAGTGATGGTGATGGTTGAAGCAGCGCTGCTGCCACCGTGGAGGTGCTGGGAACCTAGGTTGCTGACTTGGCTGGACATCTGGGCCTCCTGTGCCGGCCGCGTTTTTGCGGCCTCTCACCCAACGGTCGAGGTCCAAAAACGCGGCCGGCACAAAAAGGAGGCCTGCTCCAGGCCAAAAAGCTACCGCCCAGAACTCGCGCACCGGCGGTGCGCCCGAAGAGCCAACCTGCGGGGCGAGGTCCTGGTTGCGGTGCCGGTTGTGGTTACCGGCCGGCCGGACCATCACCATCACCATCACCATCACCATCACCATCACAGGCACCAGCACGGTGGATGAGATGCGATCGCCCAGCCCCCTTGCCAGCTTCGTGTTCCCCCGCCGCGCCTCCCCTGCTATACTCCGCGGCCATGTCTGGATTGGCCATCTTGCTGCACATCCTGTGGTTCCTGACCGCCCCTCCCCCGGGCGCCTCCCTGCTGGCCTCCCCCCAGCGCGCCTGGCCCGCCGCCCTGGTGCTGGAGGAGCTGGCCGATCACTTCACCAACGCCGAACTGACCGCCCTGTTGGCCGACCTCCAGGTCCAGGATCCCCAGGACGCCCTGGCCGCCGCCCGCCTGCGTGCCACCCTGTTGGTGCGCCAGGGGCGCCCCGACGACGCCGAGGCCCTGCTGCTGGCCCAGGGTCTGCCCCCCCGCTGGACCCTCCTGTTGCCCCAGCACCTTGCGGGCCTGCCGGTCCTGCGTCCCCGTGGTGCCCCCCAGGCCAGCCTCTCCGACTTCCCCACCCGCAACCTGGACTCCGCGCCGGTGCTGGAGACCCGCCTGGACCTGCCCCCCCTTCCCATGCTGTACCTGGAGGCCCAGGGCGAGGGCCTTGCCGAACTGGAGCTCGCCGCCCCCGCCCTGCGCCAGCGTCTCCAGCCCCAGGGCCCGGGCACCCTCCTGCGTCACTGCGGCCCCAACCCCGGCAAGGACCTGCGCCTGCGCCTCACCCTGGATCCCTACCGGGCAGCCCTGCCCTTCAGCGTTCGGGCCACGGCCCTGCGCAAGTGTCCGCCGCCCGGCCCCGAGGCTCAGGGGCCCTTTGCCCTCTGGTGGCGCCACCGGGACCAGCAGCCCGCCCCCGTCCCTGACCATCAGGCCCTCCTGGCCTTCCGCCCCGGCCCCCTGGAGCTGTGGCTGCTGGGCGCCGCCCTGCCGGAGCACCCCGAACTGCTGGCCTCCCTGTGCCACCGTCTTCCCTGGTGCGCCGGCACTCCCTTGGCGTCCCTCTTTGCTGCCCAGGCCCACTGGGAACGAGGCCAGACCCTGCGTGCCTCCCTGGCCCTGGGCTTCCCCCCCCTGGCCCCCCCCGACCCCTCGGCTCCCCCTGCTTCGCCCTTCTTCCAGCGCCTGCGCCACCGGCTGGCGGCCCAACTCCAGCTCTCGTTGGATCTTCCCCGCTCGGCCCTCGCAGCCCTGCGCGGCACCCCCGCCCCCCTGGCCCCCGAGGACCTGGACTTGTGGCTGGCCGCCGCCATGGCTCTATCCGACCGCGACGCCCTGCGCCAGGCTATCACCCAGCTTTCCACCCTCTACCCTGGGCACAGCGGCCTTCGCTCCGCCGCCGCCACCGGGCTTGCGGAATTGGGCCTTCGCCAGGAGGCGCTGACGCTGCTGGGCCCCGACCTGGACCCCTTCTCGCCCCTGCGCTTCCAGCGCGTGCGCCTCCTGCGCGAGCTTGACCGCCCCGCCGACTACCGCCGCGCCCTGGAGGACCTGCTGGCCGCCAACCCCGCTGACGATCAGGCCCTGCGCCTGCTGTTCGACCTCTGCGGGTCCACCGGAGATGACCCCTGTCTCGCCCAGACCAGCGCCCGCCTGGAGACCCTATTGGCCCCCGAGCCCGAGTGTCGAAGCTGCGCCTTCCTGCCCTCCGCCCGCCTCTGGCGCTCCCTGGCCCTCACCCTGCCCCAGATCCAGGCCCTGCCCGCCGCGGCCGCAAGCTCGTTCTTGGCGGACACCTGGTGGATTTCTGTGGGGGCGGGGGGGCTGCGCAGCCTCCATCGGCAGCAGGTGGTGGAGGTCCAGGGCCGGCCTGACCAGCAGCTTCGATTGGGAGCCTGGTACGACTCCCACACGGAGGATCTGGTGACCCTGGAGGCCCTGGTACTCAGCCCCGACGGGCAGGTGCGGCCGGCGGGCGAGGGGGACGACCGGGGCCTGGGCGACGACGAGTACAACAGCTACTACGACCTGCGTCACCGGACCATGGTGTTCACCGGCCTCCAGCCCGGGGACCGGGTCCTGTGGACCTGGCGGCTGGTGCAGCACCGCAATGCCGGAGCGGGCTTCTCGCTGCTGCGCTTCCTGCAGGACGAGCTGCCCAAGGTCCGCCTGCGCCTCACGGTGTCGGCCCCCGCGGGGACGGGCCTGCGGCACGCGCTGCTGTGGCCCCTGCCGGGCGAGGCCCCGGTGTTGGAGGTCAGCAGTTCCCCCACGCAGGAGTTCCTCAACCTGGAGTTCAGCGGCCTGCCGGCCCTGCGGGACCTGCCCTTCCCGGCCCCCGACACCCGGCGCGCCGCCATCCTCATCCTGGGCACCTCCGACTCCTGGGACAGCCTGCTGCGCTGGTACGACGGGCTGCTGCGCCCCCTGGCCGTGCCCGGGCCCCAGGTCCTGGCCCTGGTGGAGCAGCACCAACTGGAAGGCCTGGAGGGGCGGGCGCTGCTGGCCGAACTGACCCGCCACATCTCGGACGAGGTGCGCTACGTGGCCATGGAGATCGGCGTCAACTCCTTCGTCCCCTATGACATCAACCTGACCCTGGAGCGCCGCTTCGGGGACTGCAAGGACCAGTCCCTGCTGCTGGCCGCTGCCCTCACAACGGCAGGGATAGAGGCTGTACCCGCCGTGATCCGCACCGCCCCCCGGGGGCCCCTCGAGGAGGTCCCGGTCAGCATCGCGCTGTTCGATCATGCCCTGGTGTACGTCCCCTCAGAACAGCTCTTCCTGGACCCCACGGTCCCCTTCCTAGGCCTCAACTCCCTGCCCTGGCAGGACCAGGGGGCCCTGGCGCTACCCATCCTGCCGGGTCTGGACCAGCCCCTGACAATCCCGGTGGACGGAGCGGATGTGAACACCGAGGCACTGACCTTGCGATTCACCCGCGCCCCAGGCCAGGGCCTTGCGATCCAAGGCCAGTTGGCCGCCGCCGGCACCCGCGTCAGGGCGCGCCTCGTGGCCCTCAACGACCCGGAGGGCACCAGGGACCTGGCCCGGGAGTTGCTGGGCCGCTTCTTCACCGTCAAGGACCTCACCCAGGCCACCGCGACCCTTCGGCGCCAGGACAGTGGCGCCGCCACCTTGGAACTGGCGGCCCTTGGAACCCTGGGCACGGGGGGCATCGCTCCGGGCCTTCGTTACCAGCACTCCCTGGCCGGCGCCGCCACCCGGGAGGAGGCTCTGCTGCTGCCCTTCCCCTTTGTGGATCGGGTCCATCTGACCGCCGATTTCGACGCCTTCCTGCCCACCCCCCGGACCACCCACGACAGCCCCCACTGCGCCTGGACCCTGGAGATCTCGGCCCGCAGCCTGGACCTGGAACTGCGCCTCCCCGAACGTCAGGTGAACGCCCCCGCCTACGCCCCCTTCCGGGACTGTCTGGGCGCCCTGGACCGGGCCCTGGCGGCTACAAGGATCAGGGACGGAGGCCAGCCATGAGCACCCTCATCCTGCTGCTGACCCTGCTGCTGTCAGCCTCCGCTGCTGCTCTTCCGAACCCGTCTCTTCCGAACCCCGACCGCCAGGGAGGAGGCCTGGCCGGTATTCCGAACCCCGACCGCCAGGGAGGGGGTTGTCCCCCTGCCCTCCTCGCCCTGGAGCAGGGCAACAGCCCCCAGGCCCTGACCCTCGCGCTGGACCTTCTTGACGTCGGCGGCCCGGACACGGACCTGGCTGTGGCCATCCTGCTGGACCTGGCGCCCCACGTGGCCCTCTGCCAGACCCCCGCGCTGTGGTCCCGCAGCCTGGCCGCGGGTGCCTCGGACGACGCCCTGGCAGGCCTGTTGCAGCTTCACCTCCAGGACCGGACTCGCTGCCCCGACCTGCCACCCCTCCCCGGGGACCTCCAGCAGCCCGACCAGTGGCAGGTCCAGCTTTGGCCCGGCGCCTCGCCCCTCCTGGCCGCCCTCACCACCATGCCCCAGAGTGCCTCGGGCCCCATCACCACCCAGCCCCGCTGGGCCCTCCACAGCCGCACCCTGGTCCAGGCCCAGACCACCGTCTGTCTGCCCCAGGCCCAGCAACTGCTGTGGTTCTGGGATGGGGGGGCGCCGGGGGCCCTGTGGGTGCAGAACACCCAGGTGCTGGTCCGGGAGCCCGGCCGCTCGCTTCAGACTCCCCAGCACGCCCGCCTGACGCTTGAGGCCGGCTGCCACAACGTCACCCTGCTGCTGGCCCCCGACCCCGGCCGGGGCCAGGCCTTCCTGGCCTACCTGCCCACCCAATCCCATCCGAACCCCGACCGCCAGGGAGGGGGTGCTGCCCGCATTCCGAACCCCGACCGCCAGGGATGGGGTGCCCCCGCCGTCCTCCTCCACCTCCTCGCGGGCGACGATCTGGCCGCTCGCCGCGCCCTGGACCAGTGCTCCGCCAGCCAGCCAGGCTGTTTCACCGCCGCGCGGGTCCTGTTTTCCCTGCTGGGCCAGGGGCGCCCCCTGGAGCAGCGGGCCAATGGCCTGCTGGGCACCGACTCCCCCGGCGCCTGCCCTGCCCACCTTTGGATGCTCCAGCAGCTTCGCGGGGAGGACCAGGACACCCTGAAGACCTGGCTGGACCTGTGGCCCCAGCGCTGCCAGGACAGCTTTGATGCGCGGCTGTTCCGACTGGAGTTGGAACTGGAAGAGGATCGACTGGAGAGCGCCGCCCAGGGGTACCAAGACCTGCTGACAGCCCTCGCCCCTGGGACCCACCCCAAGGACCTTCGCCTGGAGGCCCTGGCAGCGCGCCTGCCCGCCGCCGAGTCTGCGCAACCGCTCCCGGCCGGGCCCCTGTCCTCCGGCCCCCAGGACGACCCGGAGGCCCAGTGGGCCCTGGGCGACGCCAACCTCGCCGGCGGAGACGCGGCCCTGGCCCGAGACTCCCTGGCCAAAGCCGCCCACAGCCCGGTGGCCGGCGACGATCTGCGCTGGCGAGCCACGGCCGCCCTGGGAGCACAGCGGCTGCTGGCCCTGGCCCAGGATCCGGAGGACCTGCTTGGGGAATACCGGGCCAGCAACTTTGCCCCCCCGGAGGACGCAGTGCTGGTGCTGGACGAGGTCCTGTTGCTCCCCGGACCCCACGGACAACTGCAGGTTCTGGAGACCTCCATCTGGCACCTGCGCAGCACGGAGGCCACCACCCAGTGGGCCGATCTGGAGCTCCCCCAGGACGCCCACCTGCTGACCCTGGAACTGCGCAAGCCCGACGGGACGCGCCTCGCCCCCGCCTACGCGGGCCCCGGAGAGGCCATCAGCCTCAAGGGCCTGGAGGCCGATGATCTGGTCATCTTCTCGGTCCTCCACGACACCCGCCCCAGCCTGGAGCTGGGCTCGGAGTATTGCCTCCCGGAGCACCGCTTCGCCGGCCCCGGCGTCCCCGTGTTCCGGTCCGTCCTGGGCGTGGTTGGGCCCGAACTGCCGCGCCTGCGGGTCCTGCGCTACCACGGCGCCCCCGCCGCCCGACAGGATGGCGACGTCTGGTGGTTTCAGGCCGGGCCCCTGGAGGCCGCGCCCAGCGGCGCCCTGGAGCTCAACTCCCGGGGGGCCCTGCCCCGGGTCCAGCTTTGCACCAGCGGAATGTCCCTGGGCCTCCTGCGGGACATCCTGACGGACAGCGCCCTGCGTCTCCTGCGCCCCGGCCCCTCCGTGGAGGCCCTGGCCCTCAAACTGGCACCCCGCCCAGACCCTGTGGCCGCTGCCCTGGCTGCCTCAGTTCAGGCCCTGGAGCCCGACTCGGGGCTGCTGTTCGCCCGCAGCGTTGACCGGATGCTGGCCCAAGGGGAAGGCCACCCTGCCCTGCTGCTCACCGCCCTGCTGCAGCGCCTGGGGCTGGACGCCACCCTGGTCCTGGTGGCCCCGCCTGGGGCCGAAGGGCTGGCACCCCTGGCCCCCGCCCCCGAGGCCTTCAGCGAGGCGCTGGTGTTGCTGCGCCATGGTCCCCGTGAGGTCTGGTTGGATCCCTGGTCCAAGGCGGCCCTGCCCGGCCTCGTGCGCCCCTTCCTGGAGGGCCGCCCAGCCCTATTGCTGGACAGCCCCTGGCAGCCCCTGCTGACTCGAGTCCCCCTGGCGTCCCCCAGCGCCCACCAACGTTCCGTCACCCTGCGCCTCGCGGCAACCCCCGACGGCAGCGCTCATGGGGACGCTCGCCTGGACTTCAATGGGCTTTCGGCCTCCGCCGCCTGTCGCAACCTCTCAGGCCTGGAGGACCGAGAACTGGCCGCCGCCCTGCAGGGCTACCTGGAGGGCACCCTCCCAGGGCTTCAGGTCCAGGCCCCCAAGCTGTCCTGCTCCCCTGGCCGGCTGAAGCTCAAGGGCGGCGTCACGCTCCCCGCACCGGGCCTGTCCCAACCCCTCGAGCTGACCCTCCCCGCCGCCAACCTTGGGGACCGAGCCCCCGATCAGCAGGCCACGTCGGGCCCCTGGCTGCTGGAGGGGCTGGCGCGCCTCAGCCTGGACCTTCAGATCACTGTGCCACCTCGCCTCCAGCCCTTCGAACTGCGGGTAGCCACCGGTCGCTGGGACTTCGCCTTTGGCACCCTCGACACCAGCCTTGTCAGCGGCCCGGGAAAGCTGCGTCTTCGCCAGGCCGTCTTCGCCCGGGAAAGCGAGCTGTCTCCAGCCCAGGGTCCCAGCCTCGCTGCCTTGCTGGAGGCCTGCGCCTCCCAGGGCCACGCCACCTGGCTGCCAACCAAGGAGCACCCATGAACGTTTTGGAAGTGCCGACGAGGCTTGGGGTTGTGACCCTGCGCGAGGAGCGGGGGGTGCTGTGGGGGATTGACCTGCCCCGTCCCCTCCCGGGCGATCGGGGTTCGGACGGACACCCCCTCCCTGGCGGTCGAGGTTCGGAATGCGGCGCGGGGGCGTGGCTTGGCCAGTTGGCGGTCGCCATCCAGGCCCACTTGTCGGGGCAGCCCGTGACCTACACCCTGCCGCCCCTTCCCCCCCTGCCCCCCTTCCAACGGGACATCCTGACCGCTCTCTTCGCCATCCCCTGGGGCCACACCACCACCTACGGCGCCCTGGCCGACGCTGCGGGCCACCCCGGCGCCGCCCGGGCCGTGGGCAACGTGATGGCCCACAACCCCTGG
>CAIXZC010000256.1 GCA_903923815.1 uncultured Myxococcales bacterium
CCCCGGCGCGCGGGCGCTGATCCCCACGGGCATCAGGCTGCGCATCCCGGCGGGTTACGAGGGGCAGATCCGTAGCCGCTCGGGGTTGGCTGCCAAGGCGGGGGTGCTGGTGCTGAACTCCCCCGGGACCATTGACAGCGACTACCGAGGCGAGTTGTAGGTCATCCTGGCCAACCTGGGTGACCAGGACTTCCCGGTGGCCCCTGGGGACCGCGTGGCCCAGTTGGTGTTCTGTCCCGTGGTGAAGGTGGACTTCGTCCCCGAGGCCGTGGGAAATGACTCGGTTCGGGGCGATGGCGGGTTCGGGCACACCGGAATAAAATGACCGCCGTCCTGTTTGGCTGTGCGTGAACTGCTTGGGGTGTTGCATGAAGTTCAACAGACTGCTCCCGCTGCTGGTCCTCTTCTCCTGCTTCTTCGCCTGCGACGCTACCGCCCAGCGTGGTGACGGTAGCCAGGCCCTGTCTGCGGCCGTCGGTCTGGCCTCCGGCGAGGAGCCCGCCGCCAAGGAGTCCGACGACAAGGCGCCCCCCGCCAACCCCGAGGACGAAGAGGCGCGCTACGAGAAATACTGGGACGAGATCAACTTCGACTGGGACCAGTTCGACGAAGTGCTGGACCTTGTCGCCTCCGAATACATTGAGAAGGACGTGGATCAGCGCCGGGCCTTCGTGACCGCCGCCGCCTTCGCCCTGGCCTCCCTGGAGCCCGCCTACGACCTGGTGCCCGAGTCCTACTACCTGGCCCACAAGGACGACGCCGACTTGCGCTTTGAAGCCAAGGACCGGGACGAGAACATCCGCCTGCGCCGGGCCGAGGCCCGCAAGACCCAGGACGAGATGCAGGCCGCCTGGGCGAAGATTGACTTTGGTCGGCCCGACCTGGAGCGCGTGGTGGCCTTCGTGGAGAAGAAGGCCGTGGCCATGAAGAAGACCGCCAAGGACAAGGTCAAGATCCCCACCCACGCCAAGATCCTCATCTCCGCCGCACAGGGCTACCTGTATTCACTGGACCCCCACTCGTCGCTGGTCTCTCAGAGGGCCTGGGACGAGTCCACCGAGAAGACCCACGACGCCAGCTTCGACGGCATCGGCGCCGTCCTGACCCAGCGCTGGGAGCCGGGCAACAGCGTGAAGAACCGCCTGCGCGGCAAGAGTTTGAAGATCAAGCCCACGGACGGCTTCACCTTGGTGGAACTGGCCAAGGAAGACGAGATGGTCCAGAAGACCTTCGTGGAGAGCCCCATGCAGGGCCAGCCCGCGGCCATCGCTGGGCTTTGGGCGGGCGACGAGATCCTGGCCGTGGACGGCAAGCCCGTGGAGGGCATGCCCCTGACCAAGGTGGTCTCCATGATCCGCGGCCCCCGGGGCACCCAGGTCAAGCTGACGGTCCAGCGTCCCGGCGAGCTTGAGACCCGGGAGATCGCCATCCCCCGGTCGCGCATCAAGGTCACCAACGTTGAGGGCCGCCTGCTGGAGCACCACCCGGGCATCGCCTTCATCAAGCTGACGGGCTTCATCGAGACCTCCTACGGCGAGCTGGTGGACGAGCTCAAGCGCCTGGACTCCGAGGTTGAGGGGGGACTGCGGGGGCTGGTGTTCGATCTGCGCCTCAACAGCGGCGGCCTCCTGCAGCAGGCCGTGGAGATCTCCGACCTGTTCCTGGCCAAGGGCAACATCGTCACCGTCAAGAACCGCAAAAGCGGGCTCATGGCCATGCTGGGGTCGGACGAGGTCTACAAGGCCCACGAGAAGGGCACCATCGGGCTGCCCATGGTGGTGCTGACGGACGACGGCTCGGCCTCCGCCTCGGAGATCGTGGCCAGCGCCATCCAGGACAACGGGCGCGGCATCGTGGTGGGCGAGCGCACCTTCGGCAAGGCCAGCGTCCAGACCCTCATCAGCCCCAGGAAGGGCGAGGGCTACTACGTGAAGCTGACCATCGCCCGGTACTACGGCCCCAGCGGCCGCACCATCCAGGTTGTGGGCGTGCAGCCCGACGTGGACGTGGCCCCCACCCGCGACGGCAAGGCCCCCGTGGGCTTCCGCGAGGAGGACCTGTCCAACCACCTGCCCCCCATCGCCGCCGAGTACACCTCCCCCGCCACGGCCCTGCTGCCCCAGCTCTCCGACTGCGTCAAGCAGATGGGCATAGCGGACTCCATCGCCAAGGCCAACCCCAACCCCCAGGTGAAGTTCGACTACCAGCTCTTCGTAGGCGCCGACTGGCTTGAATGCCTGGTCCGCCACAGCGAAGGCCGGTTGGAATAACCCCTTCCAAATATCCTTCCCCCCCCGGGGGAAGGTGGCGCGCAGCGCCGGATGAGGGGTGTCGTTGCCACCCCCACGCTTCGGGGACGGTCCTAATTTGCCCTCGTTTCGTCCACCACCGCTGCATCTTCCCGGTCGCCGCCGCCTCTGGTCGCTCGCTCTCCGGGCAGCCCCATTGTCGACAAGCGCCAATGGGGCCCCCTCCGCGCTCCCGCCGGCGGCCGCTGTCGTTGGCCTTGGGACACCTCGACGTCTCGAAGCGGGCCCTTTCCTTGCTTTTTTTGCGCAAGCCACCCAAGGCACTAGCATCGTCAGCCATCAACACGTGAAAGAATCGAGGTCCGAATGGATCGAAGCACCATCACCAACATCATCCGTGAGAACCACATCGGCGTCATCCGCCTGCTGTTCACGGACATTCTGGGCCGCCTCAAGGGCATCAACATCAACGAGAGCGAGCTGGACCGCGCCTTGAACGACGGCATCGCCTTTGACGGCTCCTCCGTGGAGGGCTTTGTGCGCATCGAGGAGTCGGACCTCATGCTGCAGCCCGACCTGTCCACCTTCCGGCCCTTCCCCTTCCAGTCCGGCGGCGTGGGCAGCGCCATGATCATCTGCGACATCCTGACCTCCGACGGCAAGCCCTTCCACAGCGACCCGCGGCTGGTCTTGAAGCGCGCCCTGGCCAAGGCCGCCAAGCTGGGCTACGACCACTTCTATGTGGGCCCCGAGTTGGAGTTCTTCTACTTCCCCAACGACCGCAACCCCGAGCCCCAGGACAGCGTGGGCTACTTCGACATCATCCCGCTGGACAACAGCACCGACGCCCGCAAGGCCACCCTGGCCATCTTGAAGGACATGGGCATGAAGATGGAGGCCTCCCACCACGAGGTGGCCCGGGGCCAGCACGAGATTGATTTCCGCTACGGCGACGCGCTGCTCATGGCGGACCAGATCATGGTCTCCAAGATGATCATCAAGGAAGTGGCCCGCCGCAACGGCCTCTACGCCTCCTTCATGCCCAAGCCCATCCAGGGCGAGAACGGCAGCGGCATGCACGTCCACCAGAGCCTCTTCAAGGGCGCCACCAACGCCTTCTACAGCAAGACCGACCCCTACAACCTGTCCAAGGTGGGCCGGGCCTACACCGCCGGCCTGCTGGCCGAGTGCGAGAACCTGACCGCCATCACCAACCAGTGGGTCAACAGCTACAAGCGGCTGGTGCCGGGCTACGAAGCCCCCGCCTACATCTCCTGGGGCCGGCGCAACCGCAGCACCCTCATCCGGGTGCCCGCCTTCTCCCCAACCAAGCCCAACTCCTGCCGCGTGGAGTACCGCGCCCCGGACCCCGGCGCCAACCCCTATCTGGCCTTCGCCCTCATGCTGCAGTCGGGCCTCGCGGGCATTGAAAAGAACCTCAAGCTGGCAGCGCCGGTGGAGGAGGACATCTTCGAGATGACCCCCGCCCGCCTGGACGAGCTGGGCATCCGCAGCCTCCCCGGGGACCTGCGCCACGCCACCGAGATCGCGTCCAAGTCCTCCTTGGTGAAGGAAGCGCTTGGGGCCGAGTTGTTCGAGAAGTTCATCGCCAACAAGCTGGCGGAGTGGGACAAGTACCGCATCCAGGTGACGGACTACGAGCTGAAGACCTACCTGCCGGTGCTCTGACAGCAAGAACCCAGCACAGGATCCGCTTACTTCGTGCGCGGCTTGGACGGACCCCAGGGATCCGCGGCTTGGACGGACCCCAGGAATTCGCTTACAGCACCCCCACGACCCCCACCTTGCCATCACCCGCAGCGGCCACGCGGTTGCGGCCCTGGCGTTTGGCCTCGAAGAGGGCGGCGTCGGCGTCGCGGATCAGGTCCTTGAGCTCCTTGTGGGACTCGCCGTCCAGGATGGAGACGCCCACGCTGACGGTAATCTTGACGGGGCCGGCGCAGGTGGAGAAGGCCGTCTCCTGCACCCGGTGCCGAATGCGGTTGGCCACGTGGATGGCGCCGGGCAGCGTGGTCTTGGGCAGCAGGATGCAGAACTCCTCGCCACCCAGGCGGCCCAGCAGGTCGCTGGCACGAAGGCTCTTGCCGGCCAGTCCCGCAATGCCCACCAGCACGTCATCCCCAGCCTCGTGGCCATAGGTGTCGTTGACCTGCTTGAAGTGGTCCAGGTCGAACATCAGGCAGCACAGGGTGTGGCTGCCCTTCTCGGCGCGGAAGAACTCGCGGCCACCCAGCTCGAAGAAGTGCCGGCGGTTGAAGCAGCCCGTCAGGGAGTCCGTGTTGGCCATCTCCTTGAGCTGGCTCTCGCTTTCCTTGATCTCGGTGATGTCCCGGGCCAGCAGGCCGATGTTGCGCACCTCGCCGGCCTCGTCGCGGATGAGGCACAGGGTGGTGAACACGGGTACCACCTTGCCGTCGGAGCGCCGGTATTCGCGCTCGAAGGACGTGTTGCCGCGGGCCAGCAGGCGGCTTTGCTGGGAGCGGATCTCCTCGTGCCAGCGCTGGGGCGACAGGTCCAGCTCGGACATCCCCTCCAGCATGGCCTCGCCCAGGCCCACCAGACTGCGGAAGGCCTCGTTGGTGTGCACGATCTTGCCCGTCACGGTCAGCAGGGCCACGCCGTCCGGGCTGAACTCGAAGATCTCGCCCAGCTTGGAGGACCCCTCCGGCGCCAGACTGCGGAACATGGACTCGGGGACAATCTCAAAGCCCAGGGCCACGATGGTCCCCGGCAGCCCCTCCAATGACGGTAGGACGGTGGCCTTCACGTGCAACTTGGGCATGCTGCGCTCGAAGCAGGGCAGCATGACGTTGCCCGACCAGTCGCCGCCGGTACACACCAGGTCCACGATGTTCGTGAACTCGCCCTCTGAGTTGTTGATGGGCCCCAGCACCTCGGTGACGTGGCGGCCAAGCAGTTCGCCCTCGCTGCGCCCCAGGGCGTTCACCACGGCCCGGTTGGCGTACACGATGATGCCGTTGGTGTCGAAGGCCACGACGTGGTCGGAGATCTGGGCCATGACGGCGTCCAGCAGGTCGCTGCGGCGGCGCTGCACCACCTGGGCGCTGTTGTCCGAGCTGCTGTCCACAAACAGCCCCGGACTGCCCGCGGCAAAGCAGACGCGATGCACCGCGATGGAGGCCATCAGTTCCTCGCCGTTGCGGCGGTTCCGCAGGCCCGTGCCCACCCAGGAGCCACTGCTGCGGGCGGACTCCAGCGCCAGGGGGACCTGGCTGCGAAGCTGATCCTCGCTGAACACCGTGCCCAGATGCTTGCCGCGCAGCTCCTCGTCGGAGAAGCCGTACAGCGCAGTAAAGGCGGGGTTGCAGCAGCAGATCAGCAGGTCCTCCCCGTACACCAGGGTGGCTGCAGGCAGACTCTGAATGAACGATTTCACTGTGCGCAGGATGATCCCAGCCTCCCCAAGCCGGGTCACCCCACTTGATGTCTTTTCCATAGCCCTCTCTCCCCTTAGGCCACGGCGATTTGGCGCGCAATATATCCGCGTGGTCAGGCCGTGTCAAAAGCAATCACAGAACCGACCTTGCGGCCAAGACATCGTCCTTGACCCGATATACCCGTCGGTGATATCCATTTTCGCTGGCGACACTTCGCCAAAAGGGTGCCAGGTTCTGCGGGCCGGGTTCCGCGCGCAATGGTGTGGGCGGGGGCAGGCCCGTGATTAATGACGTAAGAGAAAGGTGAGCACCAATGGCCATTCTGGACAAAGAAGCCAAGAGAATCGAAGACGAGAAGATGGAACACATGCTGCGCCCCAAGCTGGTCAACCTGGCCAAGTGGGAGCCCAAGCAGATCCCCCTCAAGGACGGCCGCACCCTCGTTGTGCGTGAGGCCCGCCGGGACGAAATCGACCTCCTGCTGGAAGTCGTTCACCCCCTGATCAAGCTTGACCGCGAGATGTACGACCTCGTGGGCGTGCGCGTGTACGGCGAACTGCTGTCCTGGAAGAAGTACCGCGTGCAGGACGAGTACTGCCTCGTGGGCGTCATTGACGGCGTGCTGGCCGGCATCGTGAATGGCCGCCAGATGAACCCCAAGCTGGGCCTCAGCTACCACACCTTCTCCCTGCTGCGCGGTGGCCGCGTGGGCGCCAACCTGTTCGCGTCCAAGATGGAATACCACATGGACTACCTGGGCCATGACGAAGTGCTGATCGTGGCCGAGTCCTCCAATGGCTTCCGCCGCTGGATGGAAGAGTACGGCCTCAAGGAGAAGTTCCATGTTGCCCACGAGCTGGGCGGCGTGCCCACCTACGTGCTGGACCGTGAGACCTACACCAAGATGAAGCCCACCCTGGTGCTGGGCAGCCGTCCCGTGGACGCCGCCCTGCTGGCCTCCACCCAGAACCTGAAGAAGCCCGACCTGTCCTACATGTGGGAGTAAGCCCCCGCGGGTGACAGTGTCCGGTCCTTTGACAGCTTTCGTTTGTTCCCGGGGTGTCGGGCCTTTCGGCGCGGCACCCGCCAGACTTTAGGGGGAAGCCATGTCAGACCTTCGTTACGAGCGGCCGTCTTCGCTGAAGGACGCCGTGGCCGTGCTGGGCGCCGCTGCTGGTGGTGCCAGGCTGGTGGCCGGCGGCACCGATCTGATGGTGGCCAGCCACTACGGGCGCATGAACGCCCAGGTGCTGGTGAACATCAAGCACATCCCGGAGCTGAACGTCCTGGGGCCCACCGCTGACGGGGGCCTGGAGATTGGCGCAGCCCTGCCCGTGTACCGGCTCTACGAGACCCCCCAGATCGTGAAGACCTATGCGGCCCTGGCCGAGGGTGCCTTCAACATCGGGTCCGTGCAGATTCGCAACCGGGCCACGGTGGGCGGCAACCTGTGCAACGCCTCGGCCTGCATGGATACGGGCCCCGGCCTGCTGGTGCTGGACGCCGAGCTGAAAATCTTCGGCACCAACGGCTACCGCATGCTCCCCCTGAAGAACTTTTTCAAAGGCTACAAGAGCTTCGACCTGGCCCCCGACGAGGTCCTGGTCTCCGTCGTCCTGCCCAAGCCCCCCGCGGACCTGCGCAGCGGCTTCGAGAAGCTGAAGCGCACCAAGGGTCACGACCTGGCCCTGGTGAACGCCGCCGCCTCCTACGTGCCCTCCACCGGCGTGCTGAAGGCCGCCGTGGGCGCCTGCTCGGCCATCCCCCTGCGCCTGCCCGAGCTGAACGTCGCCGGCAAGTCCGTGGCCGACGTGGAGGCCATCTTCGTCGAGAACGCCCTGGCCAACATCTGCCCCATCAGTGACGTCCGCTCCTGTTCCGAATACCGCAGGGACATGACGGCCCTCTTCTGCCAGAGGCTGGTCGCCAGACTCCTTGGCAGCGGCAAGTAAAGGAGGCCCCATGAAAACCTATCCCATCACGCTGACTGTCAACGGGCGCGTCTACAACCCTGAGGTGCCCGCCGGGCGCACCCTGTTGGAATTGCTGCGCGGCGGCCTCCACCTGAACGCCGCCAAGTACGGCTGCGGCATCGGCGAGTGCGGCGCCTGCACCATCATCATGAATGGTCGGGCCGTGAACTCCTGTCTGGTCCAGGCCGCGGAAGCCGACGGCGCCATCATTGAAACGGCCGAGGGCGAGAAGGACGGCGACGTGCTGTCCGACCTCCAGCAGGCCTTCATCGACCACGGCGCCATCCAGTGCGGCTTCTGCACCTCGGGCATGCTGAACAGCGCCCGCGCCCTGCTGCGCCACACCCCCGATCCCAGCTACGACGAGATCGTCGAGGCCCTGGCTGGCAACTACTGCCGCTGCACCGGCTACGACCCCTTCATCAAGGCCATCCAGGCCGTGGTGGCGGGGCGCAAGGCGGGGGGCTACAAGGCCAAGGTCGTCACGGGCCCCTACGTGGGCGGCGAGACCAACCGCATTGACGGCGTCGAAAAGGTGGCCGGCTCGGCTGTGTTCGTCCACGACATGGTCCTCCAGGGCATGTTGTATGCCCGCATGTTGACGTCCCCCCACGGGGCCGCCCGCATCCGCTCCAGCGACACCACCAAGGCCGCCGCCCTCCCCGGCGTGCGGGCCGTGCTGACGGGCAAGGACCTGACCCAGAAGATGGGCCTCTACATGCAGGACAAGGACATCCTGGCCCGGGAGATCATCCGCTACCATGGCGAGGCCGTGGCCGCTGTGGCCGCCGAATCCTGGGAACAGGCCGAGGCCGCCATCCGCGCCATCGTGGTGGACTACGAGGTCATCGACCCCATCAAGGATGTGGACGAGGCCCTGGCCGCCGGCGCCCGCCTGCTGCACCCCGACATGGGCACCTACTCCTACTACAAGCCGGCCTTCAGCCCCCAGCCCGGCACCAACGTGGCGCACCACCAGAAGATCCGCAAGGGTGACGTGGACAAGGCCTTCGAGACCTCCGACCTGGTCTTCGAGCACACCTTCCGCAACCCCCCCGTGCAGCACGTCCCCATGGAGACCCACACGGCCATCGTCCATGCCCGCCCCGGCGGCGAAGTGGACATCATCACCTCGGCCCAGTCGCCCTTCACCGTGCGCCAGCTTTTCTGCCACACCTTCTCCATGCCCCTCAACAAGGTGCGCGTCCGGGTGCCCTATGTGGGCGGGGGCTTCGGGGGCAAGGCGGGCATCGCCCTGGAGCCCATCGTCTACTGCCTCTCCAAGGCCGCGGGCTGCCTGCCCGTGAAGCTGACCGCCACCCGCGAAGAAGAGTTCAACACCCTGCCCTGCCGCCAGGGCCTCAAGAGCATCATCAAGACGGGCGTGAACAAGGACGGCAAACTCCAGGCCCTCAAGTGCACCTACCTGTGGGACGCCGGCGCCTATGCCGACTACGGCGTCAATGTGGGCCGCGCCGCCGCCTACTCGGGGGCCGGGCCCTACATGTTGCCCAACTGCTGGATTGACTCCAAGGTGGTCTACACCAACAAGGTCTTCGGCACGGCCTACCGCGGCTTTGGCCACCTGGAGGTCATGTGGGGCATCGAGCGCAACATGGA
>CAIXZC010000257.1 GCA_903923815.1 uncultured Myxococcales bacterium
AGAGACCGAAACGGTTCCAGCTGTTGGTTCATCTTGTCCCTGTCCATGGCAGCCAGCGCCGCGCTAGCGGTGCGCTGCTGCCGGTCCATTGTCTTGGCGCGCCCCATCCCGTCCTTGGCGTCCTTTTCGTCCTTGCTGTCCTTTTCGTCCTTGGCGTCCTTCCAGGCGCGCCTGCTCCAGCGGTAGCGTGGGTCGTGTGTGCATGCCCCCCGCCGGCGTGCAAGCCCCCCGCGCTCCTCCCCCCGCCAACGATCTTGATCGTTCCTGCCTCAATCGTTTTGCTGGTCACGGGCTTTTCGTTGTAGTAGCTTTTTTCGACCGGAGGAAGACCCCATGGAACACGTAACAGCTTTGATTCTGGCCGGCGGGCGGGTGGAGGAGCTGGGCGTCCTTACCCAGCGTCGGGCCAAGGCCGCGGTGCCCTTTGCGGGCACCTACCGAATTATCGACTTTCCGCTGTCCAACCTGGCGCGGTCAGGGATCCTGCGGGTGGGGGTGCTGTCCCAGTACAACCCCGCGTCGCTGATGGATCACGTGGGCGTGGGCGAGGCCTGGGGCCTGCACGGCAAGGGCCGCGAGCTGGCCATCCTGCCGCCCTACCAGGCGGACAACAGCTTCGGCTGGTACGCGGGCAACGCGGACGCGGTGAACCAGAACCGGGATTTTCTTGAGGACAGTCACACCGTGATGGTCCTGTCGGGGGACCACGTCTACGAGATGGACTACCGCCCCCTGCTGAACGACCACATCAAGAGCGGCGCCGCCCTCACCATGGTGGTCAAGCAGTTCCCCAAGGAGCGCCTCAAGGGCCGCTTCGGCGTGGCCAAGGTCAGCGCCGACAACCGCATCACGTCCTACGAGGAGAAGCCGGAGAACCCCCAGGGCGACTACGGCTCCCTGACCATCTACGTGTTCCGTCGCGCCAAGCTGGAGCAGTACCTGGACGCCGCCCCCGGCCCCGGCCAGTTGTTCCACTTCGGCACCGACATCATCCCCCGCATGGTGGAAAAAGAGCTGGTCCGCGCGCACGTCTTCGACGGCACCTGGATGTGGGCCCGGACCCTGGACGAGTACTACCACGACAGCATGAACATGCTGCGCATCTGGCAGGCCCTGGACGAGTGCCGGGTCTGGACCAACGTGGAGGAAAGCGGCACCGGCGGCGCGGGCCCCTGCTTCTTCTCGGCCACGTCCCAGGTCTACAACTCGCGCATCTCTGCGGGCTGCACCATCCACGGGCGGGTCCTCAACTCCGTGCTGTCCCCCGGCGTCGTCGTCGAGGAGGGCGCCGAGGTGCGGGACTCCATCCTGATGCAGAACGTGAAGGTGGGCGCGGGCACCGTGCTGCAGAAGATCATGGCGGACAAGTACGTGGAGTTCGGGCCCTCCTGCAAGGTGGGCAGCGCCAGTGAGTGTCCCCCCAACCGGGTCATGACCGAGTCCCACCGCTGCGGCGTCACGGTCATCGGCAAGGACACCTTCATCCCCGGTGGCTCGGTCATCGGCGGCAACTGCCAGATAGAACCCCGCAGCGTGTTCAAGAAGCGCATCTTCCCAGAGCACGGCAGTTACCTGAAGGGAGGCGAGGAATGAGCAGGTCCACCCTTGTCATGCTGCTGGCCGGTGGAAGGGGCAGCCGTCTGGACATCCTGGCGGCCCACAGGGCCAAGCCCGCGGTGCCCTTCGGGGGCCTGTACCGCATCATCGACTTCGCCCTCTCCAACGTGATGAACTCGGGGCTGCGCATGGTGGGCGTGCTGACCCAGTACCGCCCCGCCTCCCTCATGAAGCACCTGGGCGCCGGCGAGCCCTGGGACCTGGATGGCCACGCCGCCCGCCTCAAGGTGCTGCCGCCCTACCAGGGCCGGGGCGACTTCGACTGGTACTCGGGCACCGCCGACGCCGTGTACCAGAACCTGTACATCCTGCGCCGCTACAAGCCTGACTACGTGCTGATCCTCTCGGGCGATCACATCTACAACATGGACTACCGCCTGATGATCGAAGAGCACAAGCGGCGCGGCGCCCACCTGACCATCGCCGCCATGGAGGTCCCCTGGGAGGAGACCAACCGCTTCGGGATCATCCTGACGGACCCGGATGGCCGCATCACCGGCTTCCAGGAGAAGCCCGCCGAGGCCAAGAGCAACCTGGCCTCCATGGGCATCTACGTCTTCAACGCCCAGGTGCTGCTGGACTCCCTGGAGGCCAACCACCGCAACGGCGGCAACGACTTCGGCGCCCACGTCATCCCGGCCCTGCTGGCCGAGGGGCAGAAGCTGTTCATCCATCGCTTCAAGGGCTACTGGAAGGACGTGGGGACCATCGACTCCTACTGGCAGGCCAACATGGACCTGCTGGAGGGCAGCGCCGAGCTCAACCCCTCCCTGTGGAAGGCCCGCACCAACCTGGGCTATGAGGACATCCACGCCATGCCGCCGGCCTACATCGCGCCGGGGGCCAAGGTGGTGCGCTCCCTGCTGTCCCCCGGCTGCCGGGTCTTCGGCACGGTGGAGCACTCCGTCCTGTCCCCGGGCGTCACCGTGGGCGAGAAGGCCGTCATCCAGGACTCCATCGTCATGCACAAGTCCCGCATTGACGCCGGCGCCAGCGTCCTTCGCGCGGTGGTGGACAAGCACGTCTGGATCGGCGCCAACGCCCGCGTGGGCACCATGGAGCCCGTGCCCGTCCCCAACAAGGAGAACCCCGCCAACCTCTCCACCGGCATCACGGTCATCGGCAAGGGCGCCCAAATCGGCGCCGGGGTCATCCTGGGCGGCAACGTCATCGTCCACCCCGACGTCAAGGTGCCCTCCAGCGCGGCCCCCGTGCCCGATGGCGCCACCTTGAAGAACTGACAGAACGGAGCAACCCATGACCTTCATTGCGAACCTGCTGCACCCCGCCCTCTTCAGCCTGGGCACCAGCGAGTTGCTGCTCATCCTGGTGGCGGTGCTTATCGTCTTTGGCCCCAGCAACCTGCCCAAGCTGGCGGATGCCATGGGCAAGGCCATGCGCAACTTCCGCAAGGCCGCCTCCGGCGAAGAGACCTCCGAGGACAAGAAGGACGATCCGTCCAAGAAATAGGCTGACTTACTTCTTCTTTGCGGGCTTCTTCGCGGCGGGCTTCTTCGCGGCGGGGGCCTTGGGGGCGGAGGCTTTGGCGGCCGCCTTGGGGGCCTGATAACCCAGGCGCTGGTAGATGACCAGGGTCTGCTCGTCCACGGCCTTGGCCAGCCTCGGGACCGGGCGGTTCCAGGTGCCATCGAACTCCCAGGCCACGGCGGCCTTGATCTGCTTGCGGGCGTCTTCCAAAGTCCAGCCCAGGTTGCACAGGAGCTGGGCCCGGGCCTGGACCTCCTCGGCGAAGCTGGCGTCGAAGCGCTTCTTGAGGCCCTCGGTGTAGCTGCGGCTTACGTTGGAAACAAGATAGTCAAACTGCATCGGTGGCTCCTTCAGGTTGCTGACGGGTCGAATGATAGGGCCCCAGCGGGAGGCGCGTCAAGGAGCGCGATCGCGGCCCCCTCACTTGCCCGGCGCGTTGCAGTGGGTCCTAAAGAATCCGCAGGAACAGGTAGATCATGGCGGCCACGTTCAGCAGGGCCGCCAACAGCACCATGATGAAGGGCACAAAGGCGCTGCGCCGGCCGATATCGGCCTCCAGGGCCTCCGGGCTGTCCGGGTCCAGGGCCTCCTCCGTGGGGGTCCGCCGCAGGCCCCGGCGCTGGGCCAGCACCACCCACACCCCAAAGCCCAGCAGGGCCAGCCCCAGCAGCCCCAGGCCCAGGGCCAGGAAGCTGCGGGAGCGGCCAAAAGCGCTGCGCTGGGCGCGGGTGTCCCCGGGGAGGGTGTCGGCCAGCAGTTCCAGGCCCGGGCTGCGCACCTCCAGCATCGCCGTCAGCCAGGCCAGCCAGGCCTCGCCGGCCCCCTCCGGGCCCTCCTCCAGCAGCGGATCTTTCAGCAGGCGGGCCAGCTCCCGGCCCAGGTCCCGGGGGTCCTTCGGGGCCACCAGGAAGAAGGCCTCGCCGTTCCAGGGGTCGGGGCCGCTGAGGCGGTCCGCGCAGGCCACCCGATGCACCCCCGGCTGAGCGGCGGGCAGGCTTTGGCGGGCGGCGCCGCTGCTGACGTCCAGATCAAAGAAATCCAGCAGGCGACCGTCCTTCCAGTGGGCGCAGGCCAGGGTGGAAGCCAGGGACTGGTTCACCACCGAAAGGGTCACAGTCTCGTCGGGGCCCGCGGTCAGGCCCACGGGGGCAAGCTCCATGGCCGTCACCCCCAGGGGCGCCAGGCCAATCTGGGCGGCGTCGGAAAGGCCGGCGTCCAGGCCCAGGCGTAGCTGGTGCAGGGGCTTGTTCACCTCCGCCTTCAGCCGCCCGAAACCTTGAGTCAACTGGAGGGGCTGGGGGGAGGACTGGTCCAGGGACCAGGACAGGGTCTCTTGGGGGTCGGCGTCCAAAAGGCGCAGCAGGAAGAGATTGCTGCGCTCTCCCAGCACCACGCCCCCCGGGGGACGCAGCCACAGGGGCCGGCCCTCCAGGGCCAGCTCGTGGGCCTGGGCGGGGCTCAGCCAGCGGTCCGGGCGCAGGCCCCCGTCCACCAGGGTCAGGGGCACCTCCAGGCTTCGCTGGTCCCCCTCTTCAGTGGCCAGGTCCAGCACCAGCAGGGCCTCGCCGGCGGGCAGGTCAAGTTTGGGGAAACGCACCAGGGCGCCCAGTTCGGGCAGGCTGGGCTCCACCGTGCCCTCCACCCCCGCGGCCCCCACCACCAACCGCAGCCGGGCGGAGTTCACCTGCACGGGCAGGCTGGTGCGCAGCTTGCTGTTCCAGGCGCTGACCCGAAAGGCGGCGGAGAGCCCCGCGACGGGGTGGCGGTCCCCCTGGACGCGAAAGGAGACGGTGGTGGAGTCCCCGCGGTAGAACAGGAACACCACCCCCACGGCAAAGATGAGGGAGCAGCAAAGAATGATGACGGAGACGCCCAGACGGTGGGTTTTTTCAAGTTGGTCCATGGGACGGGCCCCGTGATCAGGCCTGGGAGTCTTCGACTCCGATGACGTCCAGGGTCTTGAGCTCGTCCAGGTACTTGTTGACGGTCTCCTCGAAGAGGCGCTTGGAGGCGGCGGGGATGGACTCGCCACCGGGGAAGTTCTCTTCCATGTGGTTCAGGAAGCGGCGGCCCTTGGTGAGGGAGAACTGGAGCACGGGGGGGAACTTGCCGGAGCGGGGGCTGACGCGGCCAAGGGCGCTCTTCTGGAAGACCTGGGAGCCCTTCTCGATGCCCTGGGCCAGCTTGTCCAGCTTGGCGTAGCGGGAGTTGTACCCGCCGGCGTGCTGAACCTCCACTACCCAGCCTTCGCCCTTGACCTCACCGGCGAAGGTGACGGTGCCCGCGGCCACGGACCAGACCTCGGCCCCGGGGGGGGCGGGGTATTCCATGAAGCGGGTCTTGGTCTTCTTGACCAGGCGGGGCTTGAAGCGGGCGGCCATCTCCTCGGAGGTGCCGGCGCCGTAGTCCAGGGGGGTCTTGACGAACTCCTTGCGCACGGCGGTGCCGTCGGTGGTGTAGTAGCCGTCCACGCCCTCGGCGTCCTTGAAGTAGAAGACGCTGTGCTCGCCCACGGCCTGCCCGCTGTACTGGGCCGCCAGGATGCGACCGTAGTCCAGGAAGCGGCCATCCACGTAGACCTTCTCGACCAGCAGCTTGAAGGTGTCGCCCTTGCGGGCCTGCTGGAAGAAGTTGAAGTCCCACACGAACAGATCCATGAACAGGCGGGCCAGCTTGCCGTCGCCGCCGCAGCGGGTGAAGCTGCTGTACAGCGAGCCCTGGACCACGCAGCCCATGGACACCAGCTTGACGTCCGTGGGGATGTTCTTCTTGAGGGCGGCCAGGCGGCCGTTCTCGCGCTTCACCACGTAGACGTCCGTGGGGGAGGTGGCGAACTCGAACTCCACTACCTTGCCCACGCGGTCAAGCTGGATGCGGAAGCGATCACCGGCCTGGGCGCTGCGGAAGTCGAAGACGTCCTCCATGGCCTGGATGGCGGGGATGGCCTCGTCGGCCTGGACGCCCAGGCTCTTCATGGCTTGAAGGACACTCTCGCCGGAGCGCAATTCGCCGGCCACGGTGGTGGCGGGCTCTTCGTTGGGAAGCTCGACGGGGACGGCGGGCTCAATGGCCTGGAACTTGCGGGGATCCTCCATCTTGGGGAGCTCCTTGAGGCGCTTCTCCTCAAGGGGGGGCTGGTAGCGGATGCTGTCTTTGAGGAAGACCATGTAGTTGAGGACGATAAGGCCAACTATGAGCACCGCGGCGCCGAAACGGGCCAGACGGGAGCCCCTCTTCTGGCGGTAGTCGCGGATGTAGATGGTTCTCTTGCTGCCAAGAGCCATGTATCCCTCCTGGGTGGGAGGCCGGGGCCCGGACGGCCACGGCGGTCTCTAGGACGGGGCGGATATTAGGCCTCGGGGGGTGAAAAGTCAACGAGTATGAGTTGTTAGGCGCGGTCAGTTGGAGGGCAGCACCAGCAGGTAGCGGCCCTTGGCGTCGGAGTAGCCCGTGACCAGGGGCTCCCGGGAGGCGGGGGCGCTGGCGTCGGCGGGATAGAACTCCAGCTTCACGCCGGCGATGGGACTGCCACCCGTGTCCGTGCCGGGGGCCAGGCTGGCGCCCGCGCCCTGGGAGGCGGCGGCGCTGATGAGGCCCGTCACCGCCAGGGGGTCGGCAAAGCGAAGCTGGCGCACCTGGGCGGAGTCCACCGTCAGGCCGTCCAGCAGGGTGCGGGGCAGGCCGCTGCCCTCCGGCGGGTCCAGGATGAACAGGTAGTAGCCGGGGTCCAGCAGTAGCAGGAAGGAGCCGTCGGCCTCGCTGTAGGTCTCGAAGCGGCGCTCGGGGACCTGCATGGGGCCCCCCAGGCAGTTGTAGAACACCGCCGTGACCCGGGCGCCGGGCACGGGGTTGCCCTCGGTGGTGGTGACCTCACCGCGCACCCCATGGCGATCCGTCAAGGTCAGCTCGTGGGTAAGGCCCCCGGCCCCCAACGTGAAGGAGAAGCTTTGGATGGCCAGCTCCGAGTCGATGCCGGGGATGACCGCGGCGGTGTAGACCCCGGGGGGCAGGTCCACCGCCAGGGGCTCCTCGGGGAAGAGGGGGTACTGGAGGTGCAGGCTGCCCAGGCCCACCTGCCCCTGCAGATGCACCGACAGATCGCTGCGGGGGGCCTCCGCCCCCTCCTCAAGATGAACCGTCAAGGAGAAGGTGTGGAGCTCGTCGCCGCTGCCCGTCTCCAGGGTGCCAAGGTCGCTGTCCTCGAAGAAGTAGTAGGTGGTCTCACCCACCAGATCGGGGATGAGGGAGTTGGACTCCGAGGGCTGGACGTGGAGGGCGTACTCGGGGGTCACAGCGCTGTCCTCCACGGGGGGCTGGACCAGGATCTCGAAGTGGCCTGATTCGTCGGTGACGGCGATGGTGCTGGCGTCCCCACTGTCCGCCGAGTAGGCGAAGACCCGGGCCCCCACCACTGGCGTCCCCGTGGCCAGGGAGGTGGCCAGCGTGCCGCTGATGCGCAGGTAGGCGTCGCTGGCCGGCAGGATCAGCTCCCAGGACAGCGCCCAGGGGTTGGGGGCGCTCCAGTCGGGGCTGAAGGAGCGGCGCACATGGTAGGGCGGCAGGGGGTTCTCCAGGGGCTGGCCGTTCTCGCCCTCGAAGTCCAGGTAGATGTCGAAAAGGCGCCCGGGGGCCAGGTTCAAGGTGAAGCTGCCCGCCAGGGTGCCGTTCTGGAAGGCATCCGTATGGTAGTCCTTGCCGGGGATCTGCCCCGGCGCCGCCGCCACCACCCGAAGCTTGGCCTCCCCGAAGGGCAGACCTCCTGCCTGATAAACCATGCCGTTGACTTGGACAGGGCGGTGCATTAGCAGATTCAGCAGCCCATCCCCGGAGACCTCCAGGGCGCTGTACTGTTCCTCGACCCAGGTGGTGCTGTCGGCGGGCGGGATGAGCCGGGCCAGGACCCGGGTCTGGGCGCCGCTGCTGGCCACGCAGATGGACCAGGCGGGGCTGCAGACCAACCCGTCGGCGCAGTCGCTGCTGCTGTTGCAGGAGCCAAAGCCCGGCACCTGCTCGCCCCCGCTGCCCCCGCCGCAGGCCGGCAAGCCCAGCCCCAGGGCAAGCAGCAGCGCCGCCAGCAGGAGCCCCGGTCGGGTGGTCTTCAGTTCACGCATGCGCCAAGCATCTCCACGGTCCACTCCCGCACCAGGGGGGGGTAGGCCTCTTCGTAGACCACAGGGAAGGTCTGGTCCTCCAAGAAGCGGTCGTATTCAATCAGCCGGTCACTGACCACCACCGTGATCTGCACCGTCTTGGCGGAGCGCAGGGCCCACTCCTCGCAGGGAGTCAGGTTCATGGTGGCGGGCCAGGCGCTCAGGGGGCTGGGGTCCCCACCCGGGACCCGCCAGAACCAGATGTAGGACAGGCGGTCGCCCTCAGGGTCCACCACTGCGTTCGCCACGGAGAAGGTCAGGGAGCTGTCCGCCAAGCGGTTGAAGATGACCCACGATCCCTGGGGCTCTGTCAGCTTCCACTCCAAAGTGGGGGGCTTGTTGGGGATCGGCTCCTCCTCCGGTGGAGGCATGACGCAGGCCTGAAGGAGCAACAGCAGCGCCAGGCCCAAGCCCCAGGGGACCGGGGCGCGGCGGGATTGCAAGGGCCGTGCCGCAAGTTTCGCCGGCCCCCCACGCCCCCCCAGGCCCACCTCAAGGTCCGGGCCGGAGCCCGGAGAGGCGCTTGGGAGCAGGGGTTGCCGCGACGGCGAAGTCATGGTGTGTCCAGTTCTTCCACACAGCGTTCGGTCTCAAGATAGCGGAAGATGGTGCGCGGGTCCAATCCAAGGATGCGGGCGGCCTCCGTGCGGTTGCCGCCGCAGCGCTCCAGGACCGAGCGGATGTAGGTGGCGCGGTAGGTGTCCAGGGCCTCCTTGAGGGGCAGCACCAGCCCCGCCTCCAGCTCCAGGTCCGCCGCCGTGATGCGGTTGCCATCGGCCAGCACCAGGGCGCGCTTGATGCGGTTCTGCAGCTCTCGCACGTTGCCCGGCCACAGGTGGGTCTTCATGGCCTCCAGGGCCTCGGGGCTGAACTGGGTCTGGGGCAGACCCTCGGTGCGAGCGGCCCGCTGCAGGATGTAGCCGGCGATGAGGGGCAGGTCCTCGGGGCGCTCCCGCAGGGGGGGCACGTGGATGGTCAGCACCTTGAGACGGTAGTAGAGGTCCTCTCGGAAGCGGTTGTCCCCCACGTCCCGGGCCAGATCCCGGTTGGTGGCCGCCACGATGCGCAGGTCCACGTCCTCCTCCTGGGAGGAGCCCACCCGGGTGATCTTGCGCTCCTCAATGGCGCGCAGCAGCTTGGCCTGCAGGCCCTGGCCCAGCTCGCCCAGTTCGTCCAGGAAGAGGGTGCCACCGTTGGCCTCCTGGAAGCGCCCCTTGCGGTTCTGGGCTGCCCCCGTGAAGGCGCCCTTGACGTGGCCGAAGAGCTCGCTCTCGAAGAGGTTCTCGGGGATGGCGCTGCAGTTCAGGGGCACGAAGGGGCCGGCGGCGCGGCGGGAGCGCTCGTGGAGCTCCCGGGCGATGAGTTCCTTGCCCACGCCCGTCTCGCCGGTGATGAGGACGCTGAAGTCCGAGGGGGCGAAGCGTTCGATCCGGCGGAAGACCTCCAGCATGCCCTTGGAGGACCCCACGATGCGGCCGAAGCGGATCTCGTGGAGGGTCTCCTCCAGGCGGCGGTTGGTGGCCAGCAGCTCCTGGCGGTCCAGGGCGTTGCGCACCAGCCCGGCCCCCTGGGTGGCGAACAGCTGGGCGGTCTCCAGGCTCTCCTGGTTGAAGGCCCCCGCGCGGCTGTCGTTGCCAAGGTGGATGACCCCCAGCAGCTCCCCCCGAAACAGCATGGGCACACACAGCACCGAGCGCAGGCGGAAGTCCACCACGCTGCGCGCCGCGCTGAACTCGCCCTCCTGGCCAGCGTCGTGCAGCAGCAGCCCGCTGCGGGTCTCCATGACCCGGCGGATGACGGAGTCGGAGAAGGGATCCTGGTCCGGCCCCTGGAGGTTCTTGCGGGCCTGCAGGGCCACCCGGTCCTTGTCCAGCACGAACAGGAAGCCGTGGTCCGCGTCCACCACCTGGATAATGCGGGCCAGCAGCTCCTCGGTGAGGCGATTGGCGTCCTTTTCTTCCATCAGGAGCAGCGTGAACTCCTGCAGCCGGCCGATGATGTCGGGGGCCTTGACCGAGGCCTCCTCCCGGGGCTCCTCCTGCACAAACTGCAGCAGCCGCCCCTCCAGGAAGATGTAGTCCCCGTCGGCCAGTTCGGCGCGGGTGACCTTGCGGGCCCCCACCACGAAGGCGTTGCGGCCCTCCAGCAGGGACAGCGTGTACTTGCGGCCGTCAAAGGCGAGGCGCGCGTGGAGGGGTGCCAGGGGGGAGTCCTCCAGGGGCACGTCGGCCTTCAGCGAGGACCCGATGGTGATGAGCGGGCTGTAGATGGGGTGGACCTTGGCGCGGGTGCCTTTGGCCGGATAGACGATGATGCAGGGCACGGTCAGTCCTCCCTCATGGCCCTGGTCCCTGGACCGGGATTGGGACGGTCTCCATGCGCTCCCGAACCTGGGGCTCGGGGAACTGCACATGGGCGTCGATGATGCCTGTGATGGCCAGGGCCGCGAACAGCCCCAGGGAGCTCCACATGGTGATGGTGGCCTGCTGGCGATACTGCCCGCCGCCGTCCGTCAGGTACATGTAACCCCAGGCGCCGCCATTGGCCGCCAGGGCCAGGAACTCCGTGGTCAGGAAGAGGCTGCCGGCCACGGGGCGGCCCGTGCCGAACTGGCCCATGCCGAAGGGGACCCAGGCGATGGTGCGGTCCCGCTCCACCCGGGTGATGCGCTTGACCAGCATGGTCTTGGGCTGGTCCTGGGGGCGGGGCGGGGGCGTGGGGGAGGGCAGGGGGATGGGGGCGGCCAGGGCGCCGGATTCGGCCAACCGCTGCTTGAGGCTTTGGAACTCGAAGACCATGTCGGGGGGAGAGTAGAAGGGGTCCAGCTCGGCCTCCGGGTTGACCATGAGGCAGGCGGTCATCTCGCGGCCGAAGGCGGCCCGGTCCCCAAGCCAGAAGTGGGCGGCGCCCAGCATGAGCCAGGCCTTCTGGAGGAGGGCCCGGTCCTCCACCTTGGGTTCGGGATAGAGCAGGGGCTCCAGCAGGGCCACCACCTTGGCGTGGTCCTGGTAGGACACGGCGGCCTCGGCCATGGCGACGCGCTGGGCAGGATCCAACGGGGCCTCTTCAACCCCGGGAGGAAGCAGTCTCAGCAGCAGTAGGAGGAGCACCAGGCTAGACATGGTGGGCGATTATAGTCGGGTGGGGGGTCGGGGGCAACCGCGGAGTCAGGGGTGGGCTCAGTCGTTGAATTCGTAGACAACTTCGCCGGGCAGGACCAGGCCAAAGCGCTCCCGGGCGGCCCTCTCCAGGCCCCGGTCGCCGGCGCGCAGGTCCCGGATCTTGAGGCGCAGGATGGCGTTCTCCCTGGCCAGGGCAGCGGTACGGGCCCGGGTCTCCAGGAGGCGCTTGTTCACGGCCCCCTCGCGGGTGAAGCTGCCCGAGGAGCAGCTGAAGTACACGGCGCAGGCGATGATGCTGAGCACCATGCCCCAGGCAAAGAAGCTCTCGATACGGGCCAGCAGACCCTGGGTCAGTTTGGAAGCCATTGGAACCTCCGGGTAGAACGGGGGCAGTCTAGGGCGGGAGCGACGGGCTGGCAAAAAATTACTCTTCCAGGAGCTTGCTGCGCAGGGAGAGGGCCTGGCGCTGGCCCAGGTCGCGGTAGTGGGTGCGGCCCACGAAGGGGCGGCGGTAGATGCGGCGGATGTCCTTGAAGAAGGCCTCCGCCACCCGGATGCTGTTCATGCCCCGGGGGTCCTTCTGGCAGATGGTGGCGTCGGCGCCCAGGTCCAGGACCTCAAGCATGGCCTTGCGGGCCCGGTCCATGAACAGGCGGGCCTCGGTGTCCGGTATGGGGATGGGGGAGCGGTGGGCCACGGTGTCCAGGATGGCGCGGTAGACCGAGTTGGTGCCCAGGCGGTTCATGCCCCGGGTCATCATGACGTTGGACTCGAAGGACAGCATGGTGGGCTTCTGGTGCTGCTTGAGGAAGCCGTGGAGGCGGGCCGCGGGGTGGCTTTTCTGAATGTCCACGGCGGCCTTCCAGGAGTCCAGGGGCTGGGTGTGCTCGAAGCGGACCTCCCAGTAGGCGTGGGTGCGCTTCTTGCCCATGGGGTCTTCCAGCATCTTGTAGGGGACGTAGTTGTTGTGGGCCACGGTGTCGGCGGCCAGGTGCAGCAGGTAGCCCAGGGCAAAGGCGCGTTCTTCTTCGTCCTCCGCCTTCTGGTACATCTCGAAGGCCTTGGCCCAGTTGTGGGTGTGGTGCTCGAAGACCTGGCGGTTCTTGGCGATGAAGAGGTCGGGGGCCAGGCCGCCGTAGAGGAAGGCCCAGGTGTTCTGGACGCTGTTGACGATGAAGGCCAGGGCAGGGTGGCCCAGGTCCAGCAGGCCGCGGGCCATGTCGACGTGGGTGACGGGGCCCCAGGCAAAGGCCTCCGACGGGAGGAACATGAAGACGAGGGCTATGAGGACCACCGTAATCATGGGCGCAAGGATAGTGACTAATGGCTGCAAGTCAAGGAACTTCAAGCGTAAATTCAATGGGTCCGGGGGGTTGCACGAGGGGTGAGCGGATTTCTTGTGCGGGCGCCATCCTGGGCTATAAGTCATGTCATGAAACTGACCGAACTCCTGCGCATCCAGTCCGGCCAGGGTAAGGCCTGGCAGCTCTTCGACATGGGGGTCTTCTCCCTGACCGTGGCGCTGTGGGGGGCCTTCGCCCTGCGCTTTGCCATCCCCGGCTGGGATGGTTTCTGGGCGGGGTTCACGCTGTTCCTGCTGGTGGCCAGCGCGGCCTTCTCGGTGCGCCTGTGGAGCCCCGCGGTGCTGCTGACCCTGCTGTCCCAACGCATCTTCTTTGTCCTGCTGCGGGGGCAGCCCGTGGGCAGTGCCCTGGCGGAGCTGGGCCTGCAGGTGGCGGCCATGGGGGTCCTGCCCCTGGCCAAGAAGGTCTTCGAGCAGCGCAAGGCGGAGAGCCGCCGGGAGCACCTGGCCATCCGCGAGGGGCTGGCGGTGAAGTACGCCGAGGGCGAGGACGGGCGCAAGAAGCCCGAGCCCGACCTGGACCCCGAGGAGGCCCTGGACCGCAGCGAGAAGGGCGCCCACTCCATAGTGATGCTGCTGAAGCAGTCGCTGAATTGTCACTCGGCCCTGTTCTGCTGGTACGACGACGCGGAGAAGCGCCTCACCGTGGGGTCCTTCTCGTCGGACAGTCCGGACGCCGTGACGGACGAGCCCTTCCTGCTGGAGAAGAGCCCCTTCAAGGCTCTGGAGCAGGCCTCGTCGCCGCTGCTGCTGCGCTGCCGCGAGGACGGCATGGTGCGTCTGCCCTACTACAAGACCGAGGCCGTGGCCCGGGAGGTCAAGGTGGTGCTGGCCCTGCCCGTGATGATGCGCCGCAAGCTGCTGGGCATCTTCGTGCTGGACCGGGTGGAGGCCGCCCCCTTCTATGCCCACGACACCGGGTTGGCGGAGCGGGCGGTGCGACTGCTGGCCGAGTCCGCCGAGCTGTCCAAGCAGCTCATCCAGGCCAACCGGACCATCTCCCAGTTGTCTTCCCTGAACGACGCGGCGGCCCTGCTGGGGCGCGCCCGGTCCTTTGAAGAGGTGTACCGGGTGCTGGTCAGCAGCGCCGTGCGGCTGTCCTCCTATCGGCACGCCGTGCTGTCCCATCGGACGGAGGACGAGACGGTCTACGAGGTGGTGGCGGTGACGGACAAGGCCCTGGGCGAGAGCCTGGGTCGGCAGCACGGCCCCAACGACGGGCTGGCGGGGCTGGCCATCAAGGCGGACGGGCCCTTCCCTCCGCCCCAAAGCAGCTTCGTGCCCTCCGTGAAGAACGCGTTCAACGAGGCCGTGGGGCTGGTCATCAACAGCGCCGAGAGCTTCCTGATGATCCCCATGAGCAGCCGGGGCAAGCCCATGGCCTTCCTGTTTGTCTACGGAGGTCCGGGACCGGATCGCAGCCAGTTGGAGGTCCTGCGCCTGCTGGGCAACCTGGGCGCCGGAGCCCTGGGGAACGCCGAGGCCAACCACAGCCTGAAGCGCCTGGCCACCACGGACGTGCTGACGGTGCTGCCCAATCAGAGGGCCTTTCGGGTCCGCATGGCGGAGGTCTGGGCCCGCTACGAGCGCCGCAAGGACCCCTTCAGCCTGCTGTTCCTGGATATCGACCACTTCAAGCGCATCAACGACACCTACGGCCACCCCGTGGGGGACGAGGTGCTGCGCATGGTCAGCGCAGAGTTGACCAAGATGCTGCGCAAGGTGGACCTGGCCGCCCGCTACGGCGGCGAGGAGTTCGCCATGATCCTGGAGGGCACGGGCCGGGAGGGGGCGATGGTAATTGCCGACCGCATCCGGCTGGCCGTGTCCCGCATGGATCTTTCCCACATGAACATCTCCACCAAGGTGACGGTCTCCATTGGCATCGCCACTGTGCCCGACGACACGGACAAGCTGGAGAAGCTGATAGAAATCGCCGACGAGGCCCTCTACCGCGCCAAGAGCCTGGGCAGAAACCGCTGCAGCTTCAGGAATTGAGAAGGGCGCCCTCCGCCCGTCACCTGCCACCCGACGATCCACCTACCGCTGTCCCTCCCCCCGACCCGGGGCAAGGTGGCGCGCAGCACCGGATGAGGGGTGTCGGGGTTCGGATTGGTTGCGGTGGAGGGGAAGCGGGGCTTACTTGGTGCAGGTCATGCCGTGGGCGTTGGTCCAGTCGAGAACTATCTGGCGGCAGATGTCAACGTCTTCGGAGCCGATGAGCCGGAAGTCGTCCACCTTGACCTCAGTGGTCTGGCCGGTCACGTAGTTCCGGCGAGTATCCAGCGTCAGGTGGGTGCAGTACCCGTAGGTCTTGGGGGTGCCGACGGGGCCATTCCAGAAGTCCCAGCCGTAGGTGTAGAACTGGTCCATCATGGTGTCCATGCTTTTACGCCAGACAGAGGTGGTGCCATTCAGGCGCACATAGGTGTAGCGGCAGTTTTCGATCTGGCCGGGCTTGTCGTTGTAGTAGTTGTAGCACTCTTTGCGCTTGTACTGGTAAACCCAGGTGGCGAAGTCCAGATAGGCGGCGTCGATGTCCTCTTTGGTGAAGCAGGGGCAGCACAGTTCGTCAATCTCGCCGTCGCAGTTGTTGTCCAGGCCGTCGTTGCAGAACTCCTTCACGCCGGGGTTGATGGCCCCATCGGCGTCGTTGCAGTCCTTGTCGTTGGTCACGTAGCCGACCTTGGCGGAGTGCTCGGTGGGGCCGGCGGGGTTGCCGTAGCCGTCGCCGTCCGCGTCCGGCCAGTAGACCGTCGGGCCAGAGCAGGTCATCCCGTGGACGCCGACCCAGTCGAGGACTAC
>CAIXZC010000258.1 GCA_903923815.1 uncultured Myxococcales bacterium
CCGCGCCGCCGAGGCCCTTGCTACTCTGGCCGACCGCATGGGGGTCAATGCCTCCACCCTGGCCGATCTGGTGGGCCTGGAGAAGCGCTGGGAACCCGAGGCCCTGGCCTGGCTCAAGGGACTGGCCCCAACCCTGCGCGGCCTCTATGACCAGCGCGGCGACCTGCGCCACCTCAAGGCCCTTGGCTGGCTGAAGGACAGCAGCCAGGAGTCCCTCTACACCCGCGTCTTTCAGGACCGTAGCCTCCCCGAGCCCCAGCGCCTGGTCGCCCTGGAGGGGCTGGTGATGCTTAGCGAACCGCGCAACCTGCCCGTCCTGGCCCGGGCCCTCCCCGACGCCCCACCAACCCTCACCCTGCGACTCC
This sequence comes from uncultured Myxococcales bacterium, assembly GCA_903923815.1. Lineage (GTDB taxonomy): Bacteria > Myxococcota_A > UBA9042 > CAIXZC01 > CAIXZC01 > CAIXZC01. Next base: position 366 of record CAIXZC010000258.1, read on the forward strand.
TCTGGGGCCTGGGCGCCCTGGCCCGCCAGAACGACCCGGGGTCCATAGGGACCCTCCCTGACGAGCAACTGGACCAGGCCATCCAGGCCATCGCCAAGGTCCTGCCCGGCGCCTCCCTGGAGCTGACCTGCGCCGGTGTCATGGCCCTGGCCGGCTTTGACGACGCCCGCAGCACCCCTGCGCTCCTGGCCATCTTTGACGGCCCCCACGCCAAGGCCTATTGCCCCCGCATTGACCTTCAGCGCCCGGGTGGCCCCCCCGTGGCCTTCGTGAAGGACCAGGAGCTGCGCCTCATGGTCCTCAACACCCTGGCCGCCGTGGCCCTGGGCAACCAGGAACTCCACGCCTGGCTGAACCAGGCCGCCCGGCGCACGGACCTCTCCCCCCACCTCACCGCTGGCATTGCCCAGATGAAGAAGAGCCTCGACGACGCCGCTCAGTGATACAGGTCAGTGAATCGCGTAGTGCAGGACCTGCCCGTTGTCGGTGCAGGCAAAGAGGTTCTCGCCGGAGCTGCCCCACAGACCGGTGATCTGGAAGGGGGTGCTGATCCGCTGCTCCTCAGGCACGTAGTCCGGGGAGACCACCGTCAACGTGCCCAAGCTGGTCTCGTCCCCAAACCACACCAGCGCATCTCCGCCCTTGTGGAAGCCAGTGGCGAACACCGACCCCAGGGGGTCAGCCCACAGTGTGTCGAAGCTGTAGTACACGGGGCCCGGACCGGAGACCCAGGTGCTGCCGCGCTTGGCGAACACGGTCCCCTTGCCGCCGCCCACCCAGATGCCATCCGGCCCCTGGACAATGGAGACCAACAGCTCGCCATCACTGGTCTTGAATTCCTGGTTCCACTTCTCGCCGGCCTGCAACAGCACACGGTCTCCGGCCAGGATCATGGGCTGACCACCGACCATCAGCACGCCCGAGATGTCCGGCAACGTCGCCCCGGTCAGCCCCAGCACCCCCGGATCCACCTTCAGCAACAGGCCCGAGAAGACGTGCAGCAGGGTGCCCTCCACACCGCCCACCCACAACTCCTCCAGGGAGGGGCCGTCCAAGGCCAGCAGCTCCTTCTTGAACCAGGCCGCCGACAGATCCTCCCACACGGAGGGCTGCCCAGGGCCCGAGCTCTTCCGCCGCCACAGGGCCCCTTCGGTGCCGCAGACCACAAAGTCATCCGGCCCCTCGGCCTTGACCGCCCGCAGGTGCTCCTGGGTGCCCAGGTTCATGTAGGACCACTGGCCGCCTTCATAGCCAAGCACAGCCCCCCGGTCCCCGACCAGCACCAGCCAGTCTCCGCCATTCCCGCCCGCCAGCGCGCGCCAGGCCTCGGCAACAGGCACCTGAAGCAGGGCCCACACCGCCTCGCCCTCATGGAAGATATCCAGGGTGTCCAGGTTCTCCACCGTGTCCACCGAGGCCGTGTCCTCTTGAGCCACGGAATCCACCGGCAGGGCCCTCGTGCCGCCCTCTGTCTTCATACAACCGACGGCAAGCAGCAGCCCCGCACAGACCATTGTTTTCTTGAAGAACCCAGTCATCCGGCACCTCCAGGCGGGACAAGATATACATCCTGGGTGGCTTTTCGCAAACATCCTAATTCTCCAAAGCATTTCCTTGCCCCCAGGTCGGTCGCGCATAGAGTATGCGGCAGGAGGCCTCTATGGATGTGAAGCACGCGCTCTTCTTCGCCGGGATGTTGCTGGTCTGGGCCCTCGCCCACTTCTGGGCCGCAAGCCGACTCGGCCTGCTGTTCCACCTGCGAAGGTGGAGCTTCTGGGCGACCCTTGGGGGCATGGCCCTGCTGGGCTTCAGCTATGTACCGGCCAGGATGCTGGAGAAGAGCAACCTGCCGGGGCTGGCCTCCGTCCTGGAGACCCTGGCCTCCGTGTGGATGGCCCTCTTCATCGTGCTGATGCTGGTCCTGGGGCTGCTGGAGGTGCTGAACCTGGTGCTGGGGCTGACCCGCCCCCTGACCGGGGTGGCCCCCCTCTGGAGCCGCGTCACCTCGACTCAAGGCTTCGTCCCCGGCGGCGTGGCCCTCCTGCTGCTGGTCCTGGTGCTCACCGCCGCTGGCCACCTGGCGGCCCTCAGCCCCCGCCTGGTCCGCCTTCAGATTGACCGTCAGGGGGCCCCCTCGGCCACCCCCCCAGCCCCCGCCAACGCCCAGAAGACCCGCCTGCTCTTCCTCAGCGACCTGCACCTTGGGTCCGCGGGATCCAGGCTGTTCCTGGCCAAGGCCCTGGAGCTTGGCCTCCCCACGCAGCCCCACGCGGTGCTGCTGGGAGGGGACATCCTGGAGCACAACCGGGAGGACACCTGGGCCCAGTTCGACCAGCTCCTGGGGGCCTTCCCGGACACCCGGTTCTATCTGGTGTTTGGCAACCACGAGGTCTACGCCAACACCGTGTGGCTTACCCGCGCGCTGGCCACCCGGCCTCGGGTCAGGCTGCTGCGCAACGAGTCCCTGGCGTTGGCCCCGGGCCTGCGTCTGGCAGGTGCCGACACCAAGGAGTCCACTCCCACCGAAGAGGCGCTCCCTGCGACCCTCTCCCAGGTGCGCCCCGAGGACCTGCTGCTGCTGCTGTGGCACCGCCCCGGCGAGGCCGCCCTTCTGGCGAATCGTCCCCGCACGGTGGTGCTGTCCGGCCACACCCACGGGGGCCAGATCTTCCCCATGACCCTGCTGGCCCCACTGGCCAACGGCGGCTTCCGTGGCGGCCTGCACCAGCTTGGCCCCCAAAGCGTCCTCCATGTCAGCAACGGCGCGGGCCTCTGGGGTCCGCCCATCCGCCTCGGCGCGCCCCCTGACCTGGTCCTGCTGGAGCTTGACCTTCCACCTGGAGGCCCCCTGCCATGAGCATCATGAACCTCCTGCGTGACCCCCTCCCCGGCCTGGATCTCGGTGGCCGCTACCGCATCCTCTCCAAGCTGGGCTCGGGCTCCGTCTCAGACGTCTACCTTGGACGCCAGGCCAACCTTGGCGACCGCACCGTGGCCGTCCGCGTGCTCAAGGAGATCCACTGCCGCCGCACCAGCGACGCCCCCGGCATCCACGAGCGCCGCTTCCTGGTGGAGGCCCAGCTCTTCCCACTCCTCAAGCACCCCTGCTTCGCCCGCATCCACGACGTGGGCTTCACCCCCACGGAGGAGCCCCGCCCCTTCATGATCATGGAGTACCTGGAGGGCCCCCGACTGGCCGACCTCCAGCCCGCGGAACCTCTACCCTGGGAGGAGGCCGCACTCGTGGGGGCAACCCTCGCATCCGCCCTGACCGAGCTCCACGCCCTGGGGGTGGTCCTGCGGGACCTGTCCCCGGCCAACATCATCCTGGAGGAGGTCCCGGGCCTGGGCCGCCTCCCCAAGCTCTTTGACTTCTCCCATGCGGTGGCGGACTCCATCCCCGAACTGGGCACGGGCAACGACGACGGTCTCTTTGTCGGCTCCGCCCCCTTCAGCGCCCCGGAACTCGCCCTGGGCCGCAGTGACCCCCGCGCCGACGTGTTCTCCCTGGGGGCCATCGTCCACTTCGCCGCCTCCGGCCAGCCCCCCTGGTCCGGCACCGTCTGGCCCCGCTCGACCTCGGGCCTCATCCTGCCCCAGACGCCCCTGGGCAAGCTGGCAAAGGGCGTCCCCCGTGCCCTCGAGTCCCTGCTGGCAGCCTGCCTGTCCCCTAACAAAGAGGACCGACCAGCCACTGCGGCACGGCTTTCGGAGCTGTTGTTCGAACTGATTGCTGCGAAGGGGGCCGGGGGGAAGCGCTCCTCCCTGATGGACCTGCTCAGGCTTCGGTAGGGGCGCCCATCTTCTCAATGAGGCTACGGTACGCCGCCAGGGTCTCGGCGGAGTTGCGCATGGAGAGGCGCACGTCAAAGTGGGCTGTGTCCGTGCCGTCCGTGGCCCTGACCACCCGCACCACATCGCCGTGCAGGGAGATGGCCTGGGGCTTCTTGCCTCCAGACACGATGATAGATACCTGGATGCTTCGGTAGGGCTCGGGGGGCTCGTCGGACACCACGCAGCGCAGGCTGCCTTCCTGAAGCTTCACCACCCCGGCTTTGCCCTTGCGCCCTTGGCTGTTGAACTCCGCGGCGATGCCGCTGACCACCGCCGAGAGCTCGTGCACGGGCTTGACGCTCAACAGGTCCCCGCCCTTCTTCTCGCCGGGGTTCACCAGGGCCCCCTCCACCGCCTTCTTCATCTTGCCCAGCAGGGCACTGCCACTGGAGGGCGCCTCCACCGAGGCGACCTTGGGCTTGGCAGGAGCGGGCGCCTTGGCCTGGGCCCCCACCTGGGGCGCGGGCTTGGCATCCTGATGGAAGATGTCCCCGGCCAGGACCTCCTCGTTGGTGCTTTCATTGATCATGTAGACCTCGGAGGAGGACCCGGCGTCCGTATCCTCCAGGTCTGACTGGCCCGACTTCCCGGTCCCCAGCATGGCCCCCGTGCCGAAGCTCTCCAGCAACTGGTCCACCTCGTCCAGCTCCTCCATGGAGCCCACAACCTTGCTGGCCACCACTGCCAGGCGCTCTTCACCCTCCCGCCGAACCTCCTCGAACGAGAAGGCGTGGATCTGATCCTCCTGGGCCCCCTTGTTCAGGATGCGAGTCTCCGGATCGGTGATATGAAGCACGGTATTCAGGAAGCTGTACATCAGGGGGAGCGCACGGGACAGGCACTCCTTGAACTCGATACCAAGGTGCCAGCGTTCCGGGCCGCGGCTGTTGACGCGCATGACCCGGCCCTTCATGACCACGGCCCCCAGGGTCACGTCCCCCCACTCCATCTCCATGATGATGTCCTCCCCGAGGGAGAACAGCAGGGGTACCTCCACCAGGGCGCCGGTCTTGCTGATGTTCACGGTCCGCCCCTTGGGGATTCCCGGCTTGGACAACAGGGCCACGCCAATGAGCTGCTCGTGTCTGGCAAATCGTCGTTTTTCGGAGCCGTCACTGAGGTCTGTCACCGGACTCTCCTTTTCTTTCACCGGGCTTGCCGGCCAGCTCAAAACCGCCCTCCAGGTCCAGCCGCCAACGGCCCTCCTCCTTGACCATGTCAAAGACCAAAGGACCGCCATCCATGACCAGGCGCAGCCTCACCCTGGTGGGCGAGCCCTCCACCCGCTCCACCGCCTTGACTCCACGCCCGAAGGGAAAGCCACGAAAGACGAGGCAGCCCGCGGGATAGGTGCCGGCGGCCTTGAGGGCAGGGGCCGCGGGGGCGCACCGGGCCTCCACCAGGGTCCGAGAGGAGGCGCTCAACATTTCGAAGACGTCCTCCTGCACAGCGTCGAAGCCCTCCTGGTCGGCATACTTCAAGATGTTCACCAGCTTGCGGGCCTCGTCTTCGGGCTTGGACTGGGCCCCGCAGGCGGGAAGGACCAGCACCAGAAGCAGCAGCAGACTTGGGCTGAAGGGACGGATCAAAGCAGCGGCCTCCAAGAAAAAATGCGCGGCACGGGCTGATACTAAAGCCCGTCGGGCGGCCTGTCAAACCGTGCGTGGAGCTTTCTCTAGGTTCCTGGGATGGGGAATGAATTGACACGAAAATCCGGCCCTGTTAGATTGCCGGGCGTGCCAAAACCATCGTCATTGGAGGAAGCGACGGTGAGCCGTTCCACTACCCTGCGGCGCTGGTGTTCGTTGCTGTCGGCCCTGTCCGTGCTGCTTACCGCCGGTCCCTGCCTGGCGGGCAAGTATGACCTGGACCTCAGCCGCTTCTGGAGTCGAAACGACCTGATGATGCACGATGGCGCCCGCAGCGACATTGAGTTCATCATGGCGGACGTGGCTGCAGCCATCGGTCCCCACTTCGTCGGCCCCGCCGAGACCACGGGTTCCTACGGGTTCTCCGTGGCCGTGGACTACGCGGTGACGGACATCAAAGAGGACTCCCGCGGCTGGCGCACCGCCATGACCGACCAGAACCTGGGTGCCGCGGAACTGGCCCGCCAGGACGGCGCGGACAGTGTCCTTCGCAGCTATCAGATTCACGTCCGCAAGGGCCTGCCCTATTCCATGGAGTTGGGCGCCTCCGTGACGCGCCTGGAGGACAGCCGCCTGTGGGGTCTGGGCTTCGAGTTCAAGTTCGCCCCCATCGAGGGCCTCAAGTACCTGCCCGACCTGGCCCTGCGCTCCGCCTTCAACACCGCCGTCAACACCGGCGACTACAACCTGTACGTCATCACCCAGGATGTGGCCCTCTCCAAGCGCTTTGGCATTGCCGGCCTGTGGAGCATGGCTCCCTACGTGGGCTACCAGTTCCAGCCCCTGCTTTCTACTTCTAATGTAATAACCATCTTCAGCAACCTCACTGGCCAACCCCAGCAGGTCACCTTTGCCGGCGTCTGGCACTTCAACCAGTACGGCGTGGCCGGTCTGCGGGTCACCGCCGCCATGGTGGACCTGGGTTTCGAGTATTGCATGGGCCAGGACAACTCGGTCTACGCCTTCCGTCTCGGTCTCGACTTCTAACCCCCTCCGCCCCCCACAACCAAGCCAATTCCCGATTTTTCACAACCCGCCAGATTTGTGTTTGCCAAAGGTCCAGGCCTCTGATAAAAGTTACGTCGCCGGTTTTTTACCGACATTCCCACCGGGGAAAAGGGCTGTAATGGGCGTCCCGCTTGCAAACGCTGGTGTCGGCTTTTTGTTTGCCGCACGGGTCTGCCAAGAGGGACAGATTGTAGTCTTGGGGAGGCAAAAATGAGTCATTGTCTGTGTAGTCGGTTCTCGCTCCTTCTCGCCGCGCTGGCACTTTCCGCGTTGATGCTCGGGTGCAGCTCGCCGTCCACAACTCCGGGTGGGACTGACACCGGGGAGATCATCGAGGGCGACGGCATCGGCCTGGACACCGACGTCCCGCCGGGCGAGGACACCCTGGACAGCTTTGACATCAAAGAGCTCCCCAACGACAAGGACACGGGCCCCGACACCGACGGCCCCATCGTCTGCGACAACAAGTGCGAAGAGGACGCCGTCAAGTGCGTCCTGGGCAACAAGGTTCGCCAGTGTGTGGCCGACGAGAACGGCTGCCTGGACTGGACCGACGCCACGGTCTGCCCGGCCAACCAGAAGTGCGTCGAAGGCGTGGGCTGCGAGTGCCCCATGGGCGCCTGCACCGCCGAGATGACCCCTGAAGACCTGACCAACGCCTGCGGCACCGACGCCCTGGGCCTGGGCCAGTGCCAGGGTTGGACCTGCACCGACAGCTGCTGCGCAACAGTCGACATCGCCCCCCCCGACTGCTGCAAGGCGGCCAAGGATTGCCAGGACTGCGTTGATGACGTCTCCGGGGACATCGTGCCCTGCCCCGGCGTCACCCCGGACGGGACCCACAAGAACCTCTGCACCCAGGACGTGTGCAACGTGGCCAGCGGCCAGTGCAGCTACGTCCACAAGGAAGAGACCACCTGCGACGACGGCGACCCCTGCACCGCCGACCTGTGTGACCCCAAGACGGGCACCTGCTCCCACCAGCCCACCGAGTGCGTCGTGAACTGCTGGGGCCCCACCGAGGACACCGCCTACATCAAGTGCAACGACGACGACCTTTGCACCTACGAGATGTGCGTGTACCCCAACGGGTTCAAGCCCTTCCCCGGCGCCGGCATGCCCGAAGAGGGCAGCGACGAGCTGGGCGTCTGCAAGTACTTCGACAAGAAGCTGCCCTGGGGCGACCAGCCCGCGGTCTGCGACGACGGCGACATCTGCACCGCCGACTCCTGCGACCCCCTCACCGGCTGCACCCACAGCCCCAAGAGCGACGACCCCGCCTGCTACTGCATCACGAACTCCATGTGCCAGGACGACAACTCCTGCACCACCAATGTCTGCATCAAGTCCCTGAAGATCTGTTCCTTCCCCGCGGTGGACTGCGATGACGGCAACCCCTGCACCATCGACACCTGCGATGGCGCCTCCGTGGTGAACCCCTGCCGCCACGAACTGGACACCGAGACCCCCGAGTGCGAAATCGAGAACCTGTGCGTCAAGGCCGAGGACTGCGTCGCCGCCAACAAGTGCGAGGTGACCTTCTGCAAGATTGACCCGGGCAAGCCCTTCGGCCAGTGCATCTTCCAGACCCTGACCTGCGACGACGGCAGCGCCTGCACCACCGACGAGTGCAACCCCGTGGACGGCAAGTGCGTCTACAAGAACAAGGTCTGCAACGACGAGAACACCTGCACCGACGACACCTGCAACCCCGAAGTGGGCTGCGTCGCCAAGCCCCGCAACTGCGAGGAAGGGGACCTGTGCACCCTGGACACCTGCATCAACGGCGCCTGCCGCCACGAGCCCATCCCCGACCCCAGCCCCAGAAAGTGCCAGCAGGGCCTCTGCGACACCAAGACCGGCGCCTGGTCCCATGTGGGCCTGGATTGCAGCGACGGTGACGCCTGCACCACCGACACCTGCAGCTTCACCACGGGCCTGTGCGAATACGCCGACGTCAACTGCACCGACGGCAACAACTGCACCAACGACTCCTGCGACCCCGTGGCGGGCTGCAAATGGGAGAATCTGAAGTGCGCCGAGAAGCCCACCGACGACCTTTGCACCACGGACTCCTGCAACCCCACCACCGGGGCCTGCCAGCACGTCCCCATGGACTGCGATGACGACAACCCCTGCACCATCGACTCGTGCAACGGCACCACGGGCCAGTGCAAGCACTCCGCCCTGTCCTGCCGCGAGACCCCCGTGGACGACCCCTGCACTTTGGACATCTGCGACGGCGCCGTGGGCGGCTGCTACCACGTGCCGGTGGTGTCTCCCCAGTGCGGCAAGGGCTGCATCGACACCACCACGGGCCTGCCCTCGGACGGTCGCTGCGAGGACGGCAACAAGTGCACCACTGACAAGTGCCAGTGTGTCACCCCCGACCCCACCAACCCCGCCAAGTGCATCGAGGGTGCCTGCATCATGACGCCCGTCACCTGCACCGACGGCGACAAGTGCACCAATGACGTGTGCAACCCCGCCACCGGCGCCTGCGTCTCCACCACCAAGAACTGCAGCGACAGCAACGCCTGCACCACGGACTCCTGCAGCCCCACCAACGGGGACTGCTACCACGAGAACATCACCTGCGTGGACGGCAACGCCTGCACCGACGACAAGTGCGACCCGGCCACCGGTTGCGCCTTCACGCCCAAGAAGTGCGATGACGGCATCCCCTGCAGCCTGGATACCTGCAACCCCACCTACGGTTGCCAGAACGTCGACAACAACTGCGACGACGCGGACTCCTGCACCGACGACTTCTGCATCGCCGACACCGGCGAGTGCATCAATCAGCCCAAGCTGTGCAACGACAAGAACGTCTGCACCGTGGACCAGTGCAACCCCCTGACGGGCTTCTGCGAGTTCAACCCCAAGGACTGCGGCGACCGCAACCCCTGCACCAAGGACGTCTGCCACGAGAAGGCCGAGAACGGCTGGCTGGCGGGTCAGTGCGAGAACCAGCCCAGCGCCTGTGACGACAATAACCCCTGCACGGTGGACACCTGCGACCCCCTGACGGGCAACTGCCAGCACACCGCCGACAAGTGCGACGACGGCCTCAAGTGCACCCAGGACTTCTGTGACCCCGTCTTCGGCTGCCAGCACACCACCCAGACCTGCAACGACGGCAACCCCTGCACGGTGGACCAGTGCATCCCCACCAGCGGCGACTGCACCAACACCCCCAAGAACTGCACCGACACCAGCGCCTGCACCCAGGATCTGTGCAACGCCACCACGGGCCAGTGCTACAACCCGCCCAAGACGTGCAACGATGCCAACCCCTGCACCTATGACGCCTGCGCCGATGACTCGGGCAAGTGCACCAACACCCTCAAGGTGTGCAACGACAGCAACCCCTGCACCCAGGACTACTGCAACCCCGAGACGGGCGCCTGCGTGAACACCCCCGTCAGCTGCGACGACGGCGACACCTGCACCGCCGACAGCTGCGTCCCCGGCGTGGGCTGCATGAACAAGAACATCTGCGGCTGCTGCGTCAGCGGCAACCCCGTCAACAGCAAGTGCAACGACAAGATCGGCGACACCGGCACCTCCAACCTGTGCACCCTGGACTCCTGCACCGCCGGCTCCTGTGACTGCGTCAACGAGTTGAAGGCCTGCCCGGACGACGGCAACGTCTGCACCACCGAGGCCTGTGACCCCTACACCGGCAAGTGCCTCACCACCCCGAAGAACTGCGACGACGAGAACAAGTGCACCATCGACACCTGCAAGCCCACCACCGGCGAGTGCCTGCACACGGCCCAGGTCTGCAACGACAAGAACGCCTGCACCACCGACTCCTGCGACCCCAACACCGGCGAGTGCGTGTACGACCCCAAGACCTGCGAAGACAACAACGCCTGCACCAACAACGTGTGCAACGTGACCACCGGCGCCTGCACCAACCCCCTGCTGGTCTGTGACGACGGCAACCTCTGCACGGAGGACCCCTGCACCCCCGAGACCGGCTGCAGCACCAAGCCCAAGTCCTGCGACGACGGCAACGCCTGCACCATCGACACCTGCGACAAGGCCTCCGGCGCCTGCTCCAACACGGCCAAGAATTGCGATGACTCGGACAAGTGCACGGTGGACTCCTGCGACCCCAACACGGGCGTCTGCAAGAACACCGCCATGAACTGCGACGACGGCAACAAGTGCACCACCGACAAGTGCGAGGCCGCCACCGGCACCTGCAAGTACATCTACGGCTGCGACGACGGCAACAAGTGCACCGTGGACAAGTGCGACACCAACCAGGGCTGCGTGAACACCGCCACCAACTGCGATGACAACAACGCCTGCACCACGGACCTGTGCGTCCAGGGCACCGGCGAATGCAGCCACACCGCCAAGAGCTGCAACGACAACAACATCTGCACCGTGGACGAGTGCTCGCCCCTGGGCGGCTGTGTCCACACCGGCGTCTGCGACGACCGCAACAGCTGCACCAAGGACAGCTGCGACGCCAGCAGCAACCCTCCCAAGTGCACCTACACGCCGGCCTGCGACGACAAGAACGCCTGCACCACCGATAGCTGCGACGGCACCACGGGCGAGTGCAGCCACGGCGTGCTGGCCTGCGCGGACACCAACAAGTGCACCATTGACACCTGCGACCCGGCCACCGGCTGCGTCAATACCTGGAACACCTGCGACGACAAGAACGCCTGCACCACTGATAGCTGCGAGACGGCCACCGGCAACTGCGTCAACACGCTGCCCACCTGCAACGACAACGACAAGTGCACCAAGGACGCCTGCGACCCCATCACCGGCCGCTGCGTCTACACGAACGCCTGCGAAGACGGCAACGCCTGCACGGTCAACACCTGCAACCCCGTGGACGGCTCCTGCAAGGCCAGCACCAAGACCTGCACCGACAGCAACCTGTGCACCGTGGATAGCTGCGACACCGCCACCGGCGTGTGCGTCTTCACGGCCAAGGACTGCGACGACACCAACAAGTGCACCCTGGACCTGTGCAACCCCCAGCTGGGCACCTGCCTGCACTTCAACCAGGACTGCAACGACGACAACCCCTGCACCGCGGACACCTGCGATGCCACCACGGGCAAGTGCGTCAACACGGTCCGCACCTGCGACGACAAGAACTCCTGCACCACGGACGCCTGCGACCCCATCACCGGCGCCTGCAACTACGTGATGAAGAACTGCAACGACAACAGCAAGTGCACCACCGACCTGTGCGATCAGGGCACCGGCGAGTGCAGCAACATCTCCAAGGTCTGCAGCGACGGCAAGCCCTGCACCCTGGACTCCTGCGACGCCTCCACCGGCAACTGCGTCTTCTCGGCCCTGTCCTGCGACGACGGCAACCCCTGCACGGTGGACGACTGCAACCCCCAGGTGGGTTGCCGCCACACGGAGGCCAACTGCAACGACGGCAACATCTGCACGGACGACTCCTGCAACACCGCCAACGGGCAGTGCCAGCACACCCCCTCCACCTGCAACGACCAGGACCCCTGCACCACCGACCTGTGCAACAGCGCGGTGGGCTGCCTGCACAACCCCAAGTGCGATGACAACTTCATCTGCTCTCAGAACCTGTGCAACGCCACCACGGGCGCGTGCGACTTCACCAAGTCCTCCTGCGACGACGGCGACCGCTGCACCAACGACCTGTGCAACCCCAACAGCGGCGCCTGCAGCACCACCGCGGTCAGCTGCGACGACAAGAACCCCACCACCAAGGACACCTGCAACAAGGACCTGGGCTGCCTCAACGAGCCCATCTCCTGTGATGACAAGGACGCCTGCACCATTGACATCATGAACCCCCTCACGGGCGCCTGCAGCCACACCACCATCACCTGCAACGACAGCAACGATTGCACCAAGGACGCCTGCAACCCGGAGAACGGCTCCTGCCTGTACACCCCGGCCTGCAACGACGACAACGGCTGCACTGTGGACACCTGCGCCCCCGGCGCTGGTGCCCCCGATGGCAAGTTCACCTGCACCAACGTCGCCAAGGCCTGCGGCGACTCCAACCCCTGCACCACGGACACCTGCAACACCCTGACGGGCAACTGCGAGTACAAGCCCAAGAGCTGCACCGACAACAACGAGTGCACCGAGGACCTGTGCAACCCCGCCGATGGCGTGTGCAGCAGCCAGCCTGTGGACTGCAACGACGGCGACGCCTGCACCACGGACAGCTGCGACCAGGTCAAGGGCTGCCAGAACGTGAAGAAGGACTGCAACGACGACAGCCTTTGCACCATTGACTCCTGCGACCCCACCGTGGGCGTCTGCAAGAACGTCTTCAAGACCTGCGGCGACAGCAACAACTGCACCGTGGACTCCTGCAACGAGACCACCGGCGAGTGCCAGAATGTGGCCAAGGCCTGTGACGACAAGAACGCCTGCACCACCGACACCTGCGACGCGGTCAGCGGCAACTGCAAGTACGCCACCGTGTCCTGCGATGACTCGGACAAGTGCACCACCGATTCTTGCGATCCCACCGTCGGTTGCGGCCACCTGGCCAAGACCTGCAAGGACAACAACGCCTGCACCAACGACTCCTGCGACGCTGCCACCGGCAACTGCAAGTACGACGCCATCTCCTGCGATGACTTCGACCTTTGCACCGACGACGCCTGCAACCAGGGCACGGGCTGCTACCACACCTCCAAGTGTGACGACTCCAACCCCTGCACCATCGACGGCTGCAAGACCGGCACCACCCAGTGCGAGTACAAGTCCTTCTGCGACGACAAGGACCTGTGCACCACGGACGCCTGCGACATCGTCACCGGCAAGTGCACCTACACCGCCGCCGCCTGCGATGACAAGAACCCCTGCACGGACGACTCCTGCGACCCCGCCGTGGGCTGCGTCAACGTGTTCTCCGTCTGCGACGACGAGAACCCCTGCACCACGGACTCCTGCAACTCCACCACCGGCGTCTGCGGGCACGACGCCAAGGACTGCGACGACGCCGACGCCTCCACCACCGACGAGTGCGTCGAGGAGACGGGCGAGTGCATCCACGGCCTCAAGTGCGACGACAAGGACCTGTGCACCACGGACGAGTACGACGCCGTCAACGACAAGTGCACCTACGTCACCAAGGTCTGCAACGACAACAACAAGTGCACCGTGGACGCCTGCAACCCCCTCACGGGTGCCTGCGACTACAGCGGCCTCACCTGCGAGGACGGCAAGCTGTGCACGGACGACTTCTGCAACCCCCAGACGGGTGCCTGTGTCAACGCCAAGAAGAACTGCAACGACAACGACGTCTGCACGGACGACACCTGCGACGAGACCACCGGCATGTGCCGCAACGCCATCAAGACCTGCAACGACCTGAACGAGTGCACTGAGGACATCTGCAACCCCACCAACGGCCAGTGCTACAACGTGGACAAGACCTGCGACGACAGCGACCTGTGCACCGCCGACACCTGCAACACGGTCACCGGCGACTGCGTATTCACCGCCCGGGTCTGCGACGACAGCAACCTGTGCACGGATGACTCCTGCGATCCCACCACCGGCGACTGCGCCTGGGTCAAGACCGACTGCGATGACGACAACTGGTGCACCACCGAGACCTGCCTGCCCGAGACTGGCTGTATCTACGAGAACCCCCAGTGCGATGACGGCAACGCCTGCACCAACGACAACTGCGACCCCGCCACCGGCGACTGCCTGCACCCCGTCCAGGACTGCGATGACGGCGACGCCTGCACCGTGGATGTCTGCGATCCCGCCAAGGGCTGCATCCACAGCGTCAAGTGCAACGACAACTACAAGTGCACCAAGGACGTCTGCGACCCCGCCTCGGGCAAGTGCTCCTTCCTGCCCTTCTGCGACGACGCCGACGCCTGCACCGAGGACTTCTGCGTGGAGGCCACCGGCGCCTGCACCCACAAGCCCGTGTCCTGTGACGACAAGGACCCCTGCACCACGGACGCTTGCGACCCCGAGGTGGGCTGCGTCAACACCCTGAACAGCTGCGATGACGGCAACCTCTGCACCACCGACTCGTGCAACAAGGCCACCGGCGTCTGCGCCAACGTCAACAAGGTGTGCAACGACAGCAACAAGTGCACCACGGACTCCTGCAACGCCACCAACGGCCGCTGCGAGTACAAGCCCAAGTGCAACGACTTCGTCAGCTGCACCCTGGACAACTGCGATCCCACCAGCGGTGGCTGCAGCTACCCGACCATCAACTGCAATGACGGAGACCTGTGCACCAACGACCAGTGCGACACCAGCACGGGCCGCTGCAAGTACATCGCTGTCTCCTGTGATGACCAGTACGCCTGCACCGAGGACTACTGCGACGCCCTGACCGGCTCTTGCAAGTTCAACCAGATTGATTGCAACGACGAGGACCTGTGCACCGTGGACTCCTGCAACCCGGAGACGGGCTGCGTCCACACCGGTACGGACTGCAACGACAACAACCTGTGCACCATTGACAGCTGCGACGCCGCCACCGGCCAGTGCAAGCACACGCCCAAGACCTGTGTGGACAGCAACAAGTGCACCAACGACGCCTGCAACCCCACCACGGGCACCTGCTCCTTCACAGCGGTAAGCTGCAAGGACGACAACGAGTGCACCAACGACGACTGCAACCCCACGGACGGCACCTGCTCGCACGTGGTGAAGGACTGCGCCGACACCGACAAGTGCACGACGGACCTGTGCAATCCCAATCTGGCCGGTGGCTGCACCTACACCAACAAGGACTGCCGTGACGGCGACGAGTGCACCGTGGACAGCTGCAACTCCCTCACCGGTCTGTGCCAGTACGCCGACCGCGACTGCGCCGACGGCAACCCCTGCACCACCGAGGTCTGCGAGACCCAGACCGGTTGCGTCTACACGCTGAAGTGCGACGACAAGAACAACTGCACGTTGGACTCCTGCGACTCCAGCACCGGCAAGTGCACCAACACCGCCAAGTGCGACGACAAGAACGCCTGCACCGTGGACACCTGCGATGCCACCAGCGGCAAGTGCACCTTCACCAACGTGAACTGCACGGACACCGACCCCTGCACGCTGGACTCCTGCGATGGCACCCTGGGCTGCATCAACAGCCTGGAAGCCTGCGACGACAAGAAGCCCTGCACCGTGGACGTCTGCAACCCCACGACGGGTGCCTGCACGCACACCACCAAGACCTGCAACGACAACAACATCTGCACTCAGGACTCCTGCGACGCCGTCACCGGCGAGTGCCTCTTCCTGTCCAAGTGCGCCGACTCCAACCTGTGCACCGATGACAAGTGCAACCCCACGGACGGCACCTGCAGCAACCTGCCCAAGGTGTGCAACGACAACAACAAGTGCACCTCGGATGTCTGCGACATGACCAGCGGCCAGTGCAAGTACACCACCATGGCCTGCGACGACTACAGCAACTGCACGGTGGACATCTGCGACCCCGCCACCGGCGCCTGCAAGTACACCCAGATTGACTGCAACGACGACGTGCTCTGCACCGTGGACTCCTGCGATGCCCAGAAGGGCTGCCAGAACGTGGCGATGGACTGCAACGACGACAACGCCTGCACCACGGACTCCTGCGACACGGTCAACGGCAACTGCAAGAACACCCCCAAGGACTGCAAGGACACGGACGCCTGCACCAATGACACCTGCGATCCCTCCACGGGCCTGTGCTCCAACCCGGCCATCGTCTGCAGCGACGGCAACCTCTGCACCACGGACACCTGCGACAAGGGCGAGTGCAAGTACACCACCAAGAGCTGCGACGACTCCGATCCCTGCACCGCCGACTCCTGCGACCCCATGAAGGGCTGCTCCAATGTGGCCAAGGTCTGCAACGACAACAGCGAGTGCACCATCGACTCCTGCAACGCCGCTGGCACCTGCGTGTTCACCAAGCGGGACTGCGATGACAGCAACGGCTGCACCACGGACACCTGCGACCCCGCCATGGGCTGCGTGCGCAGCACCATCAACTGCGACGACAACGACCCCTGCTCCCTGGACCTTTGCAACCCCAGCACCGGCCAGTGCCAGAACCTGGGCTCCTGCGACGACGGTCTGGTCTGCACCATTGACACCTGCGATCCCATCACCCTGGCCTGCGGTCACGACTCGGTGTCCCTCTGCGACGACGCCGATCCCTGCACCGAGGACCTGTGCAGCGAGACCAGCGAGCTGGTCTGCGACGGTGGCTTCCAGAACCCCGTGACCTGCACTACCGTGGCTGACTGCACCGGGACGGACACCTGCGAACCGGTGGACGCCACGCTGTCCATCTGCGTGCCCGCTGGTCAGACCCCGCCCACCTGCACCGGCAGCCCCGCGGGTTGCATCAACAAGGTCAAGGGCTGCATCGACTACGCCGACAGCTACCAGACCATCGAGAACAAGTGCACCAAGGACAGCTGCGACCCCGTCACCGGCGACTGCCTCCACGAGAAGACGGTCTGTGACGACGCGAACGACTGCACCGTGGACAGCTGCAACGTCCTGACCGGCAAGTGCAAGTACGAGCCCCTCTGCGACGATGGCGACTTCTGCACCATCGACGCCTGTGACCCCACCACGCAGGCCTGCACCCACACCGAGAAGACCTGCAACGACAACAACTTCTGCACCGAGGACGAGTGCAACCCCGCCACGGGCTCCTGCCTGTTCAAGCCCATCACCTGCGACGACGAGGACGCCTGCACTGAGGACCTCTGCCAGCAGGTTCTGTCCGGCGACCCCCAGGTGCCGACCTCCTACAAGTGCTTCAACACCGCCCGCAACTGCACGGACAACAACCTGTGCACCAACGACTCCTGTGACCCCAACGACACGGACGGCAACGGCTGCGTCTTTGACCCCATCGTCTGCGACGACACCGACCCCTGCACGGTGGACACCTGCAGCGCCGCCTCGGGCCGCTGCGACTACGCGGTGAAGCCCTGCACGGACGCCGACCCCTGCACCATGAACACCTGCGACCCGGAGAGCGGCGAGTGCATCTTCCCGCCCATGGACTGCGACGACAGCAACGCCTGCACGAAGGACAACTGCGTGGACGGCTCCTGCGTGTACAGCGACGCCAAGTGCGACGACTCCAACAAGTGCACCTCCGACGCCTGCGACGCGGGCGGGGTGGGCTGCAAGAACACCCCCGTGACCTGCGAAGACGGCAACCCCTGCACGCTGGACACCTGCGACCCGACCTCCGGTACCTGCCAGCACACTGCCAAGAACTGCGATGATGGCAACGCCTGCACCACTGGAGACACCTGCGACGTCCTCACCGGCGCCTGCAAGAGCACCGTCAAGACCTGCGACGACGACGGCAACCTGTGCACCAAGAACTTCTGCGACCCGCTCAGCGGCACCTGCAAGGCCGAGAACATCTCCTGCAATGACAACAACGTCTGCACCAGCGACAGCTGCGACCCGGCCCTGGGCTGCGTCAAGGTCCCCGCGGCGGGCGTCCAGTGCAGCCAGCCCTCTGACTGCGACGACACCGACTCCTGCACCCTGGACACCTGCGACACGGCGGCCTCGTGCACCTGCCGCCACACCCCCAGGGACTGCAACGACGACGACTGCTGCACCGTGGACAGCTGCAACACCGAAGGCGGCTGCATCAACGAGGTCATGTACCCCGGCTGCCAGTCCTGCCAGGAGGCTGGGGACTGCATGGTGGAGTGCCCGACCATGCCGGACGGCACGCCCATCACTCCGGACTACCCCGACACCGGCCTGTGCGACCCCGACACCAAGCTGCAGACCCAGGCCGGCCAGGTGACCGTGTTCCGCAACCTGTGCACCGAGTGGTACTGCGCCACTGAGGGCGCTGGTGAGTGCGGCGGTGGCCGCTGCTCCTTCACCTTGAAGGACTGCAACGACAACGATCCTTGCACCCTTGACAAGTGCATGCCCGCCACCGGTCAGTGCGTCCACACCCCGCTGCCCACCTGCTGCAACGAACTGACCGACCCGCCCCTCATGGACAACGACCCCAACTGGAACTCCAAGCTGTCGGTCTGCTTCGACAACGACCCCTGCACCGTCGAAAGCTGCGACTACAAGACCCGCCAGTGCCAGTACAAGCCCGCGGAGTGCTTCGACGGCAACGAGTGCACCATGGACTACTGCGACGCCGCCCAGGACGGCTGCGTCTTCGAGCGCATCACCGGCTGCGAGTACAACTGCTACAACGACTACGACTGCCGCTACGACTACGGCAGCAGCAACGACACGGCCAACATCTGCTCCACGGAGTTCTGCACCTTCGCGGTGGATCCCCTGGGCACCTGCGTGTACCACAACGTGGTCTGCGACGACGGCAAGTCCTGCACCGAGAACCTCTCCTGCATGAGCGGCGCCGGCTGCAACTTCAAGCCCCTGGGCGCGGCCTGCACGGCCTCCTGCGCCAAGGCCTCCGACTGTGACGACGGCTGGGCCTGCTCGTCCCATGCCTGCACCGCCGGCAAGTGCGTGGTCGCCCTGGCCAACTGCGACGACGGTGACTCCTGCACCAAGGACTGGTGCTACTGGGAGACGGGCTCTTGCCGCCACGACGCCATCCCCGGCTGCAAGACCAACTGCACCACCGAGGGCGGTGACACCTGGTGCAACGACAACAACAAGTGCACCATCGATTACTGCGACGCGGGCCTCAAGCAGTGCATCTACGCGCCCCTTGAGTGCAACGACATGAACCCCTGCACCGAGGACACCTGCAGCCCCACCTCCGGGTGCGTCTTCACGCCCTCCCAGGACTGCTACGGCTGCGACACCAACTCCGACTGCAACGACTACAACACCTGCACCAAGGACTCCTGCAAGGTGGCCAACCCCCTGTCCCTGGCCGACTCCGTCTACATGGCCGATGGCAACCCCCACCCGCTGCGGTACTGCTCCTACGAGTCCATCTGCACGGCCTGCAAGAATGACACGGACTGCACCAGCGCCATGCAGGATGACCTGTGCATCGCTGCCGCTAGCTGCAACACCACCACGGGCTACTGCGAAATGGAGTACAACCTCTGCGACGACGGCGACGCCTGCACCACCGACGCCTGCAACATGTTCACCGGCGAGTGCAGCCACATGGCCGTAGCCAACTGCTGCAACAGCGACACCGACTGCAGCGACACCAACCTGTGCACCGGCCGCTACTGCGACACCGCCAAGCACACCTGCAGCTTCCCGTCCTACCACTGCGACGACTACGACCCCTGCACCGCGGACAGCTGCGACGGCGAGACGGGCGACTGCCTCCACACCGCCATTGAGTTCTGCACCAACGAGTGCGAGAAGCTGCAGGACTGCTACAACTTCACCTTGGAAGTGGACAACTGCGTGGAGGCCGTCTGCCTCATTGACCCGGCCTCCGGGAACGGCGCCTGCGACTACGCCACCAAGACCTGCAACGACAACATCGCCTGCACCATCGACTTCTGCGAGGCTCCCTACGGCTGCCGCTACTACTTCGATGAGAACTGCACCGACTACTGCGCCAGCGACGCCGAGTGCAACGACCACAGCCTCTGCACCGTCGACACCTGTGACTCCAAGACCCACACCTGCTCCAACAAGGCCACGGATTGCGACGACAGCGACAGCTGCACCGTGGACTACTGCGAGCCCACCACCGGCGAGTGCACCAACGCCGCCTGCGCCAACTGCGACTGCGGTAGCTGCCTCAGCCAGGAAGACTGCCTGGACGACAACCTGTGCACCGACGACCTCTGCGTGGTCGGCGTCTGCGCCCACCCCGAGCTGGCCTGCATCGACGGTGACCCCTGCACCCTGGACTACTGCAACCCCGACCAGGGCTGCGTCCACGAGGTGGAGCCCAAGTGCATCGGCTGCCAGAAGGCCATCGACTGCGATGACGGCAACGCCTGCACCATCGACTCCTGCAAGGACGGCTACTGCGCTCACCTCAACGTCTGCTGATCCGGCCCGGCTTGGCCAGGTCCGCACCTAGAACCAAAAGGAGCCTCTCCCCCGGGAGACGGCTCCTTTTCTTTTTCCTCCTCCTTTTGTTGTTGGGCCTGGCGCTCTGGCAGGGGCTGAACCTGCTGGTGCGGCTGGCCGTACCCGTGACGGTGTCCCCCGCCTCCTGGGCTGACGAGGTCCTCCAGTCCAACCGCATCTACTCCAGCGATGGCGTGCTGCTGTACACCTGGGGCGAGGAGAGGCGGCGCCCCGTGCCCCTTGGCTCCATCTCCCCGGATCTGGTGACTGCCGTGCTGGCCGTGGAGGACACCCAGTTCTTCACGCACCAGGGCATAAGCTGGCTGGCGGTGCTGCGGGCCATGGTGGCCAACCTGCGGGAGGGGCGCATGGCCCAGGGGGGCAGCACCATCACCCAGCAGGTCGCGCGGGCCCTGTACCTGAGCTCCGAGAAGAAGCTGGGGCGCAAGCTGGCCGAGGCCCTGCTGGCCAAACGCCTGGACGACACCCTCACCAAAGAGGAGCTCCTCACCCTCTACCTCAACAGCATCTACTGGGGGAATGGCGCCTACGGCGTGGAGGAAGCTGCCCGCACCTACTTCTGCAAGTCCGCGGCCGAGCTGGGCCGCTCCGAGGCGCTGCTTCTGGCGGGCATCATCTCCGCCCCGGAGCGCTTCAACCCCCTCAAGTACCCCGACCGGGCCCGCCAGCGCTTCGACCATGCCAGGCAGCGCCTCAAGGACTACCTGCTGGCCCGGGACCAGGCGCCCCCAGCCCGGGGCCTGGCCTTCCCCATCTGCCGTCCCTGCCAGTTGCCGCCCTATCAGCAGGTGGCCCACCCGGTGCTGCGGGCCAAGACCCTGCTGACCTCAATCCTTGGGCAGGAGGCGGTCAACCGCGGGGGCTACGACGTCACCCTGACCCTCTCCTGGCGCCACCAGCAGGCGCTCCTTGGGGCCCTGGAGGACAGCCTGGAGACGGGCGTCCTGGCGACCTTGAAGCCGGGGGTGGCCCTGCATGCCAAACGCCCCGCGGACGCCGCCAAGGTGCCCTGCAAGGTCAAGCCGGGCCATGCCTACTGGGCTCGCATCGCGTCCTACACGGCAACCCAGGCCCTGTTGGATTTCGGGGGGGGCCGGGGGGGACTGCCCCTGGAGCGCCTGCGCTGGCCCCAGGGGGCGGCCCTGGCGGGCCCGCCCGAGCCAGGCTACTGGGTGAAGGTGACGCCGGATGCCGCCGCGGACCTCTGCGGGGACCTGCCGCCCCCCTGCTCCCCCCTGCTGCAACCCCAGGTGGCGGCCCTGCTGGTGTCCCTGGATGGCGAGCTGCTGGCCTGGACCGGCGGCTTTGGACCCTCCTCCTTTGACCGGGCCCTGGACGCCGCCCGCAACGTGGGGTCGACCATCAAGCCCTTCGTGTACCTGGCCGCCATGATGCACTGGAACTGGGTCCCCTCCACCACCATCCCCCAGGACTGGCCCAACACCTACAAGGGGCGCGCGGGGACCCTGTGGAAGCCCCTGGAGCACGGACCCGACTTCACCAAGACCCGGGTCAGCCTGGAGGAGGCCCTGCGGCTGTCCCTCAATGGCCCGGCGGTGGCCGTGGCCCACCACTTGGGCCTGGGCGAGCTGAAGCGCTCCTTCCTGGCCTTTGGCCTGCCCGAGCGGCCCATGAAGGACCTCAGCGTGGCCCTGGGCAACCTGGCCCTGGCGCCCTACGACCTGGCCGTGGGCTATGGCCTGTTCTTCCGGGGCGGCAAGGCCCTGGCCCCCCACCCCATCGCCACCGTCCTGGACCGCAACCGCCGCCAGGTCTTTGAAGGCGCACCGGGGCTGCGAGGCCAGGCCCCTGCGCTGCTGTGCAAGGCCATGGCCGACCTGCTGCGCCGGGTGGTGGACAAGGGCACGGGCCGGGGGGCCTACCGCAAGGACGCCATCAGCGCCGGCAAGACGGGCACCAGCAACGACGGCACCGACGCCTGGTTCGTGGGCTTTCGCAAGGACCTGCTGCTGGTGGTCTGGGTGGGGACGGACGACGGCGCCGCGCTGGAGGGGCTGTCGGGCCCCAAGGTGGCGGCCCCGCTGTGGGCGGAGATCATGGACCGGCTGGAGGCTATTCGCCCGTGAACAGGCGCTGGGCGAAGCGGGGGGAGAGGCCAAGCTTCTCAATCTTCCGGGCGGTCTCCTCCCGGTTGTAGTCAAAGCGGTGGTGGACGAAGCTGCGCTGGGCGGAGTCAAACACGCCGCAGCAGCCCAGGGGATTGCGATCCCGGGGCTGGCCCACGCTGCCCACGTTCACCAGCAACTTGCTCTCCTCGTCCCCTTCCAGGGGCTTGCCGCTGATGTCCTTGGCCTTGTCGCGATAAAGCCGGAAGGCCTTGGTCAGGTGGGAGTGGCCCATCAGGGACACGGGCATGAGGCGGTCGAAGATGCGGGCGTGGTTCTGGGCGTCCTCCTTGCGGACCACGTAGAAGAAGCCGCTGGGGAGGATGGGGGCGGAGTGGAAGAAGCCCACCCCGGCGTCCCGCCGCAGGTAGGTGTAGGGCAGGGAGTACAGCCAGCGCAGGCTTTCCTGATCCAGGCGACCCCGGGTCCACTCGATGACCTGCCTGGCGGCGTCGTAGTAGAAGCGGGTGCTCATGGCGCCCACCACCGCCGCGTCATGGTTGCCCATCAGGCAGACCTTGGCCCGGGCCCTCACCAACCGGCAGCACTCCAGGGGATCGGGGCCATAGCCCACCACATCGCCCAGGCAGACAATCTCGTCCACTGACTGCGTGTCCAGCCAGGCCAGGGCGGCCTCGAGGGCCTCCAGGTTGGCGTGAATGTCCGAAATGATCCCGAAGCGCATGGGCTCCTCCAGGCCGAAAAGTGGGCCAATTGTATCAGGAAGCCACGCCTGGGCAAGCTCGCGCTTGGAATGTGTGCTTGGAATGTTTCCTGGCTGCGCTTAGAATGCGCCCCCGGGAGGTTCCCATGAGACTGCTTTTGCCCCTCTTGTTGCTGGCCTGCCTGTGGGCGCGCCCGGCCCTTGCCTGGCAGCAGGCCCCCTGGCAGAACAAGCTGCTCAGCATCTCCACCGGCCTGGACTACAGCCACGCCTGGCAACCCGCCGGCAGTCAACTGCTGGGGCCCTACGACCGGGCCGTGCCCTACTTTGGCCTGCAGACCCTCCTGCGCCCCGTGGCCGTGGATTTTCGCGTCGCCTTCGACCGCACCGTGGACCTGACCGCAGGCTGGGCCCAACCGGTGCACTCCACCTGGAACGGTTGGTTCGTGTTGACGGGGATGCTGGTGGGCCGCGCCGCCGGCCGGGAGTATTCTGCGCCCAACCTCCGCACAGGCACGGATCATCGCTTCAACTTCACCCTGGGCCCCGCGCTGCGGGCCGAGTTCCTGGGCTACGGCGCGGCCTGGTCCGTCTTCCTGGAGGCAAGACAGATGGTTTTCGAGCCCGTCGAGACCAGCGTGGGTCTGGGCGTCTCCTTCAGCCCCCTGGCCATCCTCCAGTGGCGCGAACGCTACTGACCCCAACAACCCGCCCCCGCCCCTCCGGTCCGCTTACTTCGTGCGCGGCTAGGTTTGTCAGGCTGCCAGTCCTGGTTGCCCGTCCCAGCCGCGAACGCAGTGAGCGGATCCGCCCCTACAACAGGCAGGCAAAGGGTCCGCTGGGCAGCCTCCACCCGCAGTGCAGGCTCTGCTCGGCGCAGTCGGTCCGGGTCAGGACCCCGGCCTCACACAGCCACAGGACGTCCTGCTCGCAGGTGCCTGCGGCATACCAGCCGCACTCGCCGCCGGCTTGGGCCTCGCACTTGCCCACGGGGCAGGCCCAGCCGTTGGGGCAGGTGCCACAGACCCCGCCGCAGCCGTCATCGCCGCACTCCAGACCCTGGCACTTGGGCAGGCAGCCGGCGGCGCACTCGTTCTTGCCCAGCAGGGAGTTGTAGCGGCAATAGCCGCCCCCCTCCATCAGCCCGCAGTCCGTCTCCTTGCGCTCCTGGGCTTCGCAGGTGACCAGCACCCGGTCATCCACACACAGCCCCTTGGCGGGGATGCCCGCGCAGGGCACGGCCAGGCACTTGCCGCTGGCGTTCTCGCAGGAGCTGCCCTGGGGGCAGTCCCCACAGGAACCACCGCAGCCATCGGGGCCGCAGTCCCGGTCCTTGCACACCACGAAGGGGTCGCAGTCGGGGTAGCAGTGACCATCGTCGCCGCAGGCGTAGTTGTTCGGGCACCCGGGGGGACACTGGCCATAGCAGCCGTCACCGCCGCACTCCTTGCCCGCGCACTGAGGCTCGCACAGGGGCATGCAGGCGCCCGTGGCCGCCACGCAGGTGTGCTCCAGGTCGCAGGTCCCGCACAAGCCGCCACAACCATCGGGGCCACAGACCCGGGCGGACTGATCGTCGTTGAGGCACACGGGGACGCAGGGCAACTCGCCCGCTTCCGTATCCAGCGGCCCAAGGTCCAGGTCCGCCGCCGCCGTCTCGCCGGGCAACTCCGGCGACGCCGTGTCAGGGGTCAGGTCCGGCAGCTCGGCGGCCGTGTCAAGGAGGCTATCGGGCAGGCTGTCTTGGGGCAGGTCCGGCAGGGTTCCCAGGTCCAGGGGCAGGTCGCCCCCCACGGAGTCCCGCCCGGCGTCCCCGGGGCCTCCCCCGCCATCACCACCGGCGCAGGCCCCCAGGCCCCCCAGCAGCAACAGTCCCACGGTCAGCAATTTGAAGATGCTCATGGATCACCTCGAGAAGGGTCAGAAGGGAATGCAGGAGAAGGAACCGCCGCCCGCCCCACCGGGCTTCCAGCCGCAGTTCTTGCCCTCCTTGCCCAGGCAGTCGTAGGAGTAAAGCTTGGCCGCCGCACAGAACCAGCGCACCGTGCCAAAGCAGGCGCCCAGGGTGGCGTCAATCCAGGAGCACTCGGCCCCCACGGAGGGCTTGCAGTAGCCAAGCTGACAGGCCCAGCCACCGGCGCAGGTGCCGCAGCTTCCCCAGCAGCCATTGTCGCCACATTCCCGGGGGCTGCCGTCGGGGAACAGGCAGGAGGGGGTGCAGGGCTTCTCCTCCACGCAGGAGTAGCGGCCCAGCACGGCGTCCCAGCCGCACACCAGCCCACCGCTGCACGAGAAGTCCCGCAGGTGCATCTGGTCGCACCAGCTGCCGCTGAACTTGGTGCTGCATTGGCCCTGGGCGCTGACCAGGCCGCAGGGGTGGTCCAGGCACTTGCCCGAAAGGGAGCACAGCTTGCCCGGGGCGCAGACCCCGCAGTTGCCACCGCAGCCGTCGTCACCGCAG
>CAIXZC010000259.1 GCA_903923815.1 uncultured Myxococcales bacterium
ACCCCCGCCCCGGCCCCCGGGAAAAGCTTGGGCATGCGTACCCGACGCCATTCGTCGCCCCGACACCCCTCATCCGGCGCTGCGCGCCACCTTCCCCCGGGCGGGGGAAGGAACCAGAACTGTGTACTTCGTTGGGCTTGCTTGCGGGCCGGTCAGCGGATGACCAGCTCCTTGACCAGCTCCACCAGGAGCTTGCGGGTGACTTCGCCGCACAGGAAGTTGCGGGCGTTGGGGGCGGCGGCGCGTAGATCATCTATGTTGTCGGGGCGGCAGCCCACGACGCAGATGGGGATGGGCTTGGTGATGCGAGACGCGCCCAGGGCCTGCAGGACCTCCAGCACGTGGCCATCCCGAAGGGTGGCGTCCGCGATGACGATGTCCGGCATGTCGTCGCGCAGGCGGTTGTACGCCATCACGGTGGGGTCTACCCGGTAGACGCTGTAGCCGGTCTCGGAAAGCTGCTCAAGCAACTCCCGAAGGCCTCTTCTGTGCTGAGCCAGATAAGCAATCTTGACCATGGTCAGAACTCCTGGGGCACGGAACTTCCAATTCGGGCGGCAACTTATCACGGAAAAAGGAAAATTTGTACACAAAAATGGGCCCCTGCCTGTCACCCCCGGGCATAGGCAAAAAACATCGCTTGCCCAGCACCCCTGCCTTTGTTAGAAGGGGAAAACCCTTTGCCGGACCCTAGGGTCCGGTGAGACCGTCCACGGCCGAGGGAGGCTTGCTTTGTCCATATCCAACCGAATGTTGCAGTCCATTGAACGGGGCTCCTGGATCCGCCGAATGTTCGAGCAAGGGCGCAGGCTGAAGGTCCAGCACGGGGCCGACAAGGTCTTCGACTTCTCCCTTGGCAACCCCGACCTGGATCCCCCCGCCGAGGTCCTCGCGGTGCTGGCCGAGGAGGCCGCCCGCACGGGCCACATGATCCACTCCTACATGCCCAACGCCGGCCTGCAGGAGGCTCGGGAGGCCGTGGCCGCCGGCTACAACCGCCGCCTGGGGCTGGACCTGGTCCCCGATGACGTGGTCATGACCTCCGGCGCCGCCGGCGCCATGAACATCACCCTCAAGGCGCTGCTGGAGCCCGGCGACGAGGTCATCGGCTTCGTCCCCTACTTCGCCGAGTACACCTTCTACGTGGACAACCACGCCGGCACCTTCGTGCCCGTCCCCACGGACGCCACCTTCCTGCCCGACCTGCCCGCCCTGGAGGCGGCCCTCACGCCCCGCACCAAGGCCGTCATCGTCAACAGCCCCAACAACCCCACTGGCCGCCTCTATCCGGCCGCCCTGCTGGAGGGCCTGGCCGCCGTCCTCACCCGGGCCTCCGCGCGCTTTGGCCACCCCATCTACCTGATCTCCGACGAGCCCTACCGCGCCCTCGTGTACGATGGCCTGCCCTGCCCGTCCCCCATCGCCTTCTACCCCGACACCCTGGTGGCCAGCTCCCACAGCAAGGACTTCTCCCTGGCCGGCGAGCGCATCGGCCATCTGGTCATCTCCCCGCGCTGCGCCGCCCGCGCCCAGGTCCGCCAGGGCACCATCTTCGCCAACCGCATCCTGGGCTTCGTCAACGCCAACGCCCTCATGCAGCGCGTCGTCGCCCGGACCGCCGGCCTGGATCTGGCGGTGGACCCGGCCCTCTATCAGCGCCGCCGGGACCGCCTCTCCGACGCCCTCCACGCCATGGGCTACCGCTTCCAGAAACCGGAAGGTGCCTTCTACCTGTTCCCCCGCAGCCCCCTCCCTGACGAGACCCGCTTCTGCGACCTGTTGCTGGAAGAGCTGATCATCGCCGTCCCCGGAAGCGGCTTTGGTCTGCCGGGGTTTTTCCGCTTGTCCTACGCGGTTGAGGATGCTGTAATCGACTCCGCGCTGCCCGGCTTCGAGCGGGCCGCCAGAAGGGCCGGCATCCTGGCCTGACAGCCCGTGACCGGCTGACCGCAAGGCGTGGGGGCAAGATGACCAAGCAGTACCGCAATCCCAAGCCCACAGTGGACATCATCATCCAGATGCCTGGCGAGGCCGTGGTCTTGGTGCGCCGCCGGAACGAGCCCCCCGGGTGGGCCATCCCCGGCGGCTTCGTGGACGAGGGCGAAAGCCTGGAGACCGCCGCCCGCCGGGAGGCCCGCGAGGAGACCTCCCTGGAGGTCGAACTGCTGTATCAAATGCATACCTATTCAGAGCCCGGGCGGGACCCGCGCTTCCATACCATCTCCACGGTCTACGTGGCCAGGCACGTCGGGGGCATCCTGTGTGGGGCCGATGACGCCGCCGAGGCCGCCGTGTTCACCCGCCACAACCTGCCCGCCCTGATGGCCTTCGACCACCGCGCCATCCTGGAGGACTACTGGGCCGGTCGCTGGTTCGAGTTCTGCCCCAACTGCCAGGAGCCCGCATGATTCCTTGGCGTCAGGTGGGGAAGGGGGCCCTGCCCCTGTTGCTGTTGCTGGGCCTGCTGGCCTCCTGCGTGGACGAGCCCCCCTACGCCGGCGTCTGGCGCAGCGACCCCACCAAGCCTTTGGCCTGGCCCCAGTATTCCCTTAGCGCCGACGCAGAACTGCTGGTGGGCATCTATGGTCACGACGCCGCTGGCACCCTGCGCCTCTTCGTCCCCGGCAAGGACTACGCCGAGGCCTTCTTCCAGCCCACCGCGCCCTGCCTGTACCTGGAGGACGGCACCGCCACCGATGCGGCCCTGACCTTTGGCCTCATCGGCCCCGACGGTCGGGAGTGGGCCGCCACGCTGCACCTCTCCGCCGACGAAGAGGTCCTCTCCGGCAGCATGGAGCTGCTGGAAGGCGAGGGGGCCGGCGCCACCGTGCTGCTGCGCTTCCTGTACTTCGGCGACACGTCACTTATAGAAGAAGAGGGCCTGAGCGAAGAATGCCCCACGGGGGGTGCCCAATGAGGTCCCTGGCTGCGGTCCTGCTGCTGGTCGCGCTGGGTCTGCCCCTGCCCGCCTTGGCTTACCAGGCCACCGCGGAGGACCTGCGCCTGCCCAAGACGGTGGCGCTGCTGCCCCTGAAGGACTACTCGGGCCCCGCCGAATACCTGTTCCGCCCCGAGATGCGCAACCCCACGCGGGCCAAGGCGGACGAACTGCTGGGCGTCTTCGCCCGGGCCCTGGAGGAGGGCGCCCCGGTCAAGCTGCTGAAGGGCGCAGAGCTGCGTCGTCGGGCCACCCAGCGCAAGGGCTACAACGAACAGCTTGAGCTGGCGCGGGAGCGCTATGACCTGGGGCGGGACGCCTTCCTGGCGCTGCGTCAGGAGGAGGCCAGCCGCCACCTGGAGCGGGCCTCCCAGTTGCTGCGCGCGGTGTTCGGCGGCCTCAGCGAGCAGGAACTGACAGCCACCGTCATGGAGCTGCACGGCGTGGCCCTGGTGGAACTTGGCCTCCATGGGCAGGCCCACATGGTCTTTCGCATGTTGTTCGAGTTCCAGCCCGAGCGCCGCTTCGCCCCCTCCTACTACCCGGAGGCCGTCCAGAAGGCCCTGGTGTCCGCCTACAACGACGTCCAGACCAGCGCGGCCCAGGGGCGGTCCTTCGCCGGTGGGGCCGTGGCGGTGAACTTTCGGCGGGAACTGAAACTGGACGCCATCCTGGTCCCCGTCTTGCTGCAAAGGGAAGGGGGCCCCACCCTGGAGATCATCGCCCTGGGTGGCGAGCAGGCCTTCGTGGAATGGGTGGGCGTCATCCCCCTGGGCGACGAGGCCCGCCCCCAGGCCTCCGCCGCCGCCTACCGCTGGCTTAGCTGCACCACCTTCGCCCAGCGCAAGCTGCCCCCCAAGGACCTCCACGGCCGGCACCTGCTGGCCGCCTCCTTCCAGCAGATCATCTTCCCCCAGACCCCCACCCGGGACCCCATCTTCGCCCCCGGCGCCGCCATGGACTACGCCTACCACATCTCCGGTCCCCTCTCCCTGGCCCTGCGCACCCAGGTGTTCAGCTCGCTGCAGGACCAGTCCCGCCGCGACCTGGTGAAGGGTTTCTCGGGCATCCAGACGGACCTGGGCGTCACCCTGGCCTGGGGCGGCCGCTGGTGGCAGGCCTACACGGGCTTCGCCGCCGCCATCCAGGTGCTGGGCACCTTCACCACCAGCAAGGACCCGGACTGCAAGTTCTTCCCCGAGGGCAGCGCCGCCTACCAGGAACGCTGCGGCGCCGGCGACATCAAGCGCTGGCCCTCCGAGACCTCGGTGGGTGCGGAGGCCCGGCTTGGCTTTCGCCTCTACCCCAGCCGCCGCCTCTTTCTGGACACGGGCGTCTCCTTCACGATGCTCGCCTGGCCCTTTGATCGCTTCATTGAGCTGAACTTCCCCATGGCCGCTTCCATCGGCGTGGGGACCGTTCTGTGATCCCCTCCAGTAATTGGATTGACACCAATGGAAGGCAGGCTTTAGGATTCGCGCCATGATTTGCGCCCGGGCCCTTGCGGCCTTCCTACTGTTGCTTGTCTGTCTCCCCTCCGGGGCCCGCGCCCAGGGTCGGGAGGCCTCCATCCTGGTGCCCCGCGCCACCTTCGTGGACTTCCAGCTTGAGGGCCAGTTCCGCTGGCGCACCGAGGTCAGCACCGGCCTGCCCCTGGACTCCCTGGAAGACGGCCAGTTCGGCACCCCCGTCCAAACCTACGACAACGGCGCCAACCTCGGCGCCAGCGGCAACCCCTGGCGTGAGGTCAGCGACTTCCGCCTGCGCGTCAAGCCCACCCTGGGCCTGGGCGACATGCTTACCGTCAACGGCTGGTTCGACGTGGCCGGTGGCATCGCCGGCGCCAGCCCCGCGGCCGACCCCCTGCTGGTCAGCACGGGCGTCCTGTCCCCCTGGGCCCGCCCCAGCACGGGCAGTGGTGGTGACTATCTGAACTCCGTCAGCGTCCGCGCCCTCTACGCCGACCTGAACCTCTTCAACTTCGTGGGCATCCGCCTGGGGCGCATCCCCTGCCACTGGGGCCTGGGAATCCTGGAGAACGACGGCCGCGAGGACTTCGCCGACTACGGCACCTTCATTGATTCCTTCGAGTTCTCCGCCGCCCCCGTGGACGACATCCGCCTCAGCCTCTCCTGGGACTTCCCCCTGGAGGGCAAGCAGGTCGCCGCCACCTCCACCCGCCCCTACAGCGCCTACATTGACTCGGGCGACATGGACGAGGTCTACCAGTTCCGCTTCAAGGCCTCCTCCACCCGCGACGGCACCCCCGGCGCCGGCCCTGGCCTCTCCTGGGGCGCCATGGCCTCCCTGCGCTGGCAGGATTTCTCGTCAGCGGCCCAGCAGATCAGCGGTGACCCTGCCTGCAAGCCCGACGCCGGCGGCAACCTGCCCTTCGCCTGCACCGAACTGTTCTACCGCAGCGCCTTCCTCTTCACCCCCGACGCCTGGGTTGCCTGGTCCGCCCACCTCTGGGGTGGCACCCTGGGTGTGGCCGCCGAGGCCAGCGCTCTCCTGGGCGACATCAGCGCCACCCAGCGCCTGTCCCTCAACGACAGCTCCAAGGACTTCGCCTCCGCCGGTGGCGCCGCCCGCCTCACCTGGGAGGACCCCCTGACCCGCGTGGAATTCCTCACCGCCCTGGCCAGCGGCGACGGCGACGCGGATGCCTTTGGCGTCCAGGACACCTGGCAGATCTCCACCCCCGACGACTCCGCCTGGCAGGGCTCCCGCATTGCGGCCAACACCACCGTCACGGCCCACCTGCTGAACCCCGCCTTCCTGCCCGACTCCCTGCTGTACAGCCGGGTCATCGGCACCATCACCTCCTCGGCCATGCTGCGCACGTCCTACGAGCGCGCCCTCTGGGGCACCCGTCAGCGGGGCCTCTACACCCAGGGCTCCCTGCTGTACGCCGCCGCCTTTGCCGACGCCCAGACCCCCGGTCAGGGCAACTCCCTGGGCCTGGAAGGGTCCGCCGCCGCCGGTCTTCGCTACCGCGGTGCCCGCCTGGAACTGCGCGCCCTTGGCCTGCTGCCCCTGGCCGGCCTGGAGACCAGCACTTCAGCCCAGGCCACCTGGATGCTTCGGGGCAGCCTGCTCATCGACTTCTAGCCGCGGAGGAACCTGCCATGGAACGGACCGTGAGCTTTCCCGTGGACCCTGCCATCTATCCCCTGGAGACCCTCCTGGGGGCCTCCTACGTGTTCCTGGACCGCGCCTTCGTGTTCCTGGAGACCGCCTCGGACCAGCGCATTCTGGTGCACCTGACGGCCCGCCCGGACCTGCCCGCCACCGCCAAAGAGACCCTGGAGGGTGACTTCCAGGCAGAGCTTCTGTCCCAGGCCTACCGGGCCCTGCTGGCGCCCCGTTTTCAGGCCGTGCGGGAGGCCGTTCTTGAGGCTGCGCTCCGGGGGGCCGCGGGGGGAGAACTGCCCGTGGAGAACTGGGAAGCCGACCCCCTGGGCATCGCCATGTCCTGGGAGGACAAGTACGGCGGAGACAAACGATGAGCGCCGAGCCCGCCACCCTGCGCCGGGTCTTCAGCCACGCCCTGTACCACCCCGAGGCGGTCCAGCAGGTCTTTGGCAGTCTGGCCCCCGAGGCCGGTGCCACCCTGGAGCTTGTGCCCGACGGTACGGCCCTGACGCTGCCCGCCAACCTGGAGGACGCCGACCTGCTGCTGGCCGAGATTTGCAATCAGGTGCTGGCCCTGACCCTGGAACTGAGGGGGGCCTGAAGATGACGCTAGTGACCCAGCAACAGCTTGTGCCCTTTCGCTTTGAGCCCGTGGGCCAGCGCATGCTGCTGTGCGCCGACCACGGCCCCTTTTTGTTCCTGCCCCTGGCCGACTTCCACGCCCTGCTGGGCCCCGGCCTGCCCTCCGACAGCGACGCCGCCCGGCGTCTGGAGGCCGCGGGGTTCCTCAAGTCCGCCGAGGAGGTCCGGCCCCTGCTGGAGGACTGCTGCAAGCGGCGCTTCTCCTTCCTGCCCCAGGGGCCCGTGCTGCACATCGCCATCCTGACCCTGCGCTGCAATCAGGTGTGCTCCTACTG
>CAIXZC010000260.1 GCA_903923815.1 uncultured Myxococcales bacterium
ACGACGTGGCCGCGTGCTTCTGCGGCGGTGCCTCCCGCTTCGTTCACGGCGCCGCCCAGGCCCGAAGCGCCCCCCTGGCCCCCCACCTGGAGATCCAACTGCTGCACACCGGGGTCAAGGCCTCCACTGCCCGCCTGCTGGCCGATGCCCCCCGGGGCCGGCCCACGGATCACCCCGCCCTGCTGGCCGCCCACGCCCAAAGCTCGGCCCAGTTGACCGCCGTCCTGTGCGGCTTGGCGCCCGCCGCGGACCTGCCCCAGGCCGTGGCCGCCACCAACCGCACCCTGGCGGCCCTGGACGAGGCCCTGGGTCACAGCATCCTCACGCCCCCGGTGCAGGCGGCCCTGGCGACCCTGACCCGCCAAGGCTTCCACGCCAAGGTCTCCGGCGCCGGCGGCGGCGACTTCGTGGTGGGCTTCCGCTTGACACCCAACCAAGACCCCACGAAACTCGCCCCATGAATACCAAGCACACTTCTGGCTTTTGGCTGGCACCGCTGCTGCTGTTGGCCGCGGTTGCAACCTTTTCGACGGCCTGCGATGGCAGCTCCGACCGGGCCCCCATGAAGGTCCAGGCCACCCTGGAGGGGCCCGAGTCGTCGGGGCTGTATGCCAGAGATTTCGTGGTGACTACTGAGGACCGCCCCGTCCTGGCCGGGTCCAAGCTGAGGGACAACTCCACCTACCCGGATTACGTCTACGATGCCCTGGTGGCCGGGTTCAGTGCGACAGGCCAGCAACAATGGGAGAAGCTGTTCGACTCCGATCTTCTGGCCGATGACGCGGTTTATCTGAGCCCCACCGCCGATGGGGGAGTGCTCGTCCTGCTGTCCGGCCCATCCTATTGCTACGCCGATCCCGCCGGCTTGGCCTTGGTGAAGCTGGATGGCGCTGGCAACCAAAAGTGGACGGCTGCGTTCGACGGCCAGAATTGCCGGACAGGCCTGGCCGCGGTGGAGACCAGTGGGGGCGCCTTCCTGGTCACCGGGACCCAAAAGCAAGACGACAAGAACAGCACCTGGCTGGCTCTGGTGGACGCCAAGGGCAAGCAGGTCTGGCTAAAGACCTTCCCGAACGACAGCCTGGCCAGCCTGGACACCGTGGGGATCTCGGAGCCCACGGAGGACACCTTTCTCATAGCTGGCGCTTCCTACGCGGACCAGGTCCTGCTCCTACGGGTTGACGGGGCGGGTAAGCTTCTGTCCGAAAAAAGTCTCACCGTTCCCTACCCGGGCATGTGGGTCAAGGAACTGGTCCCCATGCCCGACGGAGGCTTCGTCGCCCTGGGTTCCGTCACCCTGCCCAATGACCGCGAGATCACGGGCCTGTGGCGGATGGACCCCCAGGGGGAGACCCTGTGGAAGCAGACCTGGGGATTCTCGGGGGACGCCGACACCTGGCCCAAACACCTGCTGTTTTCGGCTGAGGGCGAGCTTTTGGTCCTGGGCGCTCGAGACAGGTACTACGTTGACGGGTCCTATGAGAAGATCCTGGATCGGCGGGCCTTCCTGACCTGCTTCGATGATGCCGGCCGGCGGCAATGGACCACAACCTGGGCCGACACCGCCACCCAGTTCCTGGCCCAAAGCTCCGACGGCAGCGTCCTGGTCCTGTCCGAAACCCGGCCCAACCTCCAGTTCACCCGCCTGGCCTACTGACCCCCACCCGGCCCCCGGGGGCTACGCCCGGCACCTCTGTCCTCCCCGACCTGGGGGCAGCTACCAGGTGACCACCAGATCCTTGGTGGGCAGGAAGTCCTCGGCGCTCCATTCCACGAAGTCCCTGCCCCCTTCGGAGCCGTGGCGTCCTGCGAAGGACACCGTCACCCCGCCAAGACTGGAGGGCCAGTCAACTCGGTAATGCCCGCTCTCCAGGGCCCGGTTCCAGAAACTGGTGGAAGTCAGGATGTA
>CAIXZC010000261.1 GCA_903923815.1 uncultured Myxococcales bacterium
CTGCACGTGAGCCCAGATGGTCTTCATGGGCGTATCGTTCTGGAAGGGCGGCAACCCAGCCAGCATCTCGTACAGCACCACGCCCAGCGAATAGAGGTCGCTGGCGGGCACCACCGGGTTGCCCTTGGCCTGCTCGGGGCTCAGGTAGGGGGGGCTGCCCAGCATCATGCCGGTGGCGGTGACGGACTCCGCCCCCTCCCCCACGAACTTGGCAATGCCGAAGTCCAGGACCTTCAGGTCTTCCTGGCCCCGGCGCTCGGTGACGAACAGGTTGTCGGGCTTGACGTCTCGGTGAAGGATGCCGTGGTCGTGGGCCTCCTCGATGGAGTCGCAGGCCTGCAGAATCAGATTCACGGCCCGCCCCAGTTCCAAGGGCCCGTTGCTACGGATCAGCCGCGACAGAGGCGTGCCCGCAAGCAGCTCCATGGTGTAGTACAGCAGGCCGTCCGTGGTGACCCCAAAGTCGTACAGCGTCACCGTGTGGGGGCTGGAGAGGCTGGCAATGGCCCGGGCCTCCGCCAGGAAGCGCTTCACCGCGTTCTCGTCCTGGATGATCTCGCGCCGCAGGACCTTGAGGGCCACCACGCGCTTGATCAGGTGCTGCTCGGCCTTGTAGACCACGCCCATGCCACCGCGCCCGACCCGCTCAATGATGGTGTAGCGTTCGTCCAGCACCTGCCCCGTGAGATCCTTCTCCACGTGGGACACCAGGGTCACCCCGTCCGCCTCGCACTTCTCGGCGGTGGAAGGATACTTCCGAAAGCACTTGGGACAGCACTTGTCCAGGCTGGTTTCTACGGTCACGTAACCCCCTAATACCCGCCGTTCTCCACGATCTTCACCAGGCCGGGCAGGATCTCGGGCGTGTCACTGCCCGGGGCCCTGGCCAGGATGCGAAGCGCGAAGCCGATGCGGCCGGCGTGATCCATGGGCACCTGGGCGCTGAAGATGCCCTGGGTACCACGGGTTTCGGTGCAGGTCATGGGGACACCGCCGGTGATGCCGATGTTGTGGTCCGGTTCTACGGCGCCAAGCAGCAGCTCGACCAGAAGATCCTGCGCGTCGGCCTCTCCCAGGTCGATGGCCGCAGAGATGTTGACCAGGTCGCCCACGGCCAGCAACTCGGGGCCCTCAACCTTGATGTCCCGCACCTTGAGGCTGCCCCAGGTGCGCTCCATCTTGCGGCGCCACAGGCTGTACTCCCGGCCCGCCGCCAGACCCTCGGCCTCCAGGCCGGCGAAACGCGTCGCCGCCCGCAGGTAGTAGTCGGCCGTGTACTCGCGGACCATGCGGTTGCTGTTGAAGTAGGGGCACAGGACGCGCATGGAGTGCTTCATCATGTCCGCCCAACCCCGGGGGATGCCGTCGGTGTTGCGCTCGTAGAACAGCGGGATGATCTGCTTTTCCAGGATGTCGTACAGGTCGCGGGCCTCGACCTCGTTCTGGTAGTTGTGCTGCTCGGGGGGGTATTCCTCGCCCCGGCCGATGGTCCAGCCGATGCCTTCCGGGTTCACCTCCGCCCACCAGCCGTCCTTGGTGCTGAAGTGCAGCGCGCCGTTGGCCACCGCCTTCATGCCCGAGGTGCCGCTGGCTTCAAGGGGCGGCCGCGGGTTGTTCAGCCACACGTCCACGCCCTGCACCAGGTACCGCGCCACCTCCATGTCGTAGTCCTCCAGGAAGACCACGCGCCCGGCCACGTCGGGCCGCTGGGTGAACTGCACGATGCTGCGCACCAGTTCCTTGCCCAGGTTGTCCGCCGGGTGGGCCTTGCCCGCGAAGATGAACTGCACGGGGCGCTTGCGGTTGCCCAGGATCTTCATCAGGCGGTCCATGTCGTTCAGGATCAGCGTGGCCCGCTTGTAGGGGGCAAAGCGCCGGGCAAAGCCGATGGTCAGGGCGTCCGGGTCCAGGATGTCCTCCGCCGCCCGCACCCGCGTGGGGCTGGCGCCCTGCTTGCGAAGCTGGTCCGCGTAGGAGCGCCGGGCGAAGGTGACCAGACGCTCGCGGCAACGCTCGTGGGTGCGCCACAGTTCGTCCGCGGGGATCTTCTCGACCAGGTCCCAGTAGCGCTTCTCGTTGCTGGATTCCTTCCAGGCCGGGCCCAGGTAGCGGTCCAGCAGGTGGCTCATCTCGGGGGAGATCCAGGTGGGCAGATGCACACCGTTGGTGACGCTGCCGATGGGCACGTCGGCCTTGTCCATGCCCTGCCACAGGCCCGCCCACATGGCGCGACTGACCTGCCCGTGCAGCTTGGCGACGCCGTTCACGAAGCGGCTCATGTTGATGGCCAGCACGGCCATGTTGAAGCCCTGGCTGTCCTTGTGCTCGCGGCCCAGGGAGAACAGCTCGTCGAAGCTGACGCCCAGCTCTTTGCAGTACTCGCCGAAGTAGCGCTGCAGCAGCTCTCGGGGGAAGACGTCGATGCCCGCGGGCACGGGCGTGTGGGTGGTGAACACCAACTGGTTGCGCACCACGTCGGCCGCCGTGCGGAAGTCCACGCTGAAGCGATTGCGCACCTCGCGGATGCGTTCCAGCGTCAGGAACGCCGCGTGGCCTTCATTGATGTGGTAGATCAGCGGGTCGAAGCCCAGGGCCCCCAGCACCCGCACGCCGCCGATGCCCAGGACCATCTCCTGCTGGATCCGGGTCTCCTGGTCGCCGCCGTAAAGGTCATTGGTGATGGCCCGGTCGTCGGCGCTGTTCTCCGGGTGGTTGGCGTCCATGAGGTATAGCTCGTTGCGGCTCACCTTGACGCGCCACACAAAGATGCGCAGCCGCCGCCCGGGCAGGGGCACCTCCAGCACCAGGGGCGTCCCGTCGGCGCCGTTCACGCGCTCCATGGGCATGTTGAAGAAGTCGTTGTCGGGGCGGCTCTCCTGCTGCCAACCTTCGGGGCTCAGGTACTGGCGGAAGTAGCCGCGCTGATACAGCAGGCCGATGCCCACCAGGGGCACGCCCATCTCGCTGGAGGACTTCATGTGGTCGCCCGCAAGGATGCCCAGGCCACCGCTGAAGATGGGCAGGCAGTCCGCCAAGCCGAACTCCATGCTGAAGTAGGCCGTCAGCAGCCGCCCGCCCTTGATGGCGCCGGGGTGGTTGCTGTACCAGGTGTTCTTGTTGCTGGTGTAGTTCTCCAGGCTTTCCCGGTGGCGCCGCAGGTTGTACAGGAAGGCCTCGTCCTTGGCCAGCTCCTCCACGCGCTCGCGCCCCATGAGGCCAAGCTGCAAGGTGGGGTTCTGACCGGTGCCGTGCCAGGAGTCGCTGCTATTCAGGTTGGCAAAGAGGGCCTCCAGCGGCGGGTTCCAGCTCCAGCGCAGGTTCTCCGCCAGATCCCGCAGCTTGGCCAGTTCGCCAGGAAGGTTGGGCTTTACCAGGAAGGTCTTGATGGGTTTCATGCTCACCTCAAAAATTTCGCCCCCAAACATAGCCGGGGACCCGGGAAATGAAAAGAGAAAGGTCACAGCGGGGGGCGCCGAACTTTTTGATGCATTGTGGGGGGCCGCGGGGGTATAAACGCCGTGGTTGCTTTTGGCAGCGAGGTTCCCTGCATGGAAAAGAAGTCCCCCACGCCCATGACCGACGCCCTGGCGGCGTCCTATCTGGACATCCTGAAAGCCATCGGCGAGGACCCCGACCGGGAGGGCCTGCAGAAGACCCCCCAGCGAGCCGCCTGCGCCCTGGCCACCCTGACGGCCGGCTACCGCCAGAACCTGGATGATCTGGTCAACGGCGCGGTGTTCAGCAGCGACGACAACAACATGGTGATCGTCAAGGACATCGAGCTTTACAGCATGTGCGAGCACCACATGCTGCCCTTCTTCGGGCGCTGCCACGTGGGCTACATCCCCACGGGCAAAGTCATCGGCCTGTCCAAGATCCCCCGAATCGTGGATCTGTTCTCGCGGCGCTTCCAGATCCAGGAGAAGCTGACCCGCCAGATCGCTGAGACCCTTATGAACACAGTCAACGCCGAAGGCGTGGGCGTGGTAATCGAGGCCAGGCACCTGTGCATGATGATG
The DNA here is from genome assembly GCA_903923815.1 of uncultured Myxococcales bacterium. Lineage (GTDB taxonomy): Bacteria > Myxococcota_A > UBA9042 > CAIXZC01 > CAIXZC01 > CAIXZC01. Next base: position 4,020 of record CAIXZC010000261.1, read on the forward strand.
CGTGGCGTAGAGAAGCAGAACAGCGTGATGACGACCTCCTGCATGTTGGGGTCCTTCCGCGACGAAAGCGCCACCCGTGCCGAGTTCCTCAGCCTCCTCAACCGGTGAGGTTGCCATGGAGACCATCCCCGGCCCCGGAACAGCCCTGGTCACAGGCAGCGCCCGCCGCATAGGCGCAGCCATAGCCAACCACCTGGCCTCCCGCGGCTGGGATCTGGTGCTGCACTACGGCAGCTCCGCCCAGGAGGCGGCCCAGCTTGCAACCCAACTGGCGGCCCAGCACGGGACGCGCTGCTTCGTGGTCAGCGCGGATCTGGCCAACCCCCAGGCGGCGGAATGCCTGTTCGCCCGCATCCCGCCCCAGTTCCTGCCCCTGCGGCTGCTGATCAACAACGCCGCCGTGTTCCCCCAGGCGCCCATGGCCAAGACCGACCTGGGCCTGCTGGAGTGGACCTTGAACATCAATCTGGTGTCGCCTCTGGTGCTGTGCCGGGCCTTCGCCGCCCAGGCCCCCGAGGGCGCCTCCATCGTCAACCTGCTGGACGCGCTGGTGCGGCCCATCCCGGGTCGCTTCGCCTATCACGTGTCCAAGGCGGCCCTGCGGCAGGCCACCCGCCTGCTGGCCCGGGAGCTGGCCCCGAAGATCAAGGTGAATGCCCTGGCGCTGGGCCCCGTGCTGGCGCCGGAGGCCGAGGACGATGGCTACCTGGACCGCATGACCGCCCGCCTGCCCCTACCCCGCCCGGGCCGCCTGGAGGAAATCGGCGCCGCCCTGGACCTGCTGCTGTCCGCCGACTTCCACAGCACCGGGGCAGAGATCCCGGTGGACGGTGGTTTGCATCTCCTCTAGAGCTCCGCTTACTTCGTGCGCGGCTTGGACGGACAAGCAGCGCCAGCCAAACCTAGCCGCGAACGTAGTGAGCGGATCGTTGCATGCCCCTGTTGGCCGGCTCCGCTTACTTCGTGCGCGGCTTGGACGGACTCGCGGTCCGTTGGGTTGGCTTACTCGTTGACTTGCCCTTCCGCGGAAATTACAGTTGCGGCCATTGAAAATGGCGGAGATGCATTTGAAACTCCAAACCCTCACCCTCGGTCCCTTTCAGGGAAATTGCTACATGGTGTGTGGCCGCGATGGAAGCGGGGTGGTGATTGACCCTGGCGAGGATGCCGCGCGGCTCATTGGTGCTGCCCGGGCCTTCCTGCCCTTTCCCAAGGCCATCCTGCTGACCCACGGCCATCTGGACCACGTGGGCGCCGCCAAGGATCTGGCCGCGGACCTGGGCATTCCCGTGTATCTGAACTCGGCGGACCAGTTCCTGCTGGACACCCTGGGGCGGCAGTATCTCGCCTTTGGGTTGCCCCCCAGCGATCCCCCCGAGGCAACCCTGGACCTGGACGAGGGCCAGGAGCTGACCTTCGGCGGCCTCAAGGTCAAGGTCATTCCCACGCCGGGGCACAGCCCGGGCGGCTGCTGTTTTCTGGTCGGCGAGGGCCAGGAACTGGAGCTGTTCAGCGGCGACGTGCTGTTCGCCAGTTCGGTGGGCCGCACGGATCTTTGGGGAGGTGACGCGGACGCTCTCTACGCCAGCTTGGGCCGCCTGATGGCGCTGCCGCCCGAGACCCCGGTGCACCCGGGGCACGGGCCCGAGACCACCATCGGGGACGAGGCCCGCGACAACCCATACATTCAACAGCTTGACGAAGTCTGAAGGGGGACAACCATGCCTAGGACCAACTACACCGCCAACCCCGAGTTCCTGAACCACATTCCCAAGTGCGACCTCCACCTGCACCTGGACGGCAGCATCCGGCCCGACACGCTGTTCGAGCTGGCCCAGAAGTACAAGGTCAAGCTGCCCGCCAAGACCAAGGCGGAGCTGAACACCAAGCTGTTCAAGGACAAGTACGAGAGCCTGGCCGAGTACCTGCGCCCCTTCCTGTACACAACCCAGGTGTTGCAGACCCCCGAGGCCTTGGAACGCTGCAGCTACGAGTTGGCCAAGGACAACATCGACGAGGGCGTCTACTACATCGAAGTGCGCTTTGCGCCGCAGTTGCACGTCAACGAGAACCTGGACATCGCTCAAGTCATGCTGGCGGTGGACATGGGCCTGCGCCGCGCCAAGGAGGAGTACAACAACAGCGCCGCCTGCCGCAAGGAGGGACGCCCCGAGTTCGAGTACGGCATCATCGCCTGCGCCATGCGCAAGTTCACCGCGGACTACAGCAAGTACTACGCGGACCTGTACCGCATGCACCCCTACCTGGAGGAGAAGCAGCTTTACCGCATGGCCTCTCAGGATCTGGTGGAGGCCATGGTGCACATCAAGCGCAAGTTTGGCGTGCAGGTGGTGGGCTTCGATCTGGCGGGCGAAGAGAAGGGCTACCCCGCGGGGCACCACCAGGACGCCTTTGACCTGGCCCAGCGGCACTTCCTCAAGAAGACCGTGCACGCCGGCGAGGCCTACGGCCCCGAGTCCATCTTCCAGGCCATCACGGACCTGAAGGCGGACCGCATCGGCCACGGGTACTACCTGTTCGAGGCGGGCTCCATCAAGGACGAGAACATCATCGACAAGGAGCTGTTCGTTCGGGATCTGGCGCAGTACATCGCGGATCGGCGCATCACCATCGAGGTGTGCCTGACCAGCAACCTGCAGACCAACCCCAAGATCGGGTCCCTGAAGAACCACGCCTTCCGCAAGATGCTGGAGGCCAACCTCTCCACCACCCTGTGCACGGACAACCGCACCGTGTCCCATACCACGCCGGCCAAGGAGATCGCCCTGGCCATCGACGCCTTCGACCTGAGCCCGGAGAAGCTGAAGAACATCATCATCTACGGCTTCAAGCGCAGCTTCTTCTTCGGCAGCTACCCGGAGAAGCGCGCCTACGTTCGCAAGATCATTGATCATTACGAGGCCACCGAGCGCCAGTTCAAGGGGAGGACCAAGTGATCCCGACGCTGGGTTACGCAGTGTTCTTCATCTTCGTGGTGTTCGTCATGCCGCCCTACTTCCTGTCCAAGGTCCTGGCCTCCTCCATGAAGGACCCGCTGGCCCGTGGCGCCATGGCAGTGCTGCTTAGTCTGCTGCTGGAGGGGCTGCTGTGCTTCGCCGCCTCGGTGCTGTTCATCCAGGGCATCGGGGACAAGCTGATCCTGTCCGTGGCTGTGGCCTTGAACCTGTTGGGCATGGTCATCCTGGCGGCGCGCTATCGCAAGCGGGTTCAGGAAGCCTGAGATGCAAAAGACCGACCACTCAGAGCGCAAGAAGCAACACCTGGAGGGCTGTCTGAGGCTGGCCCGGCAGCAGCCCCCGCGGGAGCTGTTCTTTGACCACCGCCTGCTGCCCAAGGCCTTCCCCGACCTGGCCCTGGGCGAGGTGGACCCCAGCACAACCTTCCTGGGCAAACGCCTGACCTTCTCCTTCATGATTGGCGCCATGACCGGCGGCTTCGAGCTTGGCGATGACCTGAACGTCCAGTTGGCGCGGCATGCGCGGCGCGCCGGGGTGGCCCTGGCCCTGGGGTCCCTGCGGCCGTTCCTGACGGGCGCACCCATGGCTCCGCTGCTGGGCCTGCGCCGGGAACTGGGCTCCGAGTTGCCTTTGCTGGGCAACATCTCCGTCTGGCAGCTTGCCGATCCAAAGGTGACCGCGGGGTTGGCCGAACTGGCGGTGGTGGCCTCGCTGGACGCCCTCATGGTGCACGTCAACCCCATCCAGGAGCTGGCCCAGCCAGAGGGGCAGCGCAACTTCCGGCGGGTCTTTGAGGCCCTGGAGCGTTTCGTGGCGGGCAGCACCGTGCCAGTCTTCGTGAAGGGCACGGGGGAGGGCTTCGACGACGACGCCATTCAGCGGCTGTGCACCCTGCCGGGGCTTGCGGGCGTGGAGACGGGCGGGCGCGGCACCTGCGATTTCGCCGCCGTGGAGCGCCTGCGCTGCGAGAACCCCGTGGAGGCCCTGGTGGCCCAAAGCCTTGAAGGGCTTGGCAGAAGCGCCGAGGGGACCTTTTTTGCCTTCAAGAACCTGCTGCCCGAAGAGGCGACGCTGGTTTTCGGGGGGGGCGTGGGGGGCCCAAGGGACATGGTCAAGGCCCTGGCCCTGGGTGCCCATCTGGTCAGCGCGGCCTCGGCGCCGCTGCTGGCTCTGACGGATGGCACGCTGGAAATCTGGCTGGCCTCCATGCGGGAGTCCCTGTCCCGCCACATGCTGCTGCTGGGCTGCCCCAACCTGGAGCGCCTGCGCCAGGGCTGGGCCATCGAACAACGGACCCTGCCATGAACAAGACCTCCGCGATTGTGACGCTGTTGGCCGCCCTGCTGGGGGCCTGGGGCTGTGCCAAGGCGCCCCAGGACGACGCGGCTTCTACCCGTTCCAAGGCCACCGGGCCCCGGGACACGAATGGTCCCGGCCAGGTCCTGCTGGCCATGCTGAACGGACGGCCCGCACCCTGCGCCACCGCCGCGGACTGCCCCGGGGGGCTGTGTCAGATCAGCGCCTCGGCCTTCTACTACGAGGAGGCCGGCCAGGGGGGCTTCTGCCTGTCGCTGGCGTCGGCCCGTGAGCCCTGGGAGCGGGAGACGCTGGTGCTGCGGATTCTGGCCGAGCTCAAGAAGAACCCCGCTGCCGCCGCCCAGCTTGGGAACGTGGCAGCGCTGCGGGTGGCCGAGGCCATCGACGATGATGGCGGCTGCCCCTCCTGCGGCTTTGTCCTGCTGTACCGCGAGCTGATCCGCGCCCAGTTGGTGACGCCGGGGGAGGCGACGCGGGAGACCCTGGCTGCCCTGGCGGCCACCAGCACCGACGTTCAGGCGCGCCTAGCGGCTGCCGAGGCCCTGTGCCTGCTGGGCCAGGAGGCCGGGTGCCAGCGCCTGCAGGAGGCCTGCACCGCCGAGGCCGAGGC
>CAIXZC010000262.1 GCA_903923815.1 uncultured Myxococcales bacterium
GCAGGTTGAAGCTGGAGAAGCCCTTGACCTGCCAGTTGCCCTGGGCAACCTTCACCCGCACCTGGGTGTCCCGGCCGCGGCCGTCCAGGCACTTCACGGACTCCAGATCCAGTGCGCCGCCGCTGACCGAACGTTTCCTGGTGGACACCGCGCTGACGGGGGTCGCCAGGTGGTATTCGAACTCCTCGGTGGGCTTGTCCAGGGAATCGCCGGGCCGGACGATGGCGGTCAGGCGCCCGAACTCGTCGTAGGTGTAGTAGCTGGAGTTGCTGGGATCAACGGCAGTCCCATCCACCACTTTCCGCCACACGGTGGCCTCGATGGGCTTGCCCCAAAGGGCGTCGTACTTGACCTCCTGGCGCAGGGAGTAGGCGCCCTGGGCGTCCTCATTGAGGATCTCCACTTCGACCAGCTTGAGCCCTTCGTCATCCATGGTGTACAGCCGCCGGTGGGTGGTGCCGTCGACCTCACCCAGGGGATCAATGGCCTCGACCACATTGCCGTGGGCATCCACCCGGTTCCGGGTCTGGGTCACAGCGGCGCCGGTGGCGTCCTTGCGCGTGACGATCCGGGTCGGCGCGCCGTGGGTGACCTTGCCCTCCGCCAGGCCCTGGAACTCCGGTCCGTCATAGTAGAAGACGGTCTCGGTGTAGACCTCGTTGGCGGGCTCGCCCTCGGCGTTTGCCACGCCGAACTTTCGCTCTCTGACCTGCTTGCGCAGGATCCAGCGGTTGTCGTTGTCAGCCGGCGCGGCGAACTCGGTGCGCTTGTAGGTCTCGTCGCCCAGGCACTTGGGGCCACAGGGGGTGCCGGTGTAGCCGCTGCCCTCACAGGCGGGGCAGGCCTTGCCGCCCATGGCGGTGATGCCCAGGTCCGATTCCAGCAGCACGTTGCCGTAGCCGTCGTGTTCCCATTCCGTGGTGGTGGTGGCCCAGTCCTGGGGCTGGGTCAGCCGCTCGCGGTGCTCCACCACTTCCTTGACCTCGCACACATTTCTGACCGGGAACAGCAGGCCCGTGGCCGGCACTTCCGCCACCGGGCAGTCTTCATATTCCGTGGTCGTGACCTTGATGGTCTTGCCCGCGCTGCGTTGTTCTTCCGCCAGGACCTTGCCGGCCATGTAGGGGTCGGTGACGCCCACATCGAACTGCTCCAGGGTGTAACCCGCCTCCTGGAGTTCATCGCCCGCCAGCGAACCTTCAACCTGGGAGTAGCCCCGGAACCGCTTCTCGACGCCGTCGTAGAAGCCGTCGTGATAGGCGAACTCGGTGACGGTGTGGACCTCGCTCAGTTCGTCCCACTCATCGGTCTGCTTCACCAGGGTCATGGGGTAGGGCAGGGGATGGACCCAGGCCGCAACAGTCTTGTCCCGGGCGCGCTCCAGCACGGAGGCCGCGTAGGTGACGTCCGTCACGCGCCCAAGGCCATTGGTGATCTTGGTCAACAGGTTGGGGCGTACGGGGAACAATTCCAGGTAGGTGACCGTGCCACTGGCCTGCACCCACACGATGTCGGTAGAGCCATTGCCGTTCATGTCGGCGTGCAGCACCGTGGTGGTCGGCAGCCGCTCCGGGATTGATCCGTTCACCTCGTCGGAAGTGACCCTGACCTCAGCGTCAAAGGACTCTCCGTTGCGGTTGATCCAGTAGCGAAGCTCGTTTCCGGCGACCAGGCACAGGTCCGCCAGACCGTCGCCATTCAGGTCGTCCATTTCGGCCTGTTCGGCCTCCTGGTCGGTGAAGGAGAACCCGTCGATGACGTGCCAGTCGCTCCACTGGCCCCAGCCCAGATTCAGGCGGTAACGCAGCGAGTCCTTGTTCACCACCACCACATCCAGCAAGCTGTCGCCGTTCAGGTCGTTCAGTTCCATGGCCTTGGTCTCGAAGCCGATGCCAACGGGGCTGGCGGCCTCGTCCACGACGAACCCCGCCGAACCGGCGTTGCGGAACACCATGGTCGAGTTGTCCTGGTTGTCGCCCTTGCTGAACAGCAGATCGATGCGCTTGTCGCCGTCGTAGTCCATGAACTTCACGGAGGCCAGACTGCCCTCGGCGCCCAGGTCCGGCAACCCGCCGTTGCCCTCCCACAGGGACTTGGACTCCGTCCAGTCGCCCTCGCCAAGGTTCACCAGAACCATGCCGGTCTGGGCATTCATCAGATCCGTGAAGCCGTTGCCGTCCAGATCCAGCACATGCACATAGGGCGAGCCCATGGCGTGGGAACCCTGGCCGCCAATAGCGCTCTGCACGGAGGCGGAGAACTTGTGGGTGCCGTCACCGGAGATCTGATTGAAGAAGAACCGGTGCGGCTTGCCCGCCTCGGAGGTGTCCAGGACATCGGGCAGGGAGTCGCCGTTCATGTCAATCAACGTGGTCTTGCCCTGCGCCAGGTCGACGCCCAGGGACCCCATGGACACCAGATAGGGCTTCTCGCAGCCCTCGCTGCACGCCACGCCAAGGGCCCTGGAATACTCGAAGTCCATGATGATGGGCAGCTTGCCGCCGTCTGCGCCAAACTCCTCCACCCTGACCAACCGGGAGAAGCCGCCGGAGGTGGCATAGTCTTCGTGGGTCAGGACATAGCGCCGGATCAGCGTGCCGTGGGCCCGCACATACACCTGCTGCAGCCGCTTGGTCAGCAGCTCTTCAAAGCCGGCTCGGCAATCCGAGACCTTGTCGTAGCGGTCGGCGTAGCTGAAGCTGACCTCGTACTGGGCCTCGCCACCGACAAACACCCAGCCGATGTGGTTCAGCAGCGTGAAGTTGCCGAATCGCTCGTAGGAGTACTGGACCAGATGGCCATAGCGGTCGCTGGTCTCCACCAGATGGAAGCGGAAGGTGCCCTTGGTGCCGCCCACGCGGGAGTCCAGCACGGTGGCCCCGGTGTGGTCGGCTCCGTAGTAGGAGATCCGGCCGTCGGGATACTCGGCGGTCCAATAACCGTCCCCGCCGGTGCCGGCGTCATACCAGGAGTAACGCACGAACCCGGACTCAAAGCGGGCCCGGTAGATTCGGGGGGCGGTGCCGCCGACGTAGACCAGTTCCTCGCCGCCGTCCACCGAGAACTCGTCCTCCACGGAGTAGCGGGGCAGGCCTCTGACGGTCAGGCGCTCGATGCTGGGCATGGCCAGGGACCAGCCCATGCCGACCACCGAGTTTCCGGAGCCGGAGCTGTACTCGAGGGCCAGACCAGGGGTCATGCCGGCGTAGCCATTGGGCACCACGATGGGCACTGGGTAGCTCATCTGGCCCATGTTGTGATTGACCGAGATGTTCTCGCCCAGGCCCTCCAGCGAACCGGGGCCCTCGGGCAGGCTCAGCCTCTCCTCGGACACGCCGGTGGCAGCCAGGGCGACCTGGGGAAGGGCGGCCAGACCAAGCGCCAGCAACAAACCAAGAAACGACCTGTGGAAGATGTTGGATGATTTCATGGTTGTGCTCCTATTTGAACGAAAGTTCGGGGGTGGCCACGGGCTTGCCGAGGCGGTCAAAACACGCCAGCGAAGAGATGGTCAGGCCCGTCAGGTCTGCCTTGCCGCCAGCCAGGGTCTCCAGGGCGGCCACGGTTCCCAGGGTCTCGTCTGCACGCGCTATGAAGGAAAGGGCCAGCTTCTTGCCCTCCCGAGAGGACACGCCCAGCACCTTGCCCGAGAAGACCGCCTGGACCCCGTCCAGTTCAAGCAGCACGTCGCAGGCCCGGACGTCGCTGACGCCCACCACCAGACCGCTACCGGCGGCGGGGGCGCAGGCGTCGCTTACGCATTCCAGGGACCCACTGCAGGCGCCACCGTCGCAGGGGCAACCCAGGGTTCCAGCAACGCAGCCGGCTTCGGGAAGCTGGCAGGAGCCATCACGGCATTCCAGCCGCTGGCCTTCGTGAAAGCCGCAGGGCTTGTCCGTGCCGCAGGGATCATTGAGGCCACCGACCTGGGTTCCTTCGGGAACGCAAAGCCCCTCGGTGCAGACCAGCGCGGGCTGCAACCCGGCCTCGCACAGCTCGCCCTCCAGGCAGGGGCAGTTCTGGGTGCCAGCGGGACACTCGGACGTGACCGGGACGCAAAGCCCGGCTTTGCACTCGAGCCCGTCGTCACAGGCGTCAGCAGGCAGGCAGGTACAGTTCTCCGATCCCGCCGCACAGGTTTCCTTTTTGTCGTCCCCACCGCAGGAGACCAACACAGACGCCAACAGCCCCAGCAACGCCAGCAGGCAATGCCCGTTCTTCATAGTCAATTCCTCCAATGCTTTCGGCCACCCTGCCCTTTGATCACCCCGGGCGACAATAGACATTTCGCTACATCGCCCCCCGTCGGCTGGGCCAAGGGATGGGGTCTCGCTGGATGCCGCATGAAGGCGGCCCCTCCGGGACACGGGCTTACGACCTCAGTGCGGCAGACACCGTTGCTGGCTGGATGTTGGAGTCGACTACTGAACCAGTTCCAGGCCTACCTTCAAGGCTTGACCTTTCACCACCCTGGCGGGTACCTCCTTCACGGGCTTGTCGCGGTCCGGGGCCCACACCTGCACCAGGTACTCGCCCGCAGGCAGCCTTTCCAGGTTCAGGCCACCGTCGACCAGTTGGCCGCCCTTACGAAGAACCAGGTCTCCGAGCCCGCTTTGAAGGACTGCATGGACCCAGTACCCCTTGGCCGGCGCCCCATCGGAGGTCACAAAGACCTGCAGGCTGCCACCCTGGCCCAGGACCAGATCCACCTCCAACCGCGTGTTCCCAAGCAACAGTCCTGGGGCGTAGTCGGGATGCCACACCAGCAGGTTGCTTGGGCTGCCCTCTGAGGGCACGGTCAGCACGAAGTTGCCGTCCTGGTCGGAGATGGGATCGCTGGGCCCCCAGGCCCCATAGCGATCCAGATCCTGGAGGGAGTAGGTGGTGGGCTGCAGGACCGTAGCCCTTGCCCCGACCACCGGGGCCCCGCTGACCTCGTCCCGGACGCGGGCTCGAAGCGTACTGCCCTTGTGCAGCTCAATGATCAGGCCCTCCAGTTTCAGGCCCTCGACACTGCCCTGGACCGTGTAGACGGTGTCCAGGTAACCGGGGGACGAGAACCTGAACTCCTCTCCGTCCACCTGAAGTTCTGCCAGCTTGAAGCTGCCATCCGGCGATTGGAATTCCTCCTGGACCAGCCAGCCATCCACCCGAAAGCGACTGAGACCCTCGCGGGTTGCGGCGTCCACCGCCCGGCCCGACAGGCTGCCCATGGCGCCTAACACGAAGTCCACCCCGCGGGAGTCCACGGCAACGCCGTCCCGGGTCTTTCGGACGCGCCCGGTGTGCACGCCCCTGACCTCCATCGAGAGGATCGTGGCAGGTCCCAAACCATCAATCCGGTACAGCCCCTCCTGGTCGGTCCTCGCCGCGGAGACCAGCCCCGCTGCACCGTCCCAGGCCATTACCTCCACCTCCGGAAGGGGCGCCCCTTCGGGCGAAGTCACTTTTCCCTCAAGAAATCCTGCCACCCCACGCCCCAGGTTGACGACCACGGGCGCGGGCTCTTGGCCTTTGACGACGCTGAACACCGGCCCCTTGAGCTTGGCGCTGGCCTGGAACTGCGGGAGGTCCGAGGTGGTCACCACGAACTGAAACCGCCCCTCGGGCACCTGCGGCAACTCAAAGTAGCCATCCTTCCCGCTGGAGACCCTGGTGCCCGGCAGCGGATCCCAGGGATGACCTCCCTCAGGCATCAACCAGACCTCCAGCCCCGGCACCCCGGCGCCGTCCCTGGTAACCAGGCGGCCCGGCACCCGTTGGCCCCGCACCAGGCGCAGGTCCAGCCGTTCCAACGCACCCGCCTCGTTGGTCTGGACCGGTTTGCTTTCCCCCAGGCCCCACTCAGGGTGCAGCCCCCGGGCCACGAAGCGCCCGCCCGCCTTCATACCTGAAAACCGGAACCTTCCGGTGGCATCGCTCAGGGTGTCACCCTCGTCCCCGCCGTGGCCGGCGGTGAGGTCCAGCAGGATGACCGTGGCACCCTCCACCGGGCCCTCTTCGCCCTCCACTGTCCCCTCCAGCGTCACGCCTCGATTCAAGAACAAATCCACGCCTTCTTTGTGCTCACCCTGGGCCAGGTCCACCCTGGTCCAGTCTTCGCTCTCGGCGTAGTCATCGTTGCCCGGCGAGTACAGGTTGAACAGCCCCGGTCCAGGTAACCAGACGCGGAACTCGCCCTCTTGGTTGGTCAGCACCGTGGATCGGGTTCCCCGTGACCGCTCCGAGGCAATCACCGGGATCCCCACCACCGGATCCCTGCTGGCTCCATCCAGGACCGTCCCCGAGATGCTGGCGTCGGCGCCCAGGACCACCAGCACGGCCAGGGGCTGGTCCAGCACGGCAGCCACGGGCCCTGTCTCTCCCTTCAGCCCATCCTTCTGGGCCGCGACCTGGTAGTTGCCCGGGGCCAACTCCTGAAACGAAAAGGCCCCAGACGCATCAGTCCGGGTGCTGACTGCTGGTCCACCGTCGGCCCCACGGGCCTCCACCTCGGCCCCTTCCACGGGGTCGCCCGCCCGGTCAACGACCTGCCCAGCGAGGTTTGCCAGCGCGCCCTCGTCCGGTTCCATTCCGGGGGCTTCGGGGGTGCCAGGCTGCCCGCCGACCTCGCCCACGAGGCCCTCTGCTTGCCCCGTCTGCCCTACGGTGGTGACGCCACCTTCCTCTTGGCGCGCTGCCGCTTCCCCCGGGGCCTGCGCTCCGCCCCCGCCACCTGCCGGGGCCCCGTCGAGCTTTTGCTGTGCCGCAATTGACCTGGCCTCGCCGACTTCGGGGTCCGGGGCCTGGGCGTCCATCTCATAACTGTCGCTGCGGTCACTACTGGCGCCTCCTACAGGACCCGCTGGATCGTCCTGCGCGGTCCCTCCCGGGGGCACGGCGGAGCGCCGGCCCTCTGCCAGCATCCACCAGCCAAGGCCCAGGGCCAACAGCAGCAAAAGCAGCACAAGAGACCAGCGCCACCGCATGGGATCCTCCTCGCAAGCCAGGTTGTCGGGGCAGGCTACCAGGGCGCCAATCTACCGCGGCCGGTGAAAGGGAGAAAGTGCTTTGTGGGGCCTTCCCGATTCGCGGCATCCTTCGAAACATTATGGGCGACTGCAAACAGCGCGAGACCAGAAGGCGTTTGCTTCGCCAAGTGGCCTTCTGGTCAGGATCAGTTGTGTTACGAACTGGCTGGGCGCGGTGCCGGTGCCCCCCGCATTGAGTGGAGCGCAGAACTGCCTGGCATTGATGAGGTTGGCCATGGAATCCAAGCGACAGCCACGAGGCGCAGAGTCCCCAGTCACTCCAGGCATTCGGGACCCAGAATCGCTGACAGGGGCTCTTGAGGACACAATTGTCACTGTCCGGGGAAGGCGGGTGATGTTGGATTCGGACCTGGCCCTTTTGTACGGAGTTCCACCGAAAGTCCTGAACCAGGCTGTCAAACGCAATCTCCGGCGCTTTCCGGATGACTTCAGCTTCATCCTGGCCAAGGAAGAGGCCGAGGCTTTAAGGTCACAAATCGTGACCTTAAAGGCTGGCAGAGGCCAACACCGCAAGCACCCACCCCGTGTCTTTACCGAACACGGGGCCATCATGGCTGCGGGCGTGTTGAACTCTCCCTGGGCGGTTGATGTCAGCGTGTATGTGGTGAGGGCCTTCGTCCGCCTTCGCGAGTTGGCCCAGACGCACGGCCGACTTGCCCAGGAGTTCGACAGGTTGAGCGAGCGCCTGGACCGTCATGACGACGCCCTCAACGCCGTAATGCAACTGTTGGGGCAACTCTTGACGCAGCCCACCAAGAACGCCAAGAAGATCGGCTTCAAGACTTCCCATCCAAGAGCGTGATGGCGGTCGCCACGACACCCCTCATCCGGCGCTTCGCGCCACCTTCCCCCGGGTCGGGGGAAGGCGAACAGGTAGGTGGTCTTGTCCCTGTCCATGGCAGCCAGCGCCGCGAAGCGGCGCGGCGCTGCCAGTCCATTGTCTTGGCGCGCCCCCACCCGTCCTTGGCGTCCTTTCTTCGTCCTTGCGGTCCTTTCTGTCCTTTCCGTCCTTCCAGGCGCGCCTGCTCCAGCGGTAGCGTGGGTCGTTTGTGCATGCGGATCGCCATCGGGCACGCGTGCCCGGCGTGGTGGTCGCCCCGGCACCCCTCATCCGGCGCTTCGCGTTTCCATCCTGGGCCTCGGCGCTTGACAATCAAGCCACGGCCACTATTCTAGGTATCGGATAGTCCGATACTGATGGGGTGCTGGCATGTTCCCAATTCAAACCGTCGCAGCCTTTGACAGCTTCCTGGTTTCCCTGGGGCTGCGTTTTGAAGCCGTGGCGGTGGGAGGATCGGCGCTTGCGCTGCTTGGGGTGACCAATCGCCAGACGCGGGACCTGGACATCCTGGATCCCCTATTGCCAGAGGAGATCTCGGAAGCCGCCAGGGGGTTCGCCAGACAGCTTCGGGATACCGGCTTGTCGTTGGCGGACGATTGGCTGAACAACGGGCCATCGCAATTGAAGGACGTTCTGCCCCCAGGCTGGGAGGCTCGTCTTCAAGTAGTCTTCCAGGGTCAAGCCTTGTTGTTGAAGGCCCTCGGAAGATCGGACCTGCTGAAGACCAAGCTGTTTGCTCTCTGCGACAGAGGTACGGACCTGGTGGACTGCGTGGCTCTCGGCCCCACATCCCAGGAATTGGAGGAGGCGCTTCCGTGGTTGGTCGTTCAGGACGCCCATCCTGACTGGCCGGCCCATGTAGCGGCAGTTCTGGACGACCTTGGGGGGAGACTGGTCCATGGCGTTCAGTAGAAGACTTCAAAGGCCCAAAAGGATGGACCCCGACGAGCTCACTGGTTGTCTCGCCGGAATAGGCATGAACCTTGCCGCGGCGCCTCGGCCAGACGCCAACCTGGAGGACTCGATTCTGGCGGCCTCCGAGCTTGGGATGGTGCAGGGGGATCTGCGCGTCCTGGGGCTTCTTTGCCTTTGGCTTGAACTGCACCATTCCTGTCTGAATGCAGACCGGTTGGTGAAACTGGTCTTGGCCCACGATTCGGAAAGGCTGCGCTGCTTCTGGGCTGCCGTGGTGGCGTTTTTGCCAAAAGACAGGCGGCTGGCGCGCCTGCAGAAGGCTTACCTTGGCAAGCGGCTTGACCTTCTGCCGGTGGGCACCGAGTTTCAGGTTGCCAGGCGAGGCGAGGACTCTCGGTTTGCGGGAAGCTGTCTGCGGGTGCCGGCCGGCGCACTGAGAACCAGACAGGCTGATGTCCTGGGGCGCCCCGAACTTCTGCGCCTGCACCCGGGCTATCGGAACCGGGTCCGCTTCGGGCCGAACTGGCGCGCCGACCTTTGGACGATTCTCGAGCGCAACCCAGAGCTCTCCGTGTCCGAGGCCGCCCGGGCCGCCTATTGTTCGTTTGCAACAGCATGGCAGGTGGCGCAGGACTTCAGACTGCTTGAGGGCCAGAAGGGGGCCCTGGGTGGCACCAAAAAAAGGCGCAGTTTGCAAAGGACCTAGGCCGGTACCTGCCAGATCATTCCGACCTCAAGGCTCGTCAGATGTGTCGTCGTTCGGCTGGGTTTTGGGGGGCAACAGAAGTTCCAGCGCCAGGTCGTCGCCTTCCCGGACCTCGAAGACCACGGCGGCCTCGGATTTGGTGCCATCAAAACCGTGAGCCTTCATTGAGTAGGTCCCCACGGGCACCTTCTCGAAGCGCCATTGGCCTTTGAAGAGGGTATAGGCGATCGAGAACTCCACGGGGCCGTCGTCGGGCTGGAAGTAGCCAAAGAAGCTGGCGCTGGAGTCCAGCAGCACGCCGTCCTGACGGACCGTCACAGTCACTGCCCCACCCCGGTTCAGGGCCAGTTCGACCTGCCGGTCCGTGGTTCCGTTCACCAGCCCCGGGGCAAAGTCAGGATGGTAGGCCACCATGGAGTAGGGTAGCCCCGGCGGTGGCCCCGCGACCTCGAAGCGTCCCTGGGCATCGGTGAAGGGGTCTTCCGGGTTCCATTTCACATCCCACAGCAGCATGTTCACCGCCAGTTGTCCCTGGGTCAGCAGTTGGACCCGTGCCCCAGGTATGGGCGCGCCGCTGGGCTGGTCCCGGACCAATCCGCCGACTGGAAAGCCCTTCCGCATCCGGACCACCAGTCCTTCCAACGGGAGACCCGAGCCAGATTCCAGGCGGTCCGTCTCCTGGCTGAGGTAGCCCGGTGCGCTGAAGTGCAGGACCGTATGCCTTTCATCCAGCGTGACGGCGAAACTCCCGTCTGGAGAGGCCACATCCATGTCGAGCTGTCGCCCGAAGATATGGAACTCAGTCAGCGGGGCTCCAGTGGCCTCGTCCAGTACTCGGCCCCGAAGCAGGGCAGCGGGGCCGAGGACCAAGTCCACATCCACGGCGCTAGGCTGCATGCCGTCCACGAAGCCCTCCGAGTAGCCCGCTGCGCTGGCCGAGACCAGGAAGTGGCTTCCCGGGCCAAGCCCCCCGATACGGTACCTTCCTTCAAGGTCGGTTACGGTCCAAGAGACAAGCACCGGGTTTGGTGCCCGGGCTTCCACACCCGCCCCTGGAAGAGGCTTCCCTGCCTCGTCCGTGACCCGACCGGAGATGTAGCCTTCGGGGCCCGGACCAAGATTGATCACAATGGGCTCCGTGGGGCCGGCGTCGTCCACCGGGAAGCTGGGGCTGAGGAGCCTGGCGTCTTTTGCAGTCTCCACCACGAACTGGTATTCGCCGGGGGGCACGGACCTGACCTGAAAGCTGCCGTCGGGCCCGCTTTGGGTCATGGTTCCGGGCATGGGCAGGCGCACATCCATGCGTCCCAGGTTGACCTTGTGGCCTGGAACGCCGCGGCCGTCGTCGGTCACCAGACGGCCTTCCACGGTGCGGCCCGGCGTCAGCTTCACATCCAGGCGCCCCGCGGGCCCACCGGGGTGGGTGGCAACGACGGCGCTTTCCCCAAAGCCCCGTTCCGGGTGCATGGCCTTGGCCACGAAGCGGCCGCCGGGCCTGGCCCCTTGGAAGCTGAAGTTTCCGGCGGCGTCGCTGAGGGTCTCCCAGGTCTTGACATTGAAGTAGGCGCTCAGGTCCTCCAGCACCACGGTGGCCCCTTCCACGGGCTTCCCCTCGCGGGTTACCGTGCCCTCCAACTGCAGTCCTCGGCGAACCAGCAGCAGCAGGTCGTCCCTGGTCTCGCCTTCTGCCAGGGAAACCCTGACTCGCAGGTCCGTGTCCACCAGCTCGCGGTTGTCCTTCAGGGTGACCATGAACTCCCCAGGGCTGGCGACCTCTGCGCGAAATGACCCGTCGGGGCCCGAGATTGCGGGCATTTCCAGGTTTCTGCTTTCGTCGACAACCACCAGCCGGGCCCCAGCCACCGGGCTGCGGTCCGAACGAAGGAGTACCTTTCCTGCCAGGACTCCATTGGCGCCAAGAACGATCACCACTGGCCGAAGCCCTTGGCCTCCCAGCATGAAGGGCCCGGCCTGTCCGCGTAGGCCATCCTTGCTGGCCTCGAAGCTGACCTGGCCTTCCTCCATTGTTTCGAAGGAAAAGCGCCCGGCTGCGTCGCTTGTCTGGGACCCCAGAGTCCGGCCACCCGCGACCAGCACGGACACGGTAGCGCCCGCGACTGGCGCCCCGCTGCCGTCCACCACTTTGCCGTCCACGGCCAGGGGCTCGTCCTCGGCCTCTTCAGGTGTGGCTGCGCCCTCGCTGGCGGGCTTGGCCGCGGATCCATTCTGACTGCCCTCGGCAGAGGACGAGGGCAAACCCGCCGGCTGATTGCCGTCGGTCAACCCTGGTCCAGAGGCAGCATTCTGGGGGCCGTCTTCCACATCGGCTTCCTCCGGGTCTTCTACTTTTTCGCTAAGGGCGGTTCCGGCCGGGAACCTGAGACTTCCCGAAGGTGGGCGGGGGGCGCCGATGCCCGTCTGGGCGCCGGACGACTCTCCTCCGGTGGCTTCAATGGTGGTGGAGTCCCGGGGGCCAAGCATCCACCAGCCCAGGCCAGCAGCCAACAGCAGCAATAGCAGCAGAAGGGACCAACGCCACCGCAAGGTGTCCTCCACGCAAGCCAGGTTGTCGGGGCAGGCTACCAAGGCGCCAATCTACCGCAGCCGCTGGCAGGGTGAAAGCGCTTTGTGGGGGCCTGCGCATTTCGAGATCCGCTTGTGCTGGCGGAGCGACGGTAGGCACACGTGCCCGGCGTGGTGGTCGCCACGACGCCCCTCATCCGGCGCTTCGCGCCACCTTCCCCCGGGTCGGGGGAAGGCAAGGGGGCGAAGGGGATGGACACTATGGACAATGGAC
>CAIXZC010000263.1 GCA_903923815.1 uncultured Myxococcales bacterium
CGTCCCTCAAAAAATTCCTGATCCGCGCCGCGCCACAGTTGCTCCACCTCGGCCCCCCGGGCCTGGGTCAGGGGCAGACCCAGCAGCAGCAACGCCAACAGCAGGGTGAGGCTTCGGCTCATGGCTGCCTCCTGGCCTTGATGGGGCTGCGCTCGCAGT
This sequence comes from uncultured Myxococcales bacterium, assembly GCA_903923815.1. Lineage (GTDB taxonomy): Bacteria > Myxococcota_A > UBA9042 > CAIXZC01 > CAIXZC01 > CAIXZC01. The sequence goes on from CAIXZC010000263.1 coordinate 160, forward strand.
CACGTAGCAGGTTCAACATGCGGGTGGCGGCGTCGGCGCGCTTCTCGGCCCCCGCGGCCCCCGGCGCATAGCGGGCAAAGTCGCAGTTCTCCAGCTCGTTGCGCAGGGCGCGGGCCAGCTCGGGGCCCAGGCCCAGGGTCAGCAGGGAGCCCTCCAATTCGGGGGGCATGGCGCCCGTGGTGGGCACCCCGAAGCGCTCCGTCAGGAACAGCCGCAGCAGGCGCGCGGACTCGCCGTAGAACTCGGGGACGGGCAGCTTGTCCAGGTCCCGCTGGGTCAGGAAGTGTCGGGCCTCGGCCAGGGAACGGCGCTTGGCCCGGCGCCCCTGGCGCACGGACGAGAGGGTGGCCAGCCGCCACAGCCAGGGCCCCAGGGCCAGGGCCAGCAGGGCCGCCACCAGGGGCCACAGCCAGGGCTCGGGACCACGGGGCAGGGGCTCGCCGGGGCTCAGCTCCGGGGGCAGCACGGGGCGGGCCCGGGAGGCCAGATTTTCGGGCTGCACCGCGGGGGCCTCACCCTCCACGGGTTGGGCCGGCTGGACCTGGATGGTGGGCATGGGCAGGCGGGCGGTCTTGAAGGCGCCGTCCTCCGGGTCCAGGTAGTCCAGGGTGATCTCGCCCAGGTCGAAGGGACCGACCTTCTCCACGCGCAGGGGCAGGCTGACCTCCACCTTGCCCGAGATGCCCCCCGTGCCCTTGCGGACGCCGGCGCGGTCCACCGAGGGCTCCCGCACCACCAGGTCCGCCCGGGCCCGAAGCTGGGGGACCCGCAGGCCGAACAGGTTGCCCTCGCCCTCAATGGCGTAGCGCACGAAGAACCAGGAGCCGGCGGTGACCTCCTCGGGCACGCGCAGGTTGGACAGCCGCAGCCGCCCCACGCTGCCGCCGTCGAAGTCCGGGGGCATGGGGCTGGGCGGGGCCTTGACCTCAAGCTGCACGGAGGGACCGTAGATCTCCACCGGGGCGGAGCCCGAGCTGAACGAGATGGTCATGCCGCTGGGACCCCGCTGCACGCTGCTGCGGCTGCCCATGGCCACCACCTTGGGGGAGGGCAGGTCCACCGTCCCGGCGTTGAGGGGGATGAGCAGGCGGCTGCCCAGCATGAAGACCTGGAACTGACGGCCGTCCAACTCTTGCCCAGGCAGCTCCTTGAGCTGGTCCTCCAGGGTCTCCTGGCGGAAGCCCGCCGTGTCCTGGGGCTCCACGCCCTGGATGGAGTTGAGCCCGGAGTTCTGGGCCACGTAGAGGATGTGCTCCACCACGAAGGGCTCGCTGACGTAGGGCGCCAGCCGGGAGATGCGGGGCATCACGAAGACGTCGTAGTTCTTGGCCATGCCCGCCAGGTTGCCAAGCTGGTCCACCGTGGCCTTCACCCCCGCGGGGTGGATGCGGGCCTCCGGGGCCGCCTGCGCGCCCATGCCTGGACGACCCATGCCGCCCATGTTGGGACCACCCATGCCACCCATGGGGCCTCCCATGCCACCCGTGGGGCCGCCCATGGGCCCGCCGCCCTGCATTCCCTGGCCCTGGTTGCGGGCCACGCGCTGCTCCTTGTCGCCCTGGCCGGGCTTGACCACCACGCTGATGGGCTCGCTGCGGAACACCACGGCGGGGGGGCGGAAGAACCCGTCCCCCTTGAGCTGGAACACGGGGCTCTTCAGGTTGCCCGTGCCCTTGGGGCGGATGCGGAAGACGAAGCGGCAGGGGGAGGACAGGATCTGGGGTCCCCGGGTCATGCAGAAGGGGGTGCGCCGCGTGGGGATCTGCTCGATGCGGAAGTCCTGGTCGTCCACCAGTTCCAGGTTCACCTGGTCCACATTCACGTCCACCCGCAGGTCCACCCACTCGTTCTCAAAGATCTCGCGCTCGTCCGCCACCACCTCCACGGCCTCCGCGAAGGCGCGCCCCGGACCCACGACCAACAGCACCGCGGTGGTCACAAGCAGGGCCCAGAATCTGTTGACGGACGCAGCCAAGTCTCCTCCCTTTCATCACCTTCGGGCGCGCCGGATATTGCCAGAGCCGGCGCCGTTCTGCCAGTCCTTTACCAGGGTTTTCCAGAGGGCGCCCGGGCCCCCGGGGTCATCCGCAGGGCCTTCTGGGCCTCCAGGTTCTCCCGGTCCCGCTCGTCCAGTTCCTGGATCTGCGCGGCCATGGCCTCGGCCCCCTGGTTCTGCTGTTTGTCCTTCTCCTCCTGCTGCTGTTGTTCCTGTTGCTGCTGCTCTTGCTGCTGCTGCTCCTGCTGGCCGTCCTCGCCCTCATCCCCCGACAGGGAGAGCTGGTAGAACACGCCGCTGCCGGGCTCGCCCTCCAGGGTCACGTGGTACTTCTTGTCTCCGCCCTTGGCCTCCAGCTTCAGGGCCGCGGTGCCCTCCGCCACGGTCTTGGTGTAGTCCCCCGCGGTGTAGGCCTTGAGGGTCAGCTTCTGCCCCTCCGGCAGGGTGGCCAGGGACAGCCCCAGCTTCTTGCCGTCCTTCACCTCCACCTCGTACCAGTCCTGGTCCCCGGGGCAGTAGCGCAGGCGCTGCTTGGCCGCCTCCTGGTCCAGGGGCTTGGCCTTCTCGGCGCTGTCATTGTCCTCCAGCTCGTCATCCCCCTCGGGGCACGCAGGCAACAGCTCCGCCGTCAGCTTCCCCGGGCCCTCGGCCTGGTCCTTGCCGCTGATCTGGAACAGCAGCCGCCCACCCTTCAGGTCCGGTACGAAGGCCTCCAGGCTGACCAGCCCCTCGGGGGCCTTGCCCACCTTGCCCTCCGCCAGCGTCTGCCCCGCCTCGTTGGTCACCCGCAGGGAGGGCATCCCCTGGAAGTTCTTCATCACCAGCGTGACCGCCAGGGTCTGCCCCGGCGTGCTCTGCACCGAGTACCAGTCGTCGTCCCCGGGACACAGCTGGAAGTCGGCCCCCTTCTCCAGGTCCAGAGGCTTGGCCTGCTGGGCGCTGTTGTTGTCGTTGTTCTCGTCCTCCAACTTGGCGCACTCGGGCAGCACATACATGCCCAGGCCGTAGGGGTGCTCGGCGTCATCCGTGGTGGTGACGGACACGAACCACAGCCCGTCCTTCCCCTCGTTCTTCACGAACAGCCGCCCCTTCTGGGCCTCCTGGGCCTCGGCCTCCTCGCCCTGATAGAGGCGCATGGCCACCCCCGCCGGCGCGGGCCCCTTGATGGGCGCGGGCCCTTCTGGTTTCTTCTCCTCGGGCGCTGCCCCGGGCTGGGCGTTAGGCGCTGCCCCGGCCTGTCCCGGCTGGGTCGTGGTGGGCGCGGGTTGGTTTGCGGGGGGGGCCTGGGGGGCCGCCGGGTCCTCCTCCTTCTTGGGCTCCGGGGGTACCCCCAGCTCCACCAAGAGGCGTGCCCCGGAGGGCACCTGCACCCGGTACACGTCGCTGTCATCCGGGCACAGCATCAAGGCCGTCTCCTGGATCTTGCTTTGGAAGTCCACCGCCGCCTGGAGGCTGTTGTTGGGCTCGAAGGGGTCCTGACGCTTCTCGCAGGGGGGCTCCAGAAAAAGCAGGGCCAGC
>CAIXZC010000264.1 GCA_903923815.1 uncultured Myxococcales bacterium
CAACGGGTCCCAGCGCTGCTGTCGGCCATGAAGATGGTTGTTGATCGGGACCGGCGGCCGGGGCGTTTTCTGCTGACGGGTTCTGCCAACCTGCTGTTGTTGCCGCAGGTGCAGGAGTCCCTGGCCGGTCGGAATGAGACTCTTTGGCTGCAGCCCCTGACGGAGGCCGAAAAGCAGCGGGCTCCGGGGCGATTCCTGGAGAACTTTTTGGAGGGCAGGCTGAAGCCGCAGTTCGGCATGGGACCGGTGGCCCGCGGGGCCTCGCTGGAGAGTCGCCTCCTGGCCGGTGGCTATCCGGAACCCTGCACTCGCCCCCCAGACCGGGCCCGCCAATGGCATCGGCAATACCTCAAGGCCATCATCGAGCGGGACATCAAGGATGTGGCGCGGGTGCGGGAGGGTGACGAACTGGGGCGCCTTTTGGAACTCCTGGCGTTGCAGACCGGCTGTCTGCTGAATGTCAGCGCGCTTGGGCTGACCCTGGGGCTTCACCGCAACACCGCCGAGCACTACCTGTCCCTGTTGGAGCGGCTGTTTCTGGTCCGGCGCCTCCAGCCCTGGCACCGAAACGCCGCCCACCGGCTGGCCAAGACTCCAAAGGTCCATGTGGTGGACAGTGGGCTGGCGGCAACCCTGCGCGGGACACGAGAGGGAGACTGGCTGCAGCACCGTGAGGCCATGGGCCACCTGCTGGAGTCCTGGGTTGTGCAACAACTGCTGACCCAGGGCAGTTGGACGGACCCGGACCTGCGCTTCTGGCACTACCGAGATAAAGACAAAGTCGAGGTGGACCTGGTTATCACGCAGGGTCGCAGGGTCTGGGGCGTGGAGATCAAGGCCTCCGCTACGGTGACAGGGCGTGAAGCCCGGGGGCTGCAGCGACTGGCCAGCCACGCGGGGCCTGACTTCCAGGGAGGCATCCTCCTGTACGACGGCAACGACATCCTGCCCTGCGGGCTTGGCCAGTTTCTGGCCGTTCCTTTACGCAGACTTTGGGAAGACTAGGAGACCCCATGAACTTTTTTGAACTGGCCAAGAAGCTGAACGGTGACCTGCGGCGCAGTGTGGCGGCGGGGACGGCGGGCAGCGTGGACGAGGAACTGGCCTTTGCCGGGACCCCCGAGGAACTGTGGATGAGCCTGGGCGGGGCAGATGTGGCGCTGGTGCGGCGCGCGGAGAATGGCGCCTGGGTGGGGGAGGCCAACGCGGTGGTGGCTGTTGACGCCGGTGAGGCCAGTGGCCAGGGCGACGCCCAGAAGAAGCGGGCCGCAGTGGTTGCCATGGAATCCGTGGTGTGGCCGCGGCTGGCGGCGCTGGGTTACAGCCTCAGCCCGGACGGCGACCTTTGGGACCCGCAGGAGGAGTTTCTGGTGCGTTGGGGGCTTAGGGAGGCGCACTCCTATGAGGCGCTGGTGGAGACGCTGCGACAGTTGGCCGCAAACGATTTCAACGAAACCGTCGGGCTGACTACTTGATGGTCAGGAAGTCGGCCTTCTCTTCGCCGCAGATGGGGCACTTCTCAAACGCCAGCACGGCCACGGTGTAGCCGCAGATGGGGCAGACGTAGAACTCCTTGGCGGGGCCACCCTTCAGGGAGGGCAGCTTGTCCAGGGCGGCCTGGTACAGCTTGGCGTGCTCGGTCTCGGTGGCCTTGGCGCCGCCAAAGACCATGATGGCGCCCTGGTTCTTGTCCTTCTCGGCCAGCGCGATGAACTCCGGGTACATGGTGGTGACCTCGTAGGTCTCGCCCTTGATGGCGTCCTCAAGGTTCTCCTTGGTGGTCTTGGGGGCGGGGGTGGCCAGGGTCAGCTTGGGCTCGGCCTTCATGGACTTGATGATCGACGCGTCGCTGGCGGCGTGGATGGCCTCGGCCTTGCTGGTGGCGCGGAACAGGCTGGCCACCTCGGCGTAGCCTTCCTCGTCAGCCTTCTTGGCGTAGGCGGCGTACTTGGCGCTGGCGTTGCTTTCGCCGTTGTAGGCAGCCTGCAGGGCCTCCAGAGTGGTGCTGACCTTCTTGCCTTCTTCGGCGTGGACGGTCAGGGCCAGGGTGCCAAACAGCGCAAACACGGACAGGGTAATCAGGGTCTTCAGGGTCTTCATCGGGACGTTCCTTTCAAAGGGTTTACACAAACGCCCCCCAAGATAGGCGTGCCCAGGCCGGGTGACAAGGTCAAGGCTCGCAAACCTAGCCGCGAACGTAGTGAGCGGATCGGCCCCTCATGGCACGCCGCGGGATCCGCTCACGTCGTGCGCGGCATTGGTTGTCTCCCCCCCGCTCCCCCGGCTATAGTGGCGCGGACTTTGTCCTGGAGGCCTATTGAACTTGCACCTTTTTGCGGCCCTGTGCCTGTTGCTGCTGCCCGGAACCTTGGTGGCCCAGGCCCCCGCCCGCCTGGACCTTCCCGTCATGGACCTTCACAGCGACCAGTTGTACCGCTATGACGCCGCCGCCCCCACGCTGGTGGCCCAGGCCGGCACCGTCAGCGTCCCCGAGTTGCTGCGCGGCGGCTTTGCTGCCCAGGTCTTCACGCTTTACGTCGACCCGGCCCCCCGGCCCGAGGTCATGGCCCGGGGCCGCGAACTGGTGGCCGCCTTCCAGGCCCAGATGCTGACTGCCAATGGTGCCGCCCTTCGGCTGGCCACGGACGCTGCGGACCTGCAACGCAACCACGCCCAGGGCAAGGTGTCCGCCATGCTGGCCTTGGAGGATGCCCACGTGCTGGGCGACGACCCCGCCAACCTGGACTGGTACGCCGACCAGGGCGTCCGCATCGTGGGGCTGGTGTGGAACAACGGCAACGCCTTCGGGGCGGGCCTGGATGCGGACACGGCGCCCTCCGTCCCCGGGGCCCCCGCGGTGGACCGAGGCCTTACGCGCCGCGGCCTGGACCTGCTGCGCCGCATGCAGCACCGCCATCTGGTGGCGGATGTCTCCCACGCCTCCAACCAGACCTTCTGGGACGTGCTGACCACGGCCCGAGGCCCCGTCCTGGCGACCCACTCCAACGCCAAGGCCATCTTCAACCACCCGCGCAACCTGGACGATGAACAGATCCTCGCCCTCTCGCAGAAGCAGGGGCTGGTGGGCCTGTGCCTGCACTCGCCGTTCCTGACCAACCAGCCGCGGGCCGGGGCCGCCGAGATCTTGGCCCAGTATCGCTATGTGGCTGGCGTGGGGGGCGCGGGGGGAGTGGCCCTGGGCGCGGACCTGGGCGCCACCGTCACCCCCGCCAGCCCCGTGGACCGCGCCGGCGACCTGCCCGCGCTGTGGGCCGCCCTTGCCGACCTGGGCCTGTCCCGCGCCGACCTGGAGGGCCTGGCCTACGCCAACTTCCAGCGCTTCTGGCAGGACAGCATGGAGCGTTACGACCAGATCCCGCCCCTGGACTGGAGGCCCCTGGCCGCCAAGGCGGTGGACCCCAAAGGCGGCGACGAGGTCATGTTTGACCGCCTCTCCACCACCGGCCGACGGTTCTGCGGCCCAGAGGCCCGCAAGGTCCGCCTGGGGGTGGCAGCCGAGGCCGCTCCAAACCAGCTTGCCCTGCGGGTGCGCGCCGACACCACCGAGGCCGTGGGTCGGGTCAGCGTCACCTGGGCCTCCGAAGACGGCCGCAGCATCTGCGCGTCCGCGACCTGTCCCGCCGACGGCAGCCGCTGCGTCCTGATCCCCGCCAAGCCCGGAGGGAAGGGCGCCCCCGCCCCCCAGTCGGCGCAGCGATTCTCCGTGACCCTCCAGTCCGAAGTGCCCCAGGGCGGCTGCCTGGAGGTGCTGGACGTGGTGCCCCTGAAGATAAAGTAGGGGCCACCGCCGGTCTCGCCCAAACCTAGCCGCGAACGTAGTGAGCGGATCAGCCCCGCGCCCCATCGCCGGTCTCGCCCAAACCTAGCCGCGAACGTAGTGAGCGGATCAGCCCCGCGCCCCATCGCCGGATCCGCTTACTTCGTGCGCGGCTTGGACGGGAACGGGGCCGCCCCCGGGGCCCTTGCGTCCTCGTTGTTTCCCCCCCGGCCCCCGGTTATACTCGCGCGGTCTTTTGGTGGAGGTCCCCCATGATGCCCCGTCTGCTGCTGTCCTTGCTGTTCGTTGTTGGTGCCGCGCTGCCGCTTCAGGCCGGGGCGCCGGCGGCTTTGCTGCACTACCAG
>CAIXZC010000265.1 GCA_903923815.1 uncultured Myxococcales bacterium
CGAAGCGCCGGATGAGGGGTGTCGGGGCTACCACCCGGCGCCGGGCACGCTTGCCCAGCCTTTCCTTCCGCGTACGACAGCCCTCACCCCTCACTCCCCTCCCCCAAGCGGGGGAGGGGAAGTGCTCAGGCGCTTGCCCAGCGCCCCAAGCATCACCTACCTCATCTCCTTCCCCCGGCCCGGGGGAAGGTGGCGCGCAGCGCCGGATGAGGGCGGCTGGTGGCCATCACAAACGCTGCAGGCGTGGGCCAGGGTTGCATTTTCCCCCTCCAAATGAAACACTGGACCCGCTTTTTGGTCCAGCGTGGACTGGTTCCTTTGGGGGTGCTCATGTTGTCCAGATCCGGTTTGTTGCTTGCCCTCCTGGTGTTCTTCTCCATGACCCTTGGCGCCTGCGGTGGCGACAGCACCCAGGAGCCCGGCTTCGTCGGCGACCAGCAGGGCCTGGATACCCGCGATCTGCGCGCCGACGCCGCCGATCTGAAGGACGCCCTGGTGGAGCTCAAACCCAACGACACCACGCCCCCCGATGTCCTGCCGGACCTGCGGGACACGGTGCCCGAGGTGGCCGCCCCGGATACCCTCCCGGACCTTCGCGACACCGCCCCCGACGCCCCCGACCTCAGCCCCGACATTGCCGACGTCGGCCCCGATTCCGTGGACACCATCCCCGCCTGCGGCGGCCCCTGCGGCCCCTACAACTATTGCGACCTGGACAGCAACCTGTGCGTCCCCAACCCCGACTGCGCCACCGCCTTCTGCGGCGACGAGGCCCAGGGCATGACCTTGGTCCAGGTGGAGGGCCGCAGCGTCTTCGTGGACAACCTGGAGTGGCCCGGCGCCACTGACGCCCTGCCCCTCACCGGCGTGGGTCTGGAGGAAGCCCGGGGCCTGTGCGTGGGCGCTGCCAAGCGTCTGTGCACCACCGCCGAGCTGACCGCCGCCTGCGGCGAGGCCGGCAAGTTCCCCTACGGCGCCGCCTACCAGGGCGCCTCCTGCAACACCGAGCCCCCCTTCAAGCTGGCCCTCTGCGGCAGCTTCGCCGCCTGCCACGCCCCCGCCGTGCTGGCCCTGGACCTGGTGGGCAACGCCGCGGAGTGGACCGCCGAGGGCACCCTCTACGGCGGCTCCTGCCGCGACGGCGCCACCGCCCGCTGCGCTGCCACCACCGTGCCCGAGGGCGGCTACCCCCACCCCGAACTGGTGGGCTTCCGCTGCTGCACCGCCCCCGACGACGACCTGGACGACGACGGCGCCCCCGCCTCCCTGGACTGCGACGAGGCCGACCCCACGGTGCACCACGGCGCCACCGAGACCTGCGACGGCCGCGACGAGAACTGCAACCTGCGCATCGACGACGTGGAAGACGGCGACCAGGACGGCTTTGACGCCTGCCTCGACTGCAACGACAATCTGGCCTCCATCAACCCCGGGGCGCTGGACCTTGTGGGCGACGACATCGACCTGGACTGCGACGGCGTGGACGGCGCGGACCGTGATGGCGACGGGCACCTGTCGGTGGCCACCGGCGGCGACGACTGCGACGACCACGAAAAGCTGGTGCACCCCGGGCTGCCCGACCTCTGCGACGGCCTGGACAACGACTGCGACGGCCACGCAGACTCGCCCCTCCCCGAGGGCGAGTGCGACGACGCCCTGGCCTGCACCACGGACTCCTGCGACGCCGCGGCCAAGGCCTGCGTCAACGCCCCCCTGACCTGCGACGACGCCGACCCCTGCACCGACCAGGACTGCCAGGAACCCGGCGGCTGCCAAAGCTGGTTCAACGTCGCGGACTGCGAGGACGGTGACCCCTGCACCCTGGGCGACCGCTGCCAGGGTGGCGCCTGCAAGGGCGGCGCCGGCGCCCTGGACTGCAACGACCAGAACGACTGCACCACGGACCTGTGCGTGGCCGAAACGGGCTGCGAGAACCGCCCCCGCACCGCCCTGTGCGACGACAAGGACCCCTGCACCGTGGGCGACTCCTGCAAGAGCGGCGTCTGCACCGCCGGCGGCATCCCCCTGTCCTGCGACGACGACAACCCCTGCACCGAGGACCGCTGCGTGAAGGGCGAGGGCTGCCAGCACCTGCCCACCCTGGTCGCCTGCAACGACCAGGACCCCTGCACGACGGGCGAAAGCTGCGCCACCGGCGTCTGCGGCGGCGGCCAGTTGGTGTGTGACTGCCAGGGCGACGGCGACTGCACGGTCCACGACGACGGCAACCTGTGCAACGGCGTCTACCGCTGCCAGGGCAACAAGTGCGTCTTCGATCCCGACTCCGTGGTGGTCTGCGACGACCCGCCCACCCCCGGCTGCAGCGAGTACTGGTGCAAGCCCGAGGACGGCCAGTGCCGCTTCCGCGTCATCAACAACAACGGCCCCTGCCAGGACGGCAACGGCTGCACCGTGGACGACAAGTGCGCCAGCGGCACCTGCGTGGGCAGCACCTGCGCGGCCAAGGGCCTGGAGTGCTACCAGGACGCCTGCGTCACCTGCGCCCCCAAGTGCAGCGGCAAGTCCTGCGGCAGTGACGCCTGCGGTGGAAGCTGCGGCGCCTGCGAGCCCACCCAGGTGTGCACCACCCAGGGCCAGTGCTGCACGCCCAACTGCACGGGCAAAGAGTGCGGCGACGACGGTTGCGGGGGGAGCTGTGGGGGGTGCAAGCCCGGCCTCTCCTGCGAGGCCAACAAGTGCCGCGGCTGCGGCGACACCCTGTGCGAGGCCTTCCGCGGCGAGACCATGTGCACCTGCATGGGCGACTGCGGCAACCCCTGCACGGGCAAGCAATGCGGCACCAACCAGTGCAACTGGAGCTGCGGCACCTGCCAGGGGCCCCAGGACGCCTGCATCAACAACCAGTGCATCTGCCAGCCCAACTGCGTAGGCAAGGTCTGCGGCCCCGACGGCTGCGGCGGTAGCTGCGGCACCTGCTCCGGCGGCCTGGCCTGCGAGTCCGGCAAGTGCAAGGGCTGCGGCGACACCGCCTGCGAGGCCTCCCGAGGCGAGACCAAGTGCAACTGCAGCAAGGACTGCGGCCAGCCTTGCACGGGCAAAGTCTGCGGCCCCGACGGCTGCGGCAACTCCTGCGGCACCTGCAGCGGCACCCAGGACCTCTGCAGCGCCCAAGGCCTCTGCGTCTGCCAACCAGCCTGCAACGGCAAGAACTGCGGCCCCGACGGCTGCGGAGGCACCTGCGGCCCCTGCACCAACCCCAAGGTCTGCTTAGCCAACCAAACCTGCTGCACCCCCAACTGCAGCGGCAAGACCTGCGGCAGCGACGGGTGTGGTGGGACCTGCGGGAGTTGCACGAATCCGGCGGTGTGCAACGCGGGGAGTTGCTGCACGCCGAAATGTACGAGGGACACCTACCCCTATGCTCGCGAGTGCGGAAGCGACAGCTGCGGGGGAGTCTGCGGGACATGCCCCGCCAACAAAAGTTGTTCAGCTTGGCAACAGTGCATTTCCAGCAGTGCACCGGCGAATGACACCTGTTCAGGGGCGATCAGCATGCCGTTCTCCGGGCCGGGCTCCTTCAGCTTGTTTGGTTCTACCCAATTCTCCACAAACAACTACACGGCTTGGTGCATCTCCGCTGGAGGGCCGGAAAACGTGTACGCAATCTATGTTCCTGCATCCATCAGCAGTATGGAGATCTTCGTTTCGGCCACTTTCTCCAGCGCCCTCACGCTTACCTACAACATTTGCGGTGGGTCAGCCCTGGCCTGCACCAAGACCACCAGCCTTTCCCTGCCCTTCCCCGCTCAGGGCAACTACTACCTGATGGTCGAAGGCCAGTCGGCCACCGACAAGGGCGACTACCTGGTGTCAGTGATGCTGAAATAGCCAGCCAAACCCAGCCGCGCGCGAAGCAAGCGGATCGACGGTGGGGCACGCGTGCCCACCGCCGCGGTGGCCACGTGGCCCCCTCATCCGGCGCTGCGCGCCACCTTCCCCCGGAACGGGGGAAGGACCAGCGGTAGGTGTTTCGGTGCGGGCACGCCCCCCCCGCGCCCCCCCCGGGACCATTTACTTTTGCTTGCCCCCGTTGCACTATGCGCCCCCGGAGGTGTGGATGGTTCCTGGGCCAGTCAATTCGCCGCTGCGGGGCATCTTCTTCATGCTTTTGGCCGCGGTGTCCTTTGCCCTCATGAGCGTTGGGCTCAAGCAGGCGGGCCTTGGCCTTGCCACCTTTCAGGTGGTGTTCTTCCGCAGCTTCATCGCCTGGGTCATCCTGGTCGCCTGGGAGCGGGCCCACGGCAAGTTGGTCTGGGGCCAGGACTGGAAGGGCCTGTTCAGCCGCGCGGTCTTCGGCTTTGGCGCGCTGGTGCTTTACACCTGGGCCATCAAGCACATTGATCTGGGCCTGGCCTCGGCCCTGAACCAAAGCTCCCCCATTTTCGTCGCCGTGTTCTCCGGCCTCTTCCTCAAAGAACGGGTGCCCCGCTCCATTCTGCCCCTGGCCGCCTTCGCCTTCGTGGGCGTGTGCCTCATCGTCACCCCGGACTTCCGCTCCGTGAACGCCGACGCCCTGATGGGCCTGGGCTCGGCGGTCCTGGCCGGCCTTGCCTACGTCCAGGTGAGGCGCCTGCGCGCCAGCGACTCCCCCGGCGTCATCGTCCGCTGGTTCAGCTTCTGGTCCGCCGTCTTCGCCCTCCCCCTCATGCTGCTGGAGGGCTACCAGCAGCCCACCAACCTCGAATGGCTGGCCCTCGCCGTCTCCGGCCTCATGGGCCTTCTGGGCCAGATGTTCATGACCCACGCCTACCGCTGCAGCAAGGCCGCCCTCGTCAGTCCCTTCCTTTACTTCTCCGTCCTGGCCAACCTGGCCCTCGGCCTCCTGCTCTTCAACGAACTGCCCCACGGCAACGCCCTGGCCGGCTGCCTCATCCTGCTGTTGGCCACCTTCGCCATCGGCCGCGTCTCCTCCCAGGAGGCCCGCCCCGGCGTCAGCACCTGATCGAAATTTCCACGCCCCACTTGGCAATCAAAACCGGATGCCCTATGTTGGTGCGGCAAACAACTCCGCGGGCACGCATACGGGCGCGCGGGTCAACTCAAACCAAGGAGTCCCAATATGGCAAGTCTGAAAGGCACCAGAACCGAGAAGAACATCCTCACCGCCTTCGCCGGCGAGTCCCAAGCCCGGAACCGCTACACGTTCTACGCCTCCAAGGCCAAGGACGAGGGCTTGATCCAGATCTCCAAGATCTTCGAGAAGACCGCCGAGCAGGAAAAAGAGCACGCCAAGCGCCTGTACAAGCTGCTTGAGGGCGGCGCCGTCGAAGTGACCGCCACCTTCCCCGCGGGCACCATCGCCGACACCCTCACCAACCTGGAGCACGCCGCCGGCGGCGAGAACTACGAGAACCAGGTCATGTACCCCGAGTTCGCCAAGATTGCCCGGGAGGAAGGTCTGGAAACCATCGCCCGCGTGTTCGAGGCCATCGGCAAGGCTGAGGTCTTCCACGAGCGCCGCTACCGCGCGCTGCACAAGAACCTGAAGGAAGGCAAGGTCTTCAAGAAGGACGGCACGGTCACCTGGTACTGCCAGAACTGCGGCTACATCCACGAGAGCGCCGAGGCCCCCGCGGCCTGCCCCGCCTGCGCCCACCCCCAGGCCCACTTCGAGATCGCCCCCGAGAACTACTAGGCCACCCCAAGCCCACCGCAGTCCGCTACTTCAGAAGCAATGCTTTGTCTTGATGGTGATGGTCGCCTTGGCCAGGTCCAGGACCACCGTCTTCTTGGTGCTGGCATTGCAGGTCATCAGGGCGTCCGCAAGCAACTGGGTCACCACCGGGTCCGCCTCCAGGGCGTAGGCCCGCTGGCCCTCGTCTTCGTCGAAGATGGAGATGGTCCAGTCAATACCGTCCAGGAACTCCACGGTCCGCGAGATGGTCACCGAATGGCTTGACGGCGCGGGGCCCTGCAGCAGCACCTGACCGTCCGTGGACTTGAGCTCCAGCGTCCACTCGGGGGCGTCGCTCTCGTCCCAGGGACCCGAGGACTTGATGAAAACCTCAACCTTGTAGCGGTTGTCCAGGCGCCCGCTGCAGGCCTCGGCCTTCAGGTCCTGGGTGCTGCCCCACAGGGTCCGGGCCCGCATCCGGAAGTTCAGCGTCGCGCACTCCGGCACCTGCTGGGCCACCAGGACGGTGGTCGACCCCATGGGAAGATAGTCGCCGCTGGAGCCCCGGTTGTCGCCCCAACTGCTGCTGGTCTCCATGATCGGGCTGATCAGGCAGTCGGGGCCCCGGCACTCGGGCACCTTGGTGCCGCTGAGGGGGTACTCGTACCACTTGGCCGTGGGATTGCTGGACCACACGCCCTTGGCGTAGCTGAAGCGCCAGGTGATCTCGCGCTCGGGCTTGTCGCCGTTCTTGAACGCCAAGGGAATGGCCAACTCCAGCGAGGGAGTCTTCTGCAGGATGCGGGCGTGCACTGGCACCACCGTCGCCCCGTTCTGCAGCGCATAGATGGTATACCCCGGGGCTGCCTCGATCTCCCCGCCGGCCTCGGGCACCGGGATGACCTCTGTCAATCGCACGGGCGCCCCACCCCAGCCGCCGTCGTCGGGAGAGATGGACAACTCCAGGCCCGCCAGCATGGGCACGAAGGTGGGCTCCAGCACGGCCTGGCCCACGAAGCCCTCCAGCCCCTGCACCAAAGTCAGCGCGCCGCCCGTCACGAAGGCGTCGCCCTTCAGGTGTTCGGCCACCCAGTCATGCCAGGTGCCCAGGAAGTTCAGCCAGTATTCTGGCGGGCGCGAGCCCCGCAGGGTGTCGAAGTCGGCGTCCTTGGCCTCGAAGGGCCAGTAGATGGAGATGCCCGTGGCGCCCGGCAACCAGCCGCCGTGGGCGTCCGCCACAATCAGGTTGTCCAGGGCCACGGCGAAGGCGTCCGTGCTGGCCGTCAGGGCCGGCGCTGCCTTGCCCAGGCGCTTGACCAGGTCCCCCAGTTCCACCAAGCCCGTGCCTCCGTCCCCCACGCCCCCCGAGCCACCAAACTGCTGCACGCCGAACATGGCCGCCGCCAGCCCCAGGGCCTGGGTGTCCAGATCCCCGTTCACAGCCCCTAGAACAGCCTGCCAGGCCGCGTCAAAGGCCGGAAACTGCAGCAGATCCATGAGAGCCAGGCTGGCGAACTCGTCCCCAGGACCCTGGCGGCACTGGACCATGTAGTCGTTGATGATGGCCTGGCCCACCGCATCCGGATCCCCGCCGGTGGCCGCCAGCGCGAAGGCGCCGTAGTCCCAACCAGCGCCGGGCTCGGTCTCCTCGGAGGCCATGTAGCGGTCCGCCACCCCGGCCATGAGGGCCACCGTCTCGAAGTTGGCCATCAGGCACGCGTCAAAGCCCGCCAGGTCGAAGTTGCGACCCTGGAAGCCGGCACCATCCATGCCCGCCCGAACGGCCGTCGCCAGGTCCCCCGGAAGGATGGCGGCGTTGTTGGCGCTGTCATCCCAGCCGAAGCCCTCGATGGCCCCACCGTGGTCCCACAGCACCAGCCCGTAGCGGTCGGCCTCGAAGTTGGACAGGCCATAGGAAATGAAATCCTGCAGCACCTTGGGGTCCGCCATGTTGGCCTCGCCCATGCGCTCCAGCACACGGTAGGAGCCGGGCTCGATCAACAGGCGCCAGGTGTCCCTGTAGTCCCGATCATTCCAAGAGTCCTCATCACGATACCAGGTGCCGTCAACCCAGTCGGCTTGCACTACGAAGGCGATGTTACCGGCCTGGGCGGCCACCATCATCTCCTCCAGGTCCAGGAAGGAGAAGGGCTCCAGGTTGTTGTCCGCCACCATGTAGACCAGCACCGTCCAGGTGGCCTTGCTGCGGCACACCTGCTGGACCACGCAGGTCTCCCCCTCGGCGCACAGGCCACACTGGCCGCCACAGCCGTCGTCGCCGCAGTCCCTGCCCTCGCAGGAGGGGATGCAGACGGTGTCCAGGGGCAGCGTGTCGGGCAACGTATCGGGAAGGGTGTCCAGGGCCGTGTCGGGCAGGCTGTCCAAGGCCTCCGTGGTGTCCACCGCGGCATCAGCCTCCGGCAGCACCTCGGCCGTGTCCCAGGTGTCCGCCGGGTCCAGCGAGGCGAGGTCCGGGGAGGCCCCGCTGCCGGCGTCGGTGCAGGAGACCAAGGCAAGGGTTGGGACGACAAGGAGCATCAGGCGCAGGAGAGTCTTGGACATGGGGCATCCTCGAAGAATGGCAACGGTTGGGATCACTGGCACAGATTGAACAGGTTGGAGCAGATGAAGCCGTCCAGGGCGTCCTCGTAACAGTGCCCGTCGGCACCCGTCCCACACTGGTAGGTGAGGCAGCCACGGATGGCCTGATAGGCGGCCCAGTCCAGGTCCGAGGCACCCTGCGTGCAGTTGTCCTCGCAGTCGGCGAAGCCGCACTCCACGGCGCAGTCGAACATCTCGCGGCAGGTGGGCTCGGGGCCACCACCGGTGCAAAGGCCATCCAGGCAGGTCTGGCCGTCGCCACAGGTGCCGCAGCTTCCGCCGCAGCCGTCGTCGCCGCATTCAATGGCCTGGCAGTCGGGCTTGCAGACGTCGCACTCGCCGCCGCAGCCAGCCGCCTTGACCACGCAGTCCGAACTCCAGATGCCGCTGCAGCAGGAGGCCTTCAGGTTGCAGACGCAGTCGGAGATGAACTTCCACTCGCAACCCGGGCGATCGTGGTAGGCGCAGCAGTCGCTGTCGGCACAGGCGCTGCAGTCCTCAGCGCAGCTTGCGCAGGTCTCGCCGTCCTGGCACTTGTTGTCGCCGCAGCTGTCGCAGGGGCCGCAGTCATCGGCGCAGGAGGCGCAGTCCTCGTCCCCGTTGCATTCGCCGTCGCCGCAGGACGGGAGGATCTGCTGGCAGGCACCCTGGGCGTCGCACTCGTAGCCGCCGGGGCAGGTGCCGCAGCTTCCACCGCAGCCGTTGCCGCCGCACTCCTTGCCGTCGCAGGCGGGGGTGCAGGCGCAGTAGCCCGCCTCGGTGCAGGCCTGCTGGTTGGCGCAGGTGCCACAGGTGCCACCGCATCCGTCCGCGCCGCACTGGCGATCCTGGCAGTCAGGGGTGCAGTCCAGGCAGGTGCTCCATTCGGTGCGGCAGGCGCCGCCTTCCTTCACGGCATTGGAGGTGCAGGTGCCGCCCCAGGACCCGCAGACGGCCTTGACGCAGTTGAAGACCTTCAGCCACTGGACCATGCCCTCCGGTGAGGTCTCGTCCCAGCACTGGTCCTCGCAGGCCTTCACGCCGCCGCAGTCCATGCTGCACTCCACCAGCTCCTTGCAGGACAGGCTGGCGATGCACTGGAAGGCGGTGCAGCCCTGGGCATCCCCGCAGAGGCCGCAGCTTCCGCCGCAGCCGTCGTTGCCACATTCCTTGCCGTTGCAGGACGGGGTGCAGGCCGCCTCGCACTGGCCGGCGAGCCCGTCGCAGACCTCGCCGTCGGCGCAGGTGCCGCAGTTTCCGCCGCAGCCGTCGGGGCCACACTCGCGGTCACCGCAGGTGGGGATGCAGGTATCCGTGATGCAGGCGCCCTTGTCACACTTCTTGCCGTCGCCGCAGGGGCTGTCGGTGAAGCCCAGGCCGTCGTTGTTGCAGCGCTCCACGGTGGCGGCGTCCTTGCAGGTGGTGAGGCCGGGGCTGCACAGCAGGCCCGTCTTGCAAGCCCCATCGACGCAGGCGCTGCCCTCGGGGCAGGCCTCGGCGGCGGCCCAGCCAGACCCGTTCAGGCGGCAGGCGGCGACGCCGTTGGCGGTGCAGATGGCGCTGCCGGACTTGCACAAGTCGGGCAAGCAGGAGGCCACGCTGGTCTCGCAGAAGGAGGACGACGGGCAGTCCTCGTCCACCAGGCATTCCACGCAGACCTTGGCGACTGTGTCGCAGACGGTGTCCAGGACGCAGTCCCGGTTCGCGTTGCAGCCCAGGGCGCACACGCCGGCGTCGCAGCGCCACGGCGAGGCCCCGCAGTCGGAGTCCTCGACACACTGGTCGCACAGGCCCGCCACGGTGTCGCAGCGGCCAATGCCCTCGCAGTCAGCGTTGTTCAGGCAGGGCGGGCGCTTGATGCAGGAGAACTTGTAGCACTGCTCTTCGGTGCTGCAGTCGTTGTCGTCAGCGCACTCCATGCAGGCCCCCAGGGCCACCACGCAGACCCCTGACAGGCAGTCGGCGTCGCTGTTGCAGGGGGCGGGCCCCTGGTAGCCGTCGGGCTGACCCAGGCCGTCGTCGATTACCACATCGGTGCTGGAAGAGGTGCCGCCGCTGGAGCAGGCCGCCAGGGCCAGAAGGGCGCCAAGGGCCAAGGTGCGAATCAACAGACTGCGCTTCATGGAAACCTCCAAGAGGGGGTCAAACAGGCGCGCGCAGTATAAATGAAGGGCGGCCCGGGGGCCACTGAATATTGGTTGGGTCAGGGATTAGCGCGGTCGGGCGGGGCTGGCAGTGATTACTGCACGGCGGGGGCGGCGGGGGCAGCCTCGGGGGCCGGGGCAGCGGCGGGGGCAGCCTCGGGGGCCGGGGCGGCCTCGGGGGCGGGAGCAGCCTCGGGAGCGGGAGCAGCCTCGGGGGCAGCGGCCTCGGGGGCAGCGGCACCCTCGGGAGCAACAGCGGCCTCGGGGGCCACGGCGCCCTCAGCGGCGGGGGCCTCTTCGGCCACGGGGGCAGCGCCCATGCCACCGGACATCATGCCCACGAAGGCCATGAGGTCGGCGTCCTTCTGGAACTTCTCGATGGCGGGCTCGAACTGGGCGATCCCGGCCAGGATCTGATCCTTGTTCTTCAGCATCTCGTCCATGGACTTGGTCAGCTCTTCCTTGCTCTTGGCGATGTCGCCCCAGGAGGCGGCCATCTCGGCGGGGACCCACAGGCCCTCAACCAGCTTCAGCTTGACGTTCTCGGTCTGGGCCTCGGAGGAGACTTCCAGCTCGGCCTCTTCGGCGGTGACGGACACGATCTTGATCTTGGTGTCGGCCATCATCTTGAAGAGCTGCTCGACGTCCTTGTTGCCGGTCTTGCGGGCGGCTTCGATCATCTTGCCAGCGATGCCGTCAGCCTTCTGGGTCATGAACGTGTCCAGGTTGAAGGCGGTGAAGGTGTCGAAGCTGTTCAGGCTCAGTTCCTTGGCGCCGGCCCAGGTGTCGACCACGGCGCGCAGGGCGGACTCGATGTCGGCGGGGGGGACGTTGGGGCCAGCGAAGGCGCCGATCTGCTGAACCAGCTTGGCGTGGTTCTGATCGATGGTCACGATGGTCTTGTCCAGCATGGTGGCGATCTTCTCGAAGATGTCGCGATCCATCTTGGTGACCATGATGGTGGCCATCTCGGACAGGTCCTTGCGGTAGGTCGGGGGCAGCATGGTCCACACCTTGGAGACCTGGCCCTTGGCCATGGCGTCCATGGCGCCGCGCAGGGTCTCTTCGGGGTTGGGCACGCCCTCGGGGATGGTCACGGCGGCGGCGGGGGCCTCTTCAGCCTTGGGCTCAGCGGCGGGGGCTTCGGCGGCGGGGGCCTCGGCGGGCTTGGCCTCTTCGGCCTTGGGCTCGGCGGCGGGGGCCTCGGGGGCCTTGGCTTCTTCAGCCTTGGGCTCGGCAGCGGGGGCCTCGGGGGCCGGGGCGGCTTCTTCAGCCTTGGGCTGCTCGGCGGCGGGGGCCGGTTCCTTCTTCTCGCAACCCAAGAACACCAGGGCGGCAACGGGAACCAGCAGCATGCTCTTGAAAAGGATCCTCATTTTGTTCCTCCTTCGGAAATACCAAAGTCTTCCGCGAAAGACCCCCAAACCCGCCCGGGCTTGAACCAGTCCCTCGTCAAATTGATTCGGCGTTTATACTCCGGTTCGACCCGGCGCGTCAAACGCTATGTCCGACCGCAGAAAATCGAGCTCGCCGTGGTTGACCGGGGCGCACATCCAACTATCTTTAGGCGGCAAGGGGTAGCGGTACCCCGAAAGGATGCCCCCATGAGCGACCAGCACAAGAACCCCACCGTAGCCCACGAGGACGAGGACCCCAGGGGCCAGGAGGAGGCCCACCCCAGGGATGGTGCCCCCCGGGACAAGCCCTGGCACACGGACGAGCCCCAGGCCGACGACACCCAGGCCAACAGCCAGCCAGAGAACGACGACGAGGACCAGCCCCACCCCCGGGAGGAGCAGACGGACCCGGCGTTCAGCGCAAACGCCACCAAGGAACAACTGGAGGCCAGACTGCACGTATTGGAGCTGGCCCTCCGCGCCAGCGAGGCCCGGTTGGCCGAAACGCTCAAGCGGCAGGACGACATGGTGACGGCCTACCGCAAGATGCAGACCGAGTTCGAGGGCGCAAAGCAGCGCCTGGACCGCGAGCGCAACGAGAAGCTGGAGCGGGAGCGCCGCACCCTCATAGAGGTCTTCTTCGATCCCTTGGACAACCTGGAACGCTCCATCGCCGCAGCCACCGCCACCACCTGCGACGACAAATTGCTGGATGGCCTCAAGCTGGTGCTGAGGCAATTCCAGAACAGCCTGATGGACTTGGGCCTGGAGCGCCTGGACCCCAAGGGCCAGCCCTTCTCCCCTGAACTCCACGAGGCCCTGTCCGTGCAGCCCGTCAAGGACCCCGCCCAGGATGGCATGGTCCTGGAGGTCTGGCAGGTGGGCTACAAAGTAGGCGACCGCCTCCTCCGCCCCGCCCGCGTCCTGATCGGCAAGAAACAATAGGGGACGGTCCTAATTTCCCCTCCTTTCGCCCGATCCGCTTACATCGCAACGCTCCGTGCGCGGCTTGGACGGACAAGCCGGCATAACCTAGCCGCGAACGTAGTGAGCGGACAGAGTCGGGGGTTAGCGGCTTGGCGGTACGGCCTTCTTGGCCTCCACGGCGCGGTGCAGGTCGGGGCACAGCTCGGGGTCCAACAGCACCCCCTTCAGAGGCACACCGTCCAACAGGTTGGCCACGCTTTCCTTGGCGCGGTCCCACAGGGCCGGATCGGCCTCCTTGCAGGCGGCCACCAGCGCGTCTCCAAACCCCTTCACCTCGGTCTCTCGAAGGGCCTCTTCCAGCTTCAACACCCGGGCATGGTAGCGGTTCAGGGCCGAGCGCAGGCTAAGCTCGGCGGCGGGCTCTCCCCGGTGCAGAAACACGTAGGTGGCGTTGGCGCGGCCCTCGGGCTGGGTGACGCTGCACCAATACAGGTCGCCCCCCGGCAGCCCCCCACCCTCCACCGTGGCGTTGGGCGTGGTCGCCGGATGCTTCTCCAGACACAGCGCCGTGGCCGCCTCGTCCTTGGGCAGCCCGCTGGGCTGGAAGGTGGCGCCATCGGGGAAGAAGGGCGACCCGAACAGGCCGGCCTTGCGCTTGTCCCGCTCGCCGTGGGGCATCAGGATCCCCGGAGCCTCGCCGGCGTCCACGCTGACATAGCTGCCCACGGCGAAGGCCAACCGGTCCCGCAGGGTGGCCGGCTCGGCGCCTCGGCGGTGGCTGAACGGCCCCTTCAGCTCCCAGGCCTTGGTGTCCACAACCCAGAAGACCAACGGCGCGATGCGCGTGGTGCAGTCCTGGTTCTGGACCAACACCAGCCGCCCCGCAGCCCCGTCCCAGGCCAGTGGTGCCTGCTTCACTGAACAGTCCGTCTTGGTGTCCTGGGCCCACGCCACCGCGTGCCCACCCACCAGCAACCCAAGCCCCGCCAGCGCGCCCAGCAGCCTGCCAGAAATCCTCATCGTCCCACCTCCAAACCGGCCAGTGCGCGCGATTCTAGCAGCAGCTTTGGGACCTGGCATCTGTTTTGGCGGGAAAAAATGCAAGGCTTCCTGTATAAGCCAAAGCTGGCCACGTCGGCCCCGCGCGGAGTTGCCCATGCCACCTCGGATGTTTCTGGTTCGGGACAAGATCATAGAGCTGTGGAGATCCGTGGAGGACGGCGGCTTTGCCACCACCCACGTGGCCCAGGCCTTCCGCGCCGACCGGCGCATCGGCAGCCAGGAGCGCAAGCTGGTGGCCGAAAGCCTTTATGGAATGTTGCGGCTGCACCGGCGTCTGCGCTTCGCCCTCAAGCCCTTCAACCCGCCCAAGACCGACACCCGCGAGGGGGTCCTGGCCCTCATGCTGGCCTGGAACGTCCTCGAGGAGAGCATGCCTTTCTCGGAGGCCGCCGCCCTCATGCCCCAGATCCCCTGGCACGAGGTCAGCAGCGTGGACGTCCGCATCGAGGCCGTGGAGGACCCCATCTCCCGGCTGGCCCTGCGCCGCAGCCTGCCGGACTTCATCGCCCGGCGCCTCATCGAGGACCTGGGCGACGACGCCGACGCCTTCGCCGCGTCCCTCAACCGCCGGGCCCCCCTGACGGTCCGCGTCAACACCCTGAAGACCACCCGCGAAGCCCTGGCCGCCAGCCTCCTGGAAGCCCAGATCCCCACCAGCCCCTGCCGCTGGGCCGACACGGGCCTCAAGCTGCTGGGCCACACCAACGTCTTCGGCCTGCCCCAGTTCACCGAGGGCCTCCTGGAGGTCCAGGACGAGGCCAGCCAGCTTGCCGCCATGCTCACCGCCCCGCCCCCCGGCTCGGTGGTGCTGGACGCCTGCGCCGGTGCCGGCGGCAAGACCCTGGCCCTGGCCGCCATCATGCACAACAAGGGCCGCCTCATCGCCCTTGACGTCAGCTCCGGCAAGCTTCACGAACTGACCAAGCGCGCCCGCCGCGCCGGCATCTCCAACCTGCGCTCCATGGTGACCCCCGAGGACGCCCTCCCCGCGGACCTCCCCAAGGCCGCCGGCGGCCCCATCATGCGCGCCTTCGTGGACGCCCCGTGCAGCGGCCTGGGTTCCTGGCGCCGCAACCCCGAGGCCCGCTGGCGCCTCTTTGAGGACGACCTGGCCCGCCTCCCCGAGCTGCAGTTCTCCATCGCCCACCGCGCCGCCTCCCTGCTGCCCCCCGGGGGCCGCCTCATCTACGCCACCTGCACGGTCCTCAAGGCCGAGAACCAGGACGTGGTGACCCGCCTGCTGGCCACCCTCCCGGGCTTCGAGTTGGTCCGCCCCGCCGAGATCTGGGGCTCCACCATGGCCAAGGACCTGACCTCCCCCGACGGCAACTACTTCCAGACCCTGCCTCACATCCAGGGCACGGATGGCTTCTTCGCCGCCGTCCTGCGCCGCAAACGCAGCGGCATTGCGCCCTGACCCGCACCGCACTATCATGCGCGCCGTCTGACATTTGACTGGATTGAACGGAGGTTCCCTTGGCTACTCTTACGCCCAACAGCACCAAAACCCTGGTCCTGGTCCTGGATGGCTTCGGCTTCGACCCGGCCCTTGAGACCGCCATCTGCGCGGACCTGCGCAAGACCCTCCCCGCCGCCGCCGAGGAACTGTTGGCCGGCTTCTCCCAGCCCATGGCCCTGGCCGTGCTGGCCCCCGCGGGCGCCGGTGTCCTCAAGTCCCTGGCCGCCGCCGATTCGATGGATCTGGAGCAGTTCAAGGCCTCCGTGGCCTCCGTCCAGGAGCACCTTGCCCGCCGCCTGGGCCCCGACGGCCTGGAGTCCCTGAACGCCTCCCGCCGCGCCCTTGCCGTCGCCCTGCGCTACGCCCCCTGGGCCGCCGCCACCCCCAACCTGGACGGCCTGCGCGCCAACGCCAACACCTGGGTCACCCGCACCGCCGGCGTCTTCACGGGCTTCGACGACATGTCCCCCGGCCCCGAGGTCATGGGCAACTCCGACACCGGCCACCAGCAGATCTTCAACCTCATGGTGGCCCGCCAGATGCCCGCCGCAATCAGCGCCATGGTGGAACGCGGCGACTTCATGCGCCTGGAGGACCTGAACACCGACCTGCGCGAGGCCGCCAAGGCTGGCAAGGTGGTCTTCAAGACCCTCCTGTCCGGCGAGTTCGGCGACGACGGCTACGTCCACAGCGCCTGGCGCCACCTGGAGGCCTTCTTCGAGCTGTACTTCCGGCACCTGGGCCTCCCCGCCTCCTCCCTGCAACTGGAGATCGTCCTGGACGGCCGCGACTCCCCCGCCCACTCCTCCCTGGTGTTCGAGACCCAGGCGGGCGTCCGCCGCTTCGGCTTCCTGCACAAACTGCGCGAGCTGATGGCCCGCTACGACGCCCCCGATCTGGCCGGCTGGATCCTGGGCCGCCAGTTCCTGGACCGGGACTACAAGGGCGCCATGATCCGCGTCGAGTACGAGGCCCTCGTGAAGAACCAGGGCCGCCCCGTGGCCAACTGGGACGAGGCCCTCGCCCTGGTCGCCGCGGACCATGCCTCCGGCCTCAGCGACCCCATGGTCACCCCCATCGTCATCGCCAGCCCCCGTCCCCTGGGCGCGGGCATGCTGCACTTCAACGCCATCTTCCGCTCCGACCGCCAGGAGCCCATCACCGCCGCCCTCCTGGGCGCCCGCGACTTCCTGACCAAGCAGGCCACCAACAAGGGCAAGCTGGACACCTGGGACGGCTTTTCCTGGCTTGCCGACTTGACGGGCCTGCGCCTCTGGTCCATGACCCAGTACCACTCGGCCTTCAGCACGCTGGGCTGCAAGGTGGTCTTCAACGACGCGCCCCACCCCCACAACGTGCTGGCTCTACTGGCCGCCGGCGTGCCCGGCTTCCGCTTCCTGTTCCTCACCGAGGGCGTCAAAGAGAAGCACATGGGCATGTTCTCCCGGGGCCGCCGCTCGACCCCCTTCCAGGGCGTGGAGAAGCAGATCATCATCCCCTCCTGGGGCCGCGAGGACGGCGTGGACAACGACAACGCCTTCTACAAGGTCCCCCAGATGCGCCACCCCGAGATCACCGAGACCCTCCTGCGCGAACTTGACGACGACTGGCCCCTCATCGCCGTCAACTACCCCGGCGCCGACATGATCGGCCACCTCATCATGGACCACTTCGACGCCGCCCTTCGCACCCTGGAGACCCTGGACACCTGCGTGGCCCAGGTGGTGCGCAAGGCCCTGGCCCGGGGCTACGCCGTGATCCTGACTGCGGACCACGGCAACGTGGACAAGAACGGCCCCGAGCACGGCTCCAACGACGTCCTCACCACCCTGGTCATCCCCCCCGACGCCCGGGGCACCCTCTATCCCGTGCGCCCCCCCCGCGACGAGGCCCGCCTCTTCGACATCTCCTGGACCATCCTGGAACTCCTGGACGTGGACCTGGGCGACCTCAACGCCCCCCCCTTCCCCGAGGACGTGGTCCACAACCCCCAGCGCCTCATAGGCCGCAGCCTCGTCTCCCGCGCCTCCTCCTGCGGCCACGGCTGCTGCTGCTGCAACTGACCGAGCCGCGCCACCTCCCCCACCCTCCTTCTTGTGCCTTTTCGCCTTTCCACTATCATGCGGCGCCGTGGGTTGTCTTGCTTGGGGGTCGGGATGTCGTCCGCTCAGTTGAAGCTTCGTTTCTGGGGTGTCCGGGGCAGCATTCCGGTGTCCGGCGCCACGACCCTGCTGCATGGCGGCAACACCTCCTGTGTCTCGGTGGAGGTTGGGGACCAGCTTTTCGCGCTGGACGCGGGCACGGGCCTGCGCCTGCTGGGCAAGTCCCTGGATGGCCCCACCCACCTGACGCTGCTGTTGTCCCACCTGCACTGGGACCACCTGCACGGCCTGCCCTTCTTCGCCCCCCTGTTCCGCCCCGGCACCAACGTCGACGTCTGGTGCCCCGCCCAGCCCCAGGCCTCCCTGTTGCTGCAGCACCTCTCACACCTTGTCGGCAAGCCAGGCTTCCCCATGGGTCTGGGTGATCTGGCGGGCCGGCTCACGCCCCTCCCCGTGGCCCCTTCCCTGACCCTGGAACGCCCCCCCGTGCGCGTCACCGCCCTGCCCGTGCGCCACCCCGACCCCTGCTTCGCCTTCCGCCTGGACGCCGGCGCCGCGTCCGTCGTCTACCTGACGGACCACGAGCACCACCCCGAGGACCACGCGCCCCTGGTGGCCTTCTGCCGCGGCGCCTCGGTGCTGTGCATGGACTGCATGTATGTGCCCGAGGAAATGCCCGAACGTCAGGGATGGGGCCACTCGTCCCTGGCCCAGGCCGCGGACCTTGCCCGCGACGCGGCTGTGGGCCGCCTGCTGCTGCTTCACCACCACCCGGACCACGACGATCAGCAACTGAGCGCCCTGGAGGCCCGTCTTACCGCCCTCTTCCCCGCCGGCCAGAACGCCCGCGAGGGTCTGGAGCTGTCCTTGCCGCTGTAGCCCTGCGGTGCTTGACAGTACCCCGCGGCGCAAATTAGATTGGGGCCTCAGCCGGGTTGCCCCCTACCCAACATGGAAGGAACCAACATGTTCGCCGGGACCCTCCAACGCTTTGAGCTTCCACTTCTGCTGCGCGACCTTGAGCGCGTCTGCTTCTCCGGCTCCCTGGACCTTCGCTGTCCCGGGCTGGCCTTTCAGTTCGGCTACAACCGCGGGAACCTGCTAAGCGTCAGCTCCGACACCGCAGAGCACAGCTTCGCCACCTTCCTGCTGCGCCACTCCCCCATTGGTCGCAAGGAGACCCTGGCCGCCGTGGAGGACTCCAAGTCCCTTGGCGTCCCCGTGGAACACCTGCTTGCCGAGCGCGACCAGGTCTCCCGGGAGGACCTGCTGGCCCTGCGCCTCCTGTACGGCGAAAACGCGCTCATGTTCCTGTACCCCAAGGACGGCCTGGTGGCGCACGCCCGGCGCGGTCACCCCGTGGGCGGCCTGCCCCTGCGCCCCCTGCGCCTTGACCCCATGCTGGTCTTCTATCGAACCGTCGCGGGCCTGGACGAGCCCCTGTTCTTCAAGTCCTGGCTGGAAGCCCACGGCCCCATCACCATGGACTTCGCCACCCGCCCCCCCGAGGGCATGCTGCAGTTCCTGGCCGCCTTCGAAAACCCCAGCGTCCCCCTGCGGGCGCCCTTCGAGCCCTTCCGGCCCTCCGACAAGGCCTCCCCCGAGGACCCCGAGACCATCAAACCCATCTTCGCCCTCTTCCATTGTGGAGTCCTGTTCCCCGCCAGTGGCGTCGTGCCCCCGCGCCTGCGCTTCCTGCTTACGGACGGCACCTCGGGCCCCCTCGCCGAAGAACTGGCCGAGTCCACCTCCGTCGAAATCCCAGCCCCCTCCGTAAGGCCCGCCTCCCGCATCCCCGCCCCTGAAGACCTGCCCCCCCTGGAGGAGCCCGAGGAGGCCCCCTCCGAGCTTGACGCTCCCATGCAGTTGGCGGACTTCCAGGTGCCCCAGCCGGAGGTCCTGTTGGCGGCCTTCAGCCCCGAGCCGGACGCGCCCCCCGAGGCCCCCGTCGACGCACCCGACGCCCCCGTCGCCACGGCCCCCGTCGCCCACGTTGCCCCCGTCCCCGTTGCCGCGGCACCCGTGCCTCAACCCGCGCCGGCGGCCAACCTGTCCCAGCCCATCAACCTCCCCGAGGCCCTCTACGAGGACTACCTCCAGGCCTCCGAACCAGCCCCCGAAAGCCACGCCCCCGTGGCCCCGGCCCACCCCGTCGAGGCCCCCCCGGAGCAGGCCGACGCCCCTGAGCTGTCGGGCTTCACTTCCTTGGACTACACACCCATCCCGGAGCCCTCGGGCGAGCTCGACGCCAGCGCCGACCCCATGGTGGGCCTGGTCCCCGCGGAGGGTCCCATGGAGGTCTCCAGCGAAGGAAACTACGCCAGCGAGGCCGACGACGAAGAGCCAGGCAGACAGACCATCCGGGCCGCCGCCCCCAATTCGGGCAAGCCCACCGCCGCCCGCGCCAGAGGGGAACAGCTTGACGCCACCCCCGGAGATCTGGGCCTGCGCAACCTCCATGCCCTGCCGCCCCCCGGCGACCCCCAAAGCGGCACGGACCAGAAGCTGGAGACCATGCTGGAGCACACCTATGCGGTGATGCTTGAGTCCAACCACTATGGAATCCTTGGCGTGGACCAGGCCGCCGCCCTCTCCGTGCTGCGCCAGTCCTACCGCCGCAAGAAACACCAGTATTCCTACGAGCGCTACCGCGGGTTCCTCATCAGCAACCGGGCGGGCATGATCCTGCAACTGATCAACCGCGCCCTGGACCTCGCCGCCGCCGTCACCCTGGACCGGCGCCAGCGCCAGATCTACGACCAGCGCATGGGTATCCTTTACCGCCACGCCTCACCGCAGATCGCCTATTCCATCCTGTTTGACGCCGAGGACCTGTTCACCGGCGGCAAGCAGCGCATGAAGATGAACCACTGGTTCGAGGCCCTCAAGGCCTTCGAGCGCGCCTGCGAGATCAACCCCGAGGAGCCCTCCTACCACGCCTACCGCGGCTGGGCCCTGTTCCACGCCAGCCAGCAGCGCAACGCCAAGGAAGAGGAGTACATCGAGCAGGTCATCGACACCCTGGACCGCGCCATCTACCTGTCCCCGGACAGCGAGTCCGCCCTGCTGTTCAAGGCGCGCATCATGAATGTCCTGGGGAACCTGGACTTGGCCGTCGAGCTGTACACCAAGCTGCTGAAGAACAACCCCGGCATCACCGTGGCCAGGGACGAGCTGCGAAAGGTGACCTTAAGGCAGGCCGCCAAACCCCAGCAGGAGCAAGGCAACGTCTGGGGCAAAGTGCGCGGCATCTTCAAGCGTTAGTTTGTCTTCATTGCTTTCAGCAGCGTCACCAGTCCCACCGCCGGGTCCAGCCAGGGGTCCTTGGGTTGACGCCCCCCACAGCGCAGGTAAGCGAACCAGCCCCCGTCGGAGGCCGTCCAGAACAGCGCCGCCACCTTGTCCGTCTGGGCTCGCGGCTGGAACAGCGCACCCTGGGCCTGCCACTCCCGGGGCAACTGCTGCAGGGCCGGGGCCGGAATGGGGGCCAGGGCCGTCCCCAGGTAGATGCGCTGGTGGGACTGCATCAGCCGCCGGGGGTTGGCAATGGGGTCACCACGGCCCAGGCGCAGGTCGCAGTCGCCGCCCCCCAAAGAGAACTCCGCCAGCATCCTGGACTGCTGCAGCAGGGCCGAGCCGTGGGGCAGCTCCAGGCGGGCGCCAAAGCGAGTGGCCTGACTGCCGGGGGGCACTGGTACGGGAGCGGGGGCTGGGGTTGTGGGGGGAACCTCGGGGGGCGGGGGGGGCGCAACGGACGCCGGAACCGTGGGAACCGCCGGCGGCGCCACGTCCTGGGACACCCCCGGGGCAGCGCCAAGCGCCAGGAAGAGCAACAATGCTGGGAGGACCTTGAGCGGCGTCACTGGGCAGCGGGGGCCGGGGGTTCTTCGATGATGTTGAACTCCACGCGGCGGTTGACCTCGCGGCCCTCCTCGCTGGTGTTCTCCATGATGGGCTTGGTCTCGCCGTAGCCGATGGCGACCATGCGCTCGGCCTCCACGCCCTTGCTGATCATGTACTGGCGCACGGACTTGGCGCGCTCGTTGGACAGCTTGAGGTTGTAGTTGTCGTTGCCCTTGTCGTCGGTGTGGCCCTCGATGCGGACCTTCAGCTCTTTGTGCTCCTGCAGGGCCATGGCCACCTCGTCCAGCAGCTCGTAGCTGCGGGCCATGATCTTGGCGCCGTTGGTGGCGAAGAAGATCTTCTGCTTGAGCTGGATCTTCTTGTCCTCCACCACGATGTTCTTGTACAGGTCCGGGCAGCCGTCGTCGTCCTGGTCGCCGTCCATGTCCTCGGCCTGATTGGGGCACTTGTCGCCGGCGTCGGGCAGGCCGTCGCTGTCGTTGTCCTGGTCGGGGCAGCCGTCCTCGTCGGAGAAGCCGTCAAAGTCCTCGGGCTGGTTGGCGCACTGGTCCTGGACATCCAGGATGCCATCAAGGTCGTTGTCCGTCTCGGGGCAGCCGTCCACGTCGTCAAAGCCGTCCATGTCCTCGGCCATCTCGGGGCAGCGGTCCGCCTCGTCGCGGATGCCGTCGCCGTCCTTGTCGAACTCGGGGCAGCCGTCCTCGTCCTGGTCGCCGTCGCAGTCCTCCGCCTCCTTGGGGCAGTGGTCCTTGCTGTTCAGCACGCCGTCGCCGTCCAGGTCCTCTTCGCAGCCATCCTTGGGGCTGCCGTCGGGCCTGAGGGCCAGCTTCTTGACCTCCGCCAGTCGGGCCCAGGCCTCTTCCAGGTGGGCATTGCTTTTCAAGGTGTTGCCCAAGCGGGCCTCGGTGTCCGCGGCGTACATCTGAGCCAGGGCCTCACCATAGGCCTTGGGGGCGCAGATGTAGCCCGCGTCGTCCACGCGCTTCAACTCGGCGTTGATGGCGCCATTCTCCCGGCGGACCCGGGATGACGTGGCGCAGGAGGCGGCGAAGAAGGCCACCAGCACCAGGAGGGAAACCAGTTGCAGCATCCGGTTCATGCTTCGCTCCTATCGCCTGGTGGGTTGGGCGGGGGCCGCGGGGGTGCTGCCGGGCACAGTAGGCTCAAAGCAGCGAGTGGAGGTCTTCTTGGTCCGGTCCCGCATGACGCGCACGGCGTCCCGAGAGAGGGCCGCCGCCTTGTCCGCGGCAACCACGGCCTCTTCGTAGTAGGCGTAGCCGTTCAGCTCCTTGGCCTTGGCCAGCAGCCCCTGGGCCTGGTGATAGTTGAGCTGGGCGCGGGTGTCGCAGCGCCCCCCGGGACCAACCCGCGAAGCCCCCGCAGCCTCAGCCCTGGCCAGGTCATCCTGGGCCCGGGAGATGGCCGACGACGCCCCAATGGGAGCGCAGGCGCCAAGCAGAACAAAAAGGCACAGCCAGATACCAGTTTTCAGTGGCCTTTTCATGGGCGTTGGTCACTCTCCGTGGCTGGTGAACAGGACCCAAAACTTGTAACACCGCAGACCAAATAGTGTCAAGGCTGGAAGCGGGCCGGTGCCGGCACGGACCGCAGCGAGGTCCTCGTCCCCCGTCATAGCCGCGCGCGAAGCAAGCGGATCGCCAGTGGACACGCGGGCCCGACGCCGGAGGGGGCTTGCTGATCTTCAAGTCTTGGGTTGATCCCTTGGAAGTGTCCGGGGTGTCACTAAGATGGTTTTTGGATTTTCGTTTTGGCCTTGGAAGTGTCCGGGATATTACTAGGACGATTTTTGGATTTGTGTTTTGGCCTTAGAAGTGTCCGGGATGTCACTAGGACGATTTTTGGATTTTTGTTTTTGCCTTGGAAGTGTCCGGGATGTCACTAGGACGATTTTTGGTGACGGCCCGGAGCCCGTGTCGGAATGCGGCAGGAGACCTTCGGTGCGGCTCAGAAGAGCTCGCCGGAACACGCAGCGGCCGCAACGGCGGCGAGGACGGCCGCCACAGGAGGGCCGGCAAGCCTGAAGACGAGCTCACGGTTCACCCGGGAGGCCTTCGTCAAGTTGTTGCTCCCCGCATAGGCAATCCGGTCGTCGAGCACCACGGCCTTCACGTGCATCACGCCGCCACGGGCCCCGGCACCGAAGACCGGCACGGCATCCAGCCCGCCGGCGAGCCGCACCTCCGCCCCAAGCTTCTGCAACCGCAAGAGGTGGCCCCGCTGGTGCCTGCCACGTGCATGTCGCCCCCGGCAGCGAATGACAAGCCTGTCGTTTCCGGAGCCAACCCCATAAACCCAAACATGGATCCCAGAGCCACGCTGGGGCCGAGCTCCCCCCGCCCACTTTCAGTAGACCCAGAGGAGTCCCAATCTCACAGCCAAATCCGCATGCGGGGGCAACGTGCGGCCTGCACAAATTCTTTGTGGCATTTTGCTTGTCCACAACGACCATGACAGAGACCGGCGGGCCCACGGCTGATTTCAACCTCCTAGACAAGCAGGCCGTGACCTCTGGGTCGTCGAAGAGCATGGACGCGACAGAGATCTTCACGGCCTGCTCCATCTCGCCCAACATTTTCGGCATCCAGGAACCGTCCGCGAAAACCTCCACCGACGACGGCTCCGCCGGCGAGGGGCGCCCTGGCGAAGTCAATGGACGGATGGCAGCCCGGGAAGCAGCAGCCGAACCGGGTCGGCCAGCATGTCGCCCGTCAGCAGTTCCAGACCTGATGCGGACGTGCTTGGGCACCCGCTCCCGGAACCAAACCGGACCGACCCTGGCACCCGGGACCCTCCCGAAGGCATGTCCCTGGGTCAACTCCGGGAGTCACTTCTCGGCTGCAATCCGTGCACCGATTCCGGGTGGACGGGTGCCCCACAAGAGCACTCCCGCGAAGCCTGCCGCAACGGCAGTGCGTCCTGCACCGCCGTTCTTTGCAGCGGGGGCAAGGGCCGTTGACCGCTATGGGCCCGCCACCCCTGTTGCGAGCCAAGGTGCACTTCTGGCTCGTGTGCACCACTCCTAAACAGCACCGGGCATGCCCCTTCATGGCGACGAAGCCCGCGGGGGACACCACGAAGACGAAGGGGCAAAGCTTGAGCCAAAATGGCTACAGATGCATGCATGCACGCCCACCAAATGGGTCGGCATTCCACTTGGGTTTTTAACATATACATGATTTTTGGGCCGCCCGGAAATCGTCGATTTTTGTGGTCTGGATGGCCCCAGGGGGCCGGGAAACCACTCAAACATACGAGGAACGAAGCCCCCCATATTTTTGCACTCCAGCAGGACTTGACTCGGCTGAGCTAAACGTGGCTGGTTTTTGGAAGCTATTGAAAACATATATTTTAACGGCCGGCCCGGACCTTCCGGGAACCCTTAAATGGGCCGGGAAAGGCGGC
>CAIXZC010000266.1 GCA_903923815.1 uncultured Myxococcales bacterium
GCCCGAGCCCAGCTCTTCCAGGGCCTGGATGCGCATCCAGTTGGCCAGCCCGGGGAGGTCCTGGTCCTGGGCCCAGGACGACATGCTGTAATAGATGTAGGCCGAGCCTACCTCCATGTTGATCTGCTTGTTGATCAAGTCCTGCATCTTCTTGCTGATCATGGATTTCTCCTTGGAAAAACGTTTTCCGCAACACCCGGCGAGTATCCGGTCAAGGCGCAAGCACTGTCAAGCGCTCCAAAAAGCTTGGCATGACCTGCCCCGCCGTCAAGGGGCCCGTCGGCCCCGGGCACCGAAGACTGTCCTTGAATTGGGGCCTAGCTTTGTTACAGTAGGCGCGTATTTTTCGCGCCGGCGGGCCAAGGTCCGCGGCCCCGACCCCAAGGAGCGGCGTTCCATGTCAGGCAGCAACCGAGTTCTGGTCACGGGTGGATCCGGGTTCCTGGGCATAAACCTTGTCCGGTTTCTGCTGGCCAAGGGCATGAAGGTCAGCAGCCTGGACCTGGTCCACTTCGACTACCCCGACTGCCAGGATCGCATCAACGCGGTGGTGGGCGACATCCGCGACCGCGCCATGGTGGACCGCATGATGGAGGGCGTGGACCTGGTGGTGCACTGCGCTGCGGCCCTGCCCCTGTACCCCGCCAAGGAGATCTACACCACCCAGATCGATGGCACCCGCATTGTGCTGGACAGCGCCCTGCAGCACGGCGTCAAGCGCGTCATCCACATCTCCACCACGGCGGTCTACGGCATCCCCGACCACCACCCCTTGCTGGAGACCGATACCCTTCACGGCGTGGGCCCCTACGGCATCGCCAAGGTCAAGGGCGAGGGCCTGTGCGCCGACTACCGCGCCAAGGGCCTGTGCGTCCCCGTGCTGCGCCCCAAGTCCTTCATCGGCCCCGAGCGCCTGGGCGTCTTCGCCCTGTTCTACGACTGGGCCGAGGCGGGGCACAACTTCCCCATGATCGGCTGGGGGAACAACCACTATCAGCTTCTGGACGTGGAGGACCTGTGCGAGGCCATCTGGCTGGCTGCCACGGGCGACGCGGCCAAGGTCAACGACGTCTTCAACATCGGCGCCGCCGAGTACACCACCATGAAGGAAGACTACCAGGTGGTGCTGGATGCGGCGGGCTTCGGCAAGCGCATCATCGGCTTCCCCGCGGCCCCTATGATTTGGACCCTGCGTTTCCTGGAACTGCTGCACCTGTCCCCGCTGTACAAGTGGGTCTACGAGACGGCCTCCAAGGACAGCTTCGTGTCCATTGACAAGGCGCGGCAGGTGCTGGGCTACGCGCCGCACTATTCGAACAAGGACGCGCTGCTGCGCAACTACCGCTGGTATCTGGCCAACAAGGCCGCCTTCGGCAAGAGCTCGGGCGTGTCCCACCGGGTGCCCTGGAAGCAGGGCATCCTTGCATTGGCAAAGTGGTTCTTCTAGGACCTTGGCGTAACGAACCGGCAACGACCGGGAGGTGAATGATGAACAGGGCTGCAAGTTTGGTGTTGGCGTTGGCCGTGGTGGCCTCCATGGTGGTGGGCGGGCAGGCCCGGGCGGAGGTGCCCGGCGTGCTGCACTACCAGGGCTACGTGACGGACCCCCAGGGCGAGCCCATTCAGGGCACCTTGCAGATGACGTTCAGCCTGTACCAGAACCAGCTTGGCGGGGACGCCTTCTGGTCCGAGACCCAGCCCATCGCGGTGTCCAAGGGGGTCTTTACGGCGGTGCTTGGCGCCAAGCTCAGCAACCCGCTGAGTCCCTCGCTGTTGTCCTCCGGCGAGGCCTGGATGGAGATCGCCGTCAAGGGCAGCCAGACCCTCACGGTCATCCTGGAGCCGCGCCAGCGTGTCACCAGCAGCCCCTTCGCCATGTACACCGACCTGGCGGGGACCTGCCTGACGGCCGACAACGCCTTGGCGGTGGGTGGGGTGGATGCGTCCAGCGTGCTGACCACCGAGAACGCGGCCCAGACGGTAGTGCGGCTGGACCAGCTTGATTCGAAGTTGAAGGCCCTCGGTTATTCGTCAGGGCCACATTACAGCGACCTGGACGTGCAGGACTACCTGGACTCCATCGGTGTGGAGGCGGGCGGTTACGACGACAACGACGTGGCCTACTACCTGCAGACCAACGGCTTCGCCCCCGGGCCCGTGAAGTGGACCGAGATCCAGGGCCGCCCCGAGGGTGTGGTCACCACCGGCAACGCCGCCGCCAGCGGGCTGTTCCTGATGGCCAACGGCACGGTGCCCGCCAGTGGCGCCCTCAACCTGGCCAAGAACCAGGTGCTGAACATGGTCATCCAGAACGCCCCCACCACGTCGGCCCCGCCGTCGCCTGCCGCCGGTCAGTTGTGGTTCGACAGCACCGAGGGAGCCCTGAAGGTCTTCGCCAACGGCGCCTGGGTTGGCCTGGGCAGCGCCACCGAACTGGCCTGCACGGGCTGCGTCGGGGATGAAGACGTGGACTTCAACTACGCCGGCTCCACCGAGAAGAACGGCCCCGCCAACAGCGCCCTGGATGTGGACTGCCTGGGCTGTGTGGAGGCCGATGAGGTGGCCTTCAACTTCGCCGCCAGCGCCACCGCGGGCGGGGACGCCTCGGGCGTGGACTGCGTGGGCTGTGTGGACCCGGACGATCTTGCCGACGCCGCCCTGGCCGCCTCCGCCCACAGCTACGACCCCACCACCACGGGCATCGCGGCCACCACGGTGCAGGGCGCCATCGACCTGCTGGCGTCTACCGGCCCCGGCAACATCAACGAGGGCAACGGCACGGTCTTCGCGCTCACCGACCACTTCACTTTCCCCACCGGTCCCAGCACCGTGTACAAGTACGTCCACCTGATGAACCCCTCCACGCCCAAGGTCATCCTGTACCTGTACAGCGAGTACGCCCAGGGCAGCAGCGGCACCTATCCCCAGGGCGTGAAGATCTACATCGACGGCGTCAACGTCACGGCCACCGTGGGCAACCCCAACAGCAAGGCCTCTCCCAACTGGGACGCCACCAATGTGCGCTGGGGCGCGGACAAGACCCAGCCCTGGACCACCGGCGCGCTGGACCTGTCCAACGTGGCCAACTGGACCACCGGCCAGCACAAGGTCGAGCTGCGCCAGGAGGTCAACAGCAGCGGCCCCATCGACATGTACATCTACGTCATCTACCCGTTCTCGGTGGCCAAGGCCCCGGACAACGACACCTGCACTGGTGCCAAGGTCCTCAATGCCATGGCGGGCAACGTCACCGTGTCCGGCACCACGGAAGACACCATGGGCAAGACCAAGGCCAAGAACGATTACGTCCAGGCCGGGTGCGGCGGCGGCGATGGCACCGACGTGGTCTACAAGTTCGAGCTGACCGACTGGCGCGACGTCAGCCTGACCGTCAGCGCGGCCTTCGACGCCCGGGTCTACCTGCGCAAGACGGACTGCGCGACCGGCGAGCTGGTAGCCTGCGGCAGCAAGACCCTGAACGCCGGCACGCTCAAGACCGGCACCTATTACCTGTTTGTGGATTCCGACGGCAATGCCTTGAAGGGTGACTTCATCCTGAATCTGGTGGCGGCCGTTCCGGCGCCTCCCTCCAACAACAACTGCACGGCGCCGACCGCCATCGTCTTTGATGCGGACCACAAGGGCTCGGCCTACGGACAGAACCTGTTCGCCACCAACTCCTACGAGGGGACCTGCGGTGGCGCCCTGGGCCGCGACGTGGTGTTCTACTTCGACCTGCCCGCGAACACGGCGGAGTTCACCGTCAGCATCGACTGCACCTTCAACCCGGTTCTGTACTTTGGCCTGGACAAGTGCGAGGAATACTCAGGCTGCGCGCCCACCAAGACCTTCAGCCGGGCCTACGCAACGGGTGGTCGCTACTACGTGGTCGTGGATGGCAAGACGGCCGCCGACAAGGGCGAGTTCACGCTGAACGTCAGTTACACGCTGCCTCAGTAGCCTGCCTACCGGCACACCGCGTCCGCGGGACTTCCCAAATAGAAATCAAAGCCCAACTCCGTCAGCCTGGCGGGCAGCACCCGCTGGGAGCACAGCAGGGGTTGGGCGCCCTCTCCCAGGGCCAGCTTGAGGGCCAGCGAGGGCATGGGCACCACCCGCGCGCCATGCTTGGAGGCGACGGAGGCCACGAAGTCCTTGCAGCGGAGGGGGCGGGGGGAGGTGGCGTTGTAGATGCCGGACATCTGTTCGTCAGCCAGGGCCCGGCGGATGACCCGGCCCAGGTCCGCGCAGCCAATCCAGGACCACCACTGGTTGCCAAAGCCGAACACGGGGACCAGCCCGACGCCGTGCAGCATCAGCAGCTTCTCCAGCACGCCGCCCGTGGGGCCGGCCACCAGCCCAAAGCGCAGGATGACCACGCGGATGCCAAGCTTTTCGGCGGCCAGGGCGGCGGCCTCCCAGTCCTGGCAGACCTGGGCCAGGTAGTCCTTGCCGGGGGCGTCCTTTTCGGTGACCTCACGGTCGGCGCAGTCCCCGTAGTAGCCCACCGCGGAGGCACTGACCAGCACCTTGGGGCGGTGTTCCAGTTGCCCAAGGGCCTGGACCAGATTGCGAGTAGCATCCACGCGGCTGGATCGGATGAGGGCTTTCTTGTCCGCGCTCCAGTGGCCGGCAATGGGCTCGCCTGCCAGGTTCAGCACCGCCTCGACGCCCTCCAGGGCAGACAGGGGAGGGGGCGCCGCTGACAGATCGTGGGCCACCCCGACGCTGCCCTCGGGGGCCCCTTCGGGCACCCGTCCGCTACGCGACAACAGCCGCGGCGCCGCAAGGCCCGGCAGCACAGCCCGCGCCACAAACCCCGAACCCCCAGTGACCAGCACGTTGTTCAGCATCTCGAACTCCTTTCAACACAGGCCCGCAGCAATACCAGAAACCCGCCTGCCAGGGCAACCGCATTGGGGTCGGTTGACCGACCCCAGCGCCCACGTGACGACCAGCAGTCGCGTACGAGAGTGGTTTCGGGACGCAGCGCATCTTGGCCGTGCCGGCCAAGATGTGCTCCATCC
>CAIXZC010000267.1 GCA_903923815.1 uncultured Myxococcales bacterium
AGGACGGTTACCTGACCTGAGGCCAGCCGCGATCTTGGCCGATCCGCTCACTACGTTCGCGGCTGGGACGGGCAACGTTGGCCCAGACCCTCGCACTTCTCGTGCTCGTTGCTTCGTCGCGCGCGTACGTGTTACCATGCCGACCGCTGCGGGTGGAGCGGCTTCATACCTCAGCTCCAAAAAAGACACGGAGAACGGCGCATGAGAAGGCCGATTTGGTTTGTATTGCTGGCGGTGCTGGGCGTGTTGCTTTGGGGCTGCGGCTCCTCCACCACGGGCAGCAGCGATTTTGACGGCGGGCAGCTTGGCGACGGGTTGGGCGACAGCCGCCCGGACGTGCCCGAGGGCGAGGACGGCTACGTGGACCCCAAGGAGGCTGGCGCGCTGGACGCCCCCCAACCCGGCGAGGACGGCTGGGTTGCCCCCGATGGGTGGGTGCCCACGGACTCCGTTCAGCCCGGCGATGCCCAGGGCGAGGACGCGGTCTCCACCGAGCCCGGCATCAAGACCTCCAGCACCAAGGACACCTGGCAGGCGGGGCAGTTGGCCCCCTTCACCTGCAAGCTGGTCAACGTGGACCAGCCCAACCACTTCGCCATTTCCCTGCTGATCGAAGGCCCCGGGGAGACCACCGAGGACGGCCTCAACGTGGAGTTCCAGACGGCGGGCGTGTACTTCGTGCACTGCGTGGCCCAGTCCCCCAACCTTGAACTGACCGACGAGGACGGGTTCATGGTGGTGGTGCTGCCCGGGCCCGCCACGCTGATCGAGACCACGCTGTCCAAGGACAGCATCACCGCGGGCGACTGGGTGGATGTCACCTGCGTCATTGAGGACGCCTTTGGCAACGTCATCGACACGCCGCCCTCCGTGGACACGGCTCCCCAGGGTGGCCTGCAGGTGCTGGCGCTCAAGGTGCAGGGACGCAGTTCGGGCAAGTACGAGGTGGCCTGTGTGGATCCGCTGTCTGGGGCCATGGACTCGACGCCGGCGGAGCTGGAGGTGAAGACCGGGCCCACCGTGAAGATCGTGACCCTGCTGTCCTCCGACCAGACGCCCGCGGGAGTGGCCGTGCAGGTCGGGTGCCGCGCGCGGGACGCCTGGGGCAACGACGTGGCGGGCTTCAAGATGGCCGTGCACGCACCCAAGCTGCAGCTTCTGGGCTTCAACCTCAGTGGGACCTTGGCGGGCTTCTACCCGGTGACCTGCGTTCCCCAGGACGAGCCCTGGAACTACTTTCAGCTTGAGCCGCGCACCCTTCAGGTGGTGCCCGGTCCCCCCGCCGGGGTGCTGGTCAGCGTGGTCCCCGACAAGCCCTTCTACAAGGTCCTCGAGACGGTAGAAGTAAAGGCCTCCGCGGTGGACAGCTACAGCAACGTGGTGGAGGGCGTCACCTTCCTGCCGGTCCAGGTGTTGCCCGTCCTGGGGGTCAAGCCCGCCGGCGGCAAGAACCGCTTCCTGCTGGAATCCGAGGGCGAGTACGACTTCCTGGTGTGCATCCAGCAGTACCCCGAGGTCTGCGGCTCGCGCACCCTGGCGGTGGATGGCTACGGCCCCGTCATCAACATCGACTATCCGCCCCGCGGCGCGGCCCTGTCGGGCACGGCCACCATTGAGGTGCGCGGCACGGTGCAGGACAAGATCAACGGCGTGGCGCGCTTCCGCATCAACGGCAACGACGTGGCGGTGGGGGGCGACGGCGCCTTCACCTTCGTGATGCAGGCCCAGGAAGGGATGAACATGATCCTGGTCCTGGCGGAGGACCCCAGCGGCTTCAAGACCATGGTGGCCCAGTCCTTCTACTATTCGACCGTGTGGCACTCGCTGGAGGAGAACCAGAAGATCAAGAACGGCCTCAAGTTCTTCCTGTCCGAGCAGTTCTTCGACGACGGCAACCACGACAAGAACAACCCCAACGACCTGGCCACCATTCTGGAAATCACCATGGGCAGCGTCAGCCTGGGCAGCCTCATCCCCAACCCTGCGGCCCAGCTTGGCGAGTACAAGATCTATCTTGGCGGCGTGGGCTACCAGAACCCGACCGTGAAGCTGAACCCGGACCCAGGCGTGCTGCGCACGGAGCTGACCATCAGCAACTTCACGATGCACGTGGACGCCACGGCGAAGTGCATGGTGTGGTTCGTGGACGTGTGCCCCGATGTGGGCGGCAGCATCAGAATCTCGACCATCAAGGCGCGCATCGACACGGGTTTCACGGTGGTGGATGGGGTGGCGACGTCGACCTCGCACAGCACGACGGTGAACCTGGAGGGCATAGACATCAACCTGGACAGCGGCATCCTGAACTTCCTGCTGGGCTGGCTGTTCGATTGGTTGGCCAACACGTTCTCGGGGATGATCGAGGACGCCGCGGCCTCCATGGTGAACGGGCAGTTGGACAGCCTCATGGCGGGGCTGGTGGGGGCGCTGGCCATCAACATGGACCTGGAGGTCCCCAACCCGCTGCTGCCAGACGCGGAGCCGGTCAGCGTGAACTTCTCGTCGGCCGTGTGGAACCTGGGCTTCGAGAACACAGGCATGGCGGTGGACCTGAACGCGGACGCCCGGGCGGCACGCACGGTGGCCCACGAGATGCCCGGATCGTTTGGGCGCGGCAAGTGCTACTTCGACATCCCCGGGGGCTACCAGATGGACAAGAAGTCCAACACCGAGGTGGCCCTGGCGGACGACATGATCAACCGCATCCTGCACGCTGCCTGGGCCGCGGGCATCATGAACCTGACGGTGCCCCTGGAGCAGATCATGGACCCGTCGGAGTTCCAGCTTGAGGGCTTCGGCACACTGGAGGACCTGGGCATCCGCAACATCGTGGCGCGCACAGACTTCACGTTGCCGCCCATCCTGACGACCTGCTCGGAGGACGGCACCATGACCTTCCAGGCGGGTGACGCCTACATTGAGTTGACCATGGAGATGTTCGACCAGCCCGTCAGCATGGGCCTGTATGCATCAATGTCCGCGCCGGCCAACATCACGCTGGTGGAGGGGCCGCTGGGGCAGGGGCTGTCCCTGGGTCTGGGCGAGATTGACCCGCTGTACACGCAGGTCACCTACGTCAGCGAGAACCTCAAGGGCGCCGAGGGCTTCATGACGATGCTGGTCCAGGGGGTCATCCTGCCGCAGTTGCTGTCTGGGTTGACGGAGAACGCCTTGGCCTCCTTCCAGTTGCCCAGCATCAAGCTGAAGGACCTGTCCCCCATGCTGCCCGCGAACCTGGCGCTGACCATCTACATTGACCAGCTCATCCATCGCCACGGCTACACCGGCATGAACTCTCACATTCAGTCCACGCCCCAGTAGGCTTCATGGCCACGCTGCAGCCACTGCCCATTGACCCCGCCCTGCCGCAGATCTGCGCGGCCCTGGAGCGCCACGGCGTGTTGGTGCTGGCGGCCCCTCCGGGCAGCGGCAAGACCACGCGGGTGCCGGCGGCGCTGTTGGCCCATCCGGCCTTTGCGGGGCTGCAGGTGGCGGTCAGCGAGCCGCGGCGTATTGCGGCCCGGGCGGCGGCGGCGCGGGTGGCGGAGGAGGGCGGCCTGGAGCTGGGGCGGCAGGTGGGCTACCAGGTGCGCCACGAGCGGGCGGCCAGGGACGACTCGCCCCTGGTGTACTTCACCCACGGGATGCTGCTGGAGCTGCTGAAAGGCGGCGTGCCGGCGGCGCCCTGGGGGATCTACGTGCTGGACGAGTTCCACGAGCGCGGGCTGGACTCGGACCTGCTGCTGGGGGCGCTGCTGGCGGCCCGTCAGGCTGCGGGGGGGAGTGGGGGACCGCGGGTGCTGGTGATGTCCGCCACCCTGGACGGGGCGCAGCTTGCGGCCAAGCTGGGCGGGGCCTTCCTGGAGGTGCCGGTGCCGGGGCATCCGGTGGAG
Organism: uncultured Myxococcales bacterium; assembly: GCA_903923815.1. GTDB lineage: Bacteria > Myxococcota_A > UBA9042 > CAIXZC01 > CAIXZC01 > CAIXZC01. Next base: position 3,894 of record CAIXZC010000267.1, read on the forward strand.
GTGCTGTGGGAGCCGGGGGACCAGCGGGAGCCACTGGAGGCGCGGGTGGCGGCGGCGGTGGCCGCCCACAGCCAGCGGGAGGGGGACTTCCTGGTCTTCCTGCCGGGGGCGGCGGAGATCGAGCGCTGCCGGCGCAGGCTGGGGACGGCGTTTCGCGGGCGGGACGTGAAGATCCTGCACGGCAGCATGACCCTGGAGGCCCAGCGGCAGATTCTGGTACCCGGCATGGCGTCGCGGGTCATCCTGGCCACCAACGTGGCGGAGAGCTCGCTGACGGTGCCGGGGGTGCGGACGGTCATTGACTCGGGGCTGGAGCGGCGGCCGCTGAAGCTGCCGGGGCAGCCCTTTGAGGTGCTGGAGACGGTGGCGTCGGCCCAGGCCTCGCTGGTGCAGCGGGCGGGGCGCGCAGGGCGGCAGGGACCGGGCCTGTGCGTGCGGCTGTTCTCGCGGGCCGAGGAGGCGCGCAGAGAGCCCTTCCGGCCACCCGAGATTCGGGGCGCGGACCTGGCCCCCGGGCTGCTGGTGGTGCGGGGGCTGGGCTTTGGCGGGTTTGAGGCCCTGCCCCTGGTGGAGGCGGCGCCGTTGGAGGCTGCGGCGGCGGCGCGAGCCCTGCTGGAGAGCCTGGGGCTGGTGGAGGGCGGGCAGGTCAGCGCCGTGGGGCGGCGGGCCCTGCGGCTGCCTTTTCATCCCCGGGTGGCCAGGCTGCTGCTGGACGCGGACGACGAGACCAGGCCGGGGGCGGCCCTGGCGGCGGTGCTGCTGGAGGGGGCCAACCGTCGGGCCTCGCGGGCAGAGGCGGAACTGCCTGGCTTTGACTTCCTGGCCGAGCTTGAGGACTGGGCGGCGGCCCTGGGCGCGGGGCGGGCCCGGACGGGGGCGGTGGACCTGGAGTACCTGCCGGAGCTGAGGCGCAGCCTGACGGACGCCCTGGCGCGGCTGGGGGCGGGCAAGGATCTGGGTGGGCTGGGGACCAGCGTGGGGCGGCGCGAGGCGCTGTCACGGCTGTTGCTGCGGGCCTTTCCGGACTTCGTGTGCGCGCGCAGCGGGGGCCCCAACTTCCAGTCCTTTCAGGGGCTGAAACTGGAGGCACCCAAGGCCCTGGCCAAGAGCTGCGAGACGTTGCTGGTGCTGGCCGTCGCGGGGGCCCTGCGGGGCCCCGGGGACAGCGCGGCGAGGCCCGCCAGACCCCTGCGCTGGGTGCCCCTGGAGGCGGGGCTGCTGTTGGACGAGGTGCCCCAGTTGGTGACGGAGGCCGTGCAGTGCGACTGGAACGAGGCCAAGCGCCGGGTGGAGGTCTTCAGTCGGCTGCGCTACGGGCCCCTGACCATTGGCGAGGGGCGGCTGGCCCGGAAGGCCTGGCCGGCGGAGGCCACGGCCCTGCTGCGCCGGAAGCTGGACGCGCTGCCTCTGGCCAGTCTGGTGGACGCCGAGGAGTTGGAGGCCCTGCAGGGGCGCTGGCTGCTGGCCTTTGGAGGCCACTGGGAGGACCAGGCGGGAACCCTGCTGGCGGAGCTTGAGGCCCGGCTGCGGGCCCACCTGGGGCTGCTGGCGGAGGGCGCCAACGGCATTGACGAGGTATTGGAAGCGCGGCCCCTGCACGGATTCCTAGGCAAGCTGTCGGGGGAAGAACGGCGGCGTCTGGAGGACCTGTGTCCGACCCACATCGGCCTGCCCGGGCGCAAAAAGGTGCCGGTGCACTACGCGCCGGGGAAGCGTCCCACGATTGAGTCCCGCATCCAGGACTTCTTCAAGCTGGCCAAGGGGCCCGTGGTGGGGAAGGGGGCCGTACCGCTGCTGCTGCACCTGCTGGCTCCCAGTGGCCGCCCGGTGCAGGTGACGGATGATCTGGCGGGCTTCTGGGTGCGCCACTACCCCGCCATCAAGAAGCAGCTTCAAAGACAGTACCCCAAGCACCGCTGGCCCGACGACCCGATAAAGCCAGCTTCCGAACCCCGACCGCAAGGGAGGGGGTAGCGTGGCCTACAGCGGCGCGATCATCTCCACCTTCAGCGTGAACTCGCCCTTGTCGTTGGCCGTCTTGCCGTCCACGACGATGTAGTAGGTACCGGCGGCGGGCCAGCTGAGGACGGCGACCTTGGTGGGTGAGCAGGTGATCCAGTTGGGTCCGCAGGTGGTGTTGGACATGTAGATAGCCGGCGCGAAGTCGAGGCTGTCCACCGTGGCCTTCATCGTCTCAAAGCCATTGGGCACATCGATGCGGTAGACAAGATCTTTGGCGCCGCTGCCACCGCAGCCGCCCAGGTAGTCGTCGTTGGAGAAGAAGGTCACTCCGTAGATCTCGGCCTTGCCATTCTCATCCAGCGTCAAGGTCGTAGCCCCAGCGCAGGTGTCGTTGGCCGCCGCAGCGGGGGGGGCGGCAGTGACGTCCAGCTTGAAGTTGCCCTTCTGCAGGTTGCCGTCGCCGTCCACGAACAGGTAGTAGGTGCCCGTCTTCAGGTCCGGCGTCACGGTCTGGGCCCCGCCGCAGGCCATCATGCTGCCTGCCGCGCAGTCGCCCTTGCGCACGTAGACGCGGGGTGTGAAGGCCGCTGTCACATCAATGGTCAGCTTGCGCCAGTCGGTCAGTTCCAGCTTGTACACCGTGTCCGGCCCCCCACTTCCCCCACAACCCGCCTGCACGAAGTCGTCCGTCGCCTTGATGCGGCCCATGGTGTCCTCGGTGGTGTCGCTCAGCGTGGCGCTGCCGCCCATGACGTCGATGACCTTGGGTTTGGCGCAGGTGTCGTTTTCGGGCACGGTGGAGGCGGTGAAGGGGTAGATCAGGTACATCGCCATTTCCAGCACGCCCCCCGAGCCGCCTTCCTCTTTCAAGACCAACGAGTGCTGCCCCAAGGTCCAGGTGCCCTGGCTGGTGAGGTCCAGTTCACCCGTGGACCACTGGTCAATGCCGTTGCCCCAGGCGCCGTTGTTCCAATGGGGAGCGCCCTTGTCGTTGGGGTCGCCCAGGGCCGCGGTAACGTCCTCTCCATCCAGCAAGATCTTGACCTTGGAGGGGATGCTGCGCACCAGGAAGCTGTCAAGGGCGTTGCTGGTAAGCACCCAGCCGTCGCCGCCCCTGCCGCCGTCGTAGTTGCTGTAGCCGTCGCCGCCAGTGCCGCCGGTGGCCTGCACGGTGCCCACGCTGCTGTAGTTGGAACTGAAGATGGCAACGGTGCCTCCTGCGCCGCCGCCGGCGCCCGCGTAGTCACCGCTGTTGGTGTTGCCGCCGCCGTTGGCACCGTTGGACTCCACCACACCGCCGGACTCGATGGTGAGGTTCTTGGCCGCCAGGACGACGATGCCGCCACCGACCCCGCCGCTGCTGGGCCAGCCATAGCCACCGCCGCCGCCGAAGTGCAGCCGGGCGGTGGTGCCATCTCCCTTGGCCTGGCCACCCTGGCCCTGCCAGCTGTTGCCAGTCCCGTTGGCTCCAGCGGTCTTGTTGCCGCCGCCGCCGGCGCCCGCCCGGGAATACCAACAGCATTCGGAGTAAGCCCCGCCACCGCCGCTGCAGTTGGGGCTCTTGCTGCGGGAATCCTCGGAGATGTTGCACTCGGAGTGGCCACGCTCGCCGTCGTACGAGACGCCACCGTTTCCTGGCTCGAAGCCGTGGGAGTTTGCATGGATTCGGCCGCCCGCCTTGACCGTGATGGTGTCCGCGATGACGGCCACGATGCCACCTCTGGTCTCGTCGCCGGAGAGGTCGTCGGAAGGATAGATGACGCCGCCCGAGGCCACGGTGAGGCTCTTGAAGCGTTCGATTCGCACAGCCTGAGCGATGCCACAGTCATTGCCACAGTGGGTGAAGGTCTTGGAGAGAGCGACCACTGGCACGATGGTGTTGCCCACCACTGAACGGACCTGGACGATTTCCCAGATGCCGGCAGGGGAGCCAGTGGCAGTAACGACCTGATACAGCAGCACCAGATCACCCTTTTTGAACAACGCGCCGTCGTTCACGCTGATGGATGTGGTGCCTGCGAAGGCCGAGGAGGTCAACTGGGCGAACACGCCGGCCGGGTAGTTACCTGAGATGGTCTTGTCCAAGAGGTCAGGGGAGTCCTCGGGCTCGCCGGAGTTCAAATACAAGAGGACCTTGGGGTTGGCCGTAGGGTTGAAGATGTGGAAGTTCTGGCGGGCCTTGCCAAGGGCTTGCATGGTCCACGATTCGACAAAGGGCACCACGGTGCCATTGCCCTCGTTGATGTTGCCGGGGCCGGTGTTTTCCAGGGTGTCGACGCGGCTGTCCAGCTTGGCGACGGCGCCCGCGACGGTGGTGGCGGACAGCTTGGTGGCGCTGTCGTCGTAGGCCACGTTGGCGGCGGTCAAAATGCCTTCGGCCAGGGCGCCAAGGGTCACGCAGCCCACGCAGTCCAGGTCGGCGGCGGCCCCACCGGGGGTCACGCCCGCGGCCCAGGAAACGTCCAGGCTGGCCTCGTCCACGCAGCCGTCGCAGTCCAGGGACAGGGCCGTCA
>CAIXZC010000268.1 GCA_903923815.1 uncultured Myxococcales bacterium
ACCCCTCCCTGGAGGCCGCCATGGTGGGTGTGTCCAGGGTCTTCCATCTGGCCGCCGTGGCCTCCGTGCAGCGCTCCATCGTGGAGCCCCTGCGCACCCACGCCGTCAATGTGGACGGCACCCACAACGTCTATCAAGCGGCCCTGGCGGCCAAGGTTCCCAAGGTCGTCACGGCCTGCTCCGCCGCGGCCTACGGGCTGTCCACCGCCTTCCCTCTGGCCGAGACCGAGCGCCCCACCCCCATCTCCCCCTACGGCGCCCACAAGGTCTTCGCCGAGCTGGCCTCCGCGGTCCTCACCTGCCCGACCACGGAGTTCGTGTGCCTGCGCTTCTTCAACGTCTACGGCCCCCGCCAGGATCCCAAAAGCGAATACGCCGCTGTGGTCCCCCGCTTCGTGACCGCGGTCCTGACCGGCGTGCGCCCCGTGTTCTACGGCGACGGCCTGCAGTCCCGCGACTTCTGCTTCGTCGAGGACGTGGCCCGGGCCAACCTGCTGGCCGCCGCCACCCCTGGGCTGGGGGGCCGCGTCATCAACGTCGCCTCCGGCCGCGAGAGCTCCCTGCGGGATCTGCTGGGCGCCATCTGTGCCGCCGCCGGCAGGACCGTGGAACCCATCCTGGAGCCCGCCCGCGGTGGGGACATCCGCCGCTCCATGGCCCAGGTGGGCCTGGCCAGCCAGCTCCTCGGCTTCAAGGCGGCCTTCTCCCTGGAAGAGGGCCTGGCCCGCACCGTGGCCTGGTACAAGGAAAACCCGGTCGCCCCCTAGGGCGCCCATTACCTTTCATATTTGGAGGACCCCATGATCAAGACCCGCATCGCCCCCAGCCCCACCGGCGACCCCCACGTGGGCACGGCCTACATCGCCCTGTTCAACTACTGCTTCGCCAAGAAGCACGGCGGCAAGTTCATCGTCCGCATCGAGGACACGGACCAGACCCGCTCCGCCCCCGAGTACGAGCAGGGCATCATGCGCGCCCTCAACTGGTTGGGCATCAAGTGGGACGAGGGCCCGGACATCGGCGGCCCCTGCGGCCCCTACCGCCAGTCCGAGCGCAAGGCCATCTACGCCGAGCACGCCCAGCGCCTCCTGGAGAACGGCACGGCCTACCGCTGCTTCTGCACCAGCGACCGCCTGGACAACCTGCGCAAGCGTCAGCTCGCCCTCAAGAAGCCCTCGGGCTACGACGGCCTCTGCCGCGAACTGTCCGACGCCGAGATCCAGGAGAAGCTGGACGCGGGCCTGCCCTACACCATCCGTCTGCGCATGCCCAAGGAAGGCGAGACCATCATCCAGGATCGCCTCCGCGGCGAGATCCGCTACCCCAACGACCAGCTTGACGACCAGATCCTCATCAAGTCCGACGGCTTCCCCACCTACCACCTGGCCAACGTGGTGGACGACCACCTGATGGAGATCACCCACGTCATCCGCGCTGAGGAGTGGATCCCCTCCACCCCCAAGCACCTCATCCTCTACAAGTCCTTCGGCTGGACCCCCCCGGAGTTCTGCCACATGCCCCTGCTGCGCAACCCCGACAAGTCCAAGATCTCCAAGCGCAAGAACCCCGTCTCCCTGGACTACTACAAGCGCGCCGGCATCCTCCCCGAGGCCATGGTCAACTTCCTGGCCATGATTGGTTACTCCATGTCGGAGGACAAAGAGAAGTTCACCCTGGACGACCTGCTGGAGAACTTCGACCTCAGCCGCGTCAGCCTGGGCGAGCCCGTCTTCAACCTGGAGAAGCTGGCCTGGCTGAACGGCCTCTACATCAGGGATCTCAGTGAGGACCAGCTCTACGCGCGCATCATGTCCGACGTGCTGGACGAGGCCCGCATCCGCGCCGCCATCCCCCTCATCCGGGAGCGCATCACCCGCCTGGACGAGTTCGTCCCCATGACGGACTTCTTCTTCAATGGTTCGTTGGAATATGACCACGCGCTGCTCATCGGCAAGGGCCAGGATGTGGCCGCCTCCCGCGAGATGCTGTTGGCCGTGACGGACGAGCTGGACACCCTCAAGGCCTGGGATCACACCAGCCTGGAGGCCACCCTGCGGGCTTTTTGCGAGCGCACCGCCTACACCACCAAGCAGCTCTTCATGCCCCTGCGCATCGCCGTCACCGGCCGCAAGGCCTCCCCGCCCCTGTTCGAAAGCATGGCCCTCATCGGCAAGCCCATGTGCCAGGCCCGCCTGCGCGAAGCCACCCGCCGCCTGGAGCTCCTCCTGGGCACCCCGAAGATCGAAGAGTAGTCAGTCCTACAGCAGCTTCTCCCGCCCGGCCTTCACCAGCAGCGCGGCCTCGGCGTCCAGCAGTTCCTTGGCGTGGGGGGCGATGAGCCGCTCGGCCAGCTTGCCGACCACGAACAGCTTGATGTTCAGCTCTGTCATGATGCTGCGCTTGCAGCCATTGGGGGTGGGCTCGATGCGGAGGGTGCCGTGGTTGTCGAAGACCTCTGAAATGCGGCGCTTGACGGGGACATTCTTGAAGCCTCCCCGGTGGGTGTTCAGGTCGTAGGTGCTCTCCTCCACCCACTCCATCCACTCGGGCTCCACCTTCTTGGTCCCCACATACTGAATGACCGGCTTGGGCTTGTAGGAGATGCGCCGTTCGATGCGGTTGCCATCCTTCGAGAAGGCCTTGATCTCAACCCCCATCAGCAGGGGCACCTGGGCCACCAGCAGGTCGGGCAGGCCGGGGTGCATCATAAGGCGTTCCAGCTCTTCCACGGAGAAGGGAAATTCATGGACGATGTCGAGGCGCATGGGGGTCTCCTTTTCTTCTGAGCGTGAAGTGTATTGGCCCGAAAAAGGGTGTCAACGGATTTGCCACCCGGGCCACCCCGTGTTACGGAATTGAAGGTTCCGCGTGGACCGGTGCCTGGACAGGAGGCCGCAGCATGAGAAACGGACTTGGACTCGCAGCATTGCTGATCTTGGCGGCCACCGCCTGTACTCGGGGGGGCGTGGGGGACCAGGCCAAGCGCATCACCACCGTGGATGCCATCTCCATGTCTTCTCTCAACCCCGAGCCCATGCCCGCCGGCCACCAGGGGGTCCTCATCAAGGAAGACCAGGACGCCCTGGAGGAGCTCATCCCCGAACCCAACATGGAAGAGCTGGCCCGCCTCCAGCCCCGCATCCACACCGTCCGGGTGCTGCCCGACGAGACCCTGGAGATGTTCACCGAATGGAGCGGTATCCCCGCGGAGGACCTGAAGCTGCAGAACGGCGGCAAGTCCCCGGGCTTCGGCGCCAAGTACTACATCCCCTTGAGCCTGGCCGAGCTGGAGAACTTCCAGCAGCGCCGGGAGCAGTACTGGCAGGAGCGCACCCGGGAGCTGTATCAGGCCAACCGGGTGAAGATCACCGGCCGCTACACCATCAAGCGGGGCGACAACCTGCTGAACATCGTCAAGAAGCATCAGGTGCCCCTGTGGTTCCTGGTGCGCCTCAACAACAACATGGATCCGGGCATGCTGCAGGTGGGCCAGGCCATCATCATTCCCACCATCGAGCCCCGTAAGGACGATGAGCCTGCCCCTGAGGCCACCACCCACGTGGGCCTGGGGGAGGACACCACGGAAGGCAACCTGGAGGTCATCGTTCGCCCCGGTGAGAGCATCCGGGCCTACGCCTCCTGGGCGGGCATCGAGGTCGAAGAGATTCGGAAGAACAACCGTCACATCAAGGATCTGGACAGGCTCCGTGTGGGCGAGCGGGTCAAGCTACCCCTGTCCAGCGACCAGCAGACCCGGTTCCTCAAGCTTCGCAGCAAGGACAGCCGGGGCAGCGACTCCAAGAAGAAGAAGCAGTAACCCCCCACCCATCCATCGGAACCCCGACCGCCAGGGAGGGGGCCGCCCGTCCTGTCCGTCCAAGCCCCGACCGCCAGGGAGGGGGCCTAGGCCCGCAGCAACCCGGCATGCCTCTTGAGCCGCTCCACCGCCACGCCCACCGTCTCCAGGGCCGGCGTCAACGACCAGCGCACCATCCCGCGGCCCGGGTTCAGCTCCCCGCAGGGCTTGGAGATCCAGCTTCCCGGCACCACCGCTATGGCCAGTTCCGGGTGCAGCAGCCGCTTGGCGTACTCCACGTCGTCCATCCCCTCGGGGGCCCGCTGCCACAGGTAGATGGCGCCCCTGGTGTCGGGCTGGTGCAGGCCCAGCTCGCCAAAGGTCTTCACCAACAGATCCCGCTTGGCCCCGTAGGCAGCCCGGGCCTCCACCACGTGGGCCTCGTCCCCCAGGGCCGCCACCGCGGCGTCCTGCACGAAGTCGGGGGTGCCCGAGTCAATGTTGGTCTTCAGGCGCTTGAACAGCGCCACCGCGCCCGCGTCCCCGCAGACGAAGCCCACGCGGTAGTTGGTCATGGCGCTGCGCTTGGACAGGGACTGGAAGACCAGGACCCCTGATTTGGCAACCTCCAGCATGGAGGGCGCCGGGCCGTCGTACCACAGCTCGCTGTACGCCTCGTCCGAGCAAACCAAAATGCCCCGGCTGTTGGCCCAGCGGTACATGGTCTCCAGCTCCGCCAGGGTCGCCACCTTGCCCGTGGGGGAGTTGGGGTAGTTGACCCACAGCACCTTGGCGCGGGACAGATCCTGCCGCTCCAGGGCTGAGAAGTCCGGCAGGAAGTTGCCGCTCTCCAGCAGCGGGTAGTAGATGGCCTGACCCTCCGCAAAGAGGGTGCCGGTGGAGTAGGGCGGGTAGCCCGGGCTGGGGATGATGACCTGATCCCCGGGGTTCAGCACCGCCTCCGGGAAGTTGAACACCGCCTCCTTCGAGCCCACGCTGGAGGACACCTCGGTGTCCGGATCCAGCTTCACCCCGAAGCGCCCCTCAAACCACTTGGCGATGGCCTCACGGAAGGCCCGGGAACCAACATAGGACGGGTAGCCGGCGGTGGCGTGTCGGT
>CAIXZC010000269.1 GCA_903923815.1 uncultured Myxococcales bacterium
CCGCAGCTTCGGGGGCAAGAGCGGGGGCCGCAGCTTCGGGGGCCGGGGCAACCTCGGGAGCCGCCACGGGGGCCGCAGGCGCCGCCGCTTCAGGTGCAGGCGTCGGGGCCGGGGCCGCCTCCGGGGCCGGGGGCTGGGGCTGGGTGGGCTGCTCCTGGTTGGCACAGCCAGTGACAAGCAGGAATCCGGTCGCCGCGAACATCGCCAACTGCCTCATGGTCTTCATCGGTCTCTCCTCTTGCGGCCCGAGGGGGGGTTGCAGCCACAGGAGGGCCTTTCCCCACAGGTGTCTCCGCGTTTGCTGTCGGCCAGCCAGGTGGCCAGGTTTTCCAGGGTCTCGGCGGCCGCAGGATGGGCCGGCAGGGCGGCCATCAGGGCCTTCAACTGGGCGCGCTCCAGGGCGCTGGCCAGGGGCACCAGCGAGTAGTAGGACCAGGCACCGGCCCGGCGGTCCGTCACCAGCCCAGCATGCTTCAAGGTGGTCAGGTGGCGGGAGGCCTTGGACTGGGTGATCTGCAGGGCCTCCACGATGTCGCACACGCACAGCTCGCCGTGGTGGGACAGCAGCCATAGAATCTGCAGTCGGCTCTCGTCGGCAAGGGTCTTGAAGAACTGAGCTAGGGTTCGCAAGGGGCCTCCAACAACTGGCCAATGCGGCGGCGAAGCTCGTCCCGAGTGGCCCGAAAGGCGTCCAGTCTGGCTTCCGGCGAACCCGACACGGCGGCGGGGTCGGGCAGCCCCCAATGAAGGCGGCGGGCCTTGCCCAGGAAGACCGGACACTCCTCTTCGGCGCAAAGCGTGATGACGGTATCCACCTCCCCAGCGGGGATGTCGGCCACGGCCTTGGACCGATGCGAAGAGATGTCCAGGCCCAGTTCTTTGAGAACCTCCACGGCCTCGGGCCGCACGCTGGTGGGCCGCGACCCCGCAGACCAGACCTTCACGTCCGCAGGGACCACAGCCCGCGCCAGGCCCTCGGCAAGTTGGCTTCGCGCGGAGTTGGCAACACACAGGAACAGAATGCCTCTCATCCGTCACCTCCACGGGCGTACTCGTGTACCCGGTTATGCGAATGCTGTCAAGGAGCAGGGGGCGGCCTGGGACCGCTTGGGGCGTGTACGGCGGGGATGCGCATGCACAACCGACCCACGCTGCCGCTGGAGCGGGCGCGCCAATGGACAATGGACATCATGGACGACGGACAGACGGACAGACGGACAGGATGGACATCATGGACATCATGGACGGGATGGGGCGCGCCAAGACAATGGAATGGCAGCAGCGCGCCGCTTTGCGGCGCTGGCTGCCATGGACAGGGGCAAGAAGAACGGCCGGCCAGCACCGTTTCGGTCTCTTGCACAAGCCGGAGAGCTAGCACCGGGATGGAGCACGTCTTCGCCGCATCGGCGAAGACTCGCTCCGTCCCGAAACCACTTTCGCACGCTACCACAGCCCGTCACCTGGCACCCAACGAATCACCCACTGTTACCCGTCACCTGCCACCCGACGAAACACCTACCACTGCTCCTTCCCCCGACCCGGAGGAAGGTGGCGCGCAGCGCCGGACGAGGGGTGTCGTGGGGACTGCCGCGGCAGGCGCGCTTGATGGACGATGGACAAGAGGGTGTTGTCGCTTCACCGTTCGGGGAGAACCACAACCTTGATTGTGTCCTCAATGCAGGACATGGAATCCTGTTCGTCCCACACGGTCAGGCGGAACACGTAGGTTCCGGGGACGTTGACCTCGAACTGCGGCGTTGGGTGGGCGTCGTTGGGCATGAAGGTGCCTTGGCTGCCGTCGGGCTGGTCAACGAGCCACTTCCACCGGGCGATGAGACCCGAGGTGGCGTAGCTGTTCTCGCCATGCAAATGCAGCGTGGTACCGAGTGGGACCTTGCTGCCCTGATCGCAATCAATGACGGCAGCGGGGCAGCAGGACCAGGTCTCGCAGACTACGCCAACGCCCGAGACAGGCACCTCCAGGGGACCGGCTGGGGAGTTGGTGACCACCACCAGGGTGCCGGTCTCCAGCACCAGACTGCCGTCCTCGCCGACGATGGCCTCCTGGGCCGGGAGGAATACCACATCCATGCCGGCACTCTCCCCCACGGCTATCACCAGTGGATTTTCCGGGGTAGGTGCGGCGCCCGGCCCGGGGTAGTCCATGCTGAAGTCTGGACTGGAGCCCTCTTGCAGCTTGATCTGGTAGATCTTCAAGGGCACGGTGCCGCAGTTTTCGATGCGGAAGACGTGAAAGGCCTCCTCCCCAACCGGCCTGCCACCAAAGGTCACTTTGCTGAATTGGGCGGCGGCACAGGCGCCAGGGTCCACCGGCAGGTCTTTGACCTCGGTCGAGGTCTCTGGCGCAGCTAGGTCGAGCAGGCCTGCGTCCGCCGCATCGCCCCCCTGGCTATCGCGAAGCAGCAGGTCGCTGGCATCCTGACCGTCGCGGCCCTCGCCGTCAGCCTTCAAGGCGTCCACCCCAACGTCAACCTTCCAGGCATCCTGCCCGGGCGCCGTGTCCAATCCAGCCTCGGTGCTCTTGCACCCACCGAGCCCCAGCACCAGCAACGTCAATACCAACGCCAAGTTCCTCATGGCAGCTCCCGCAGCAGTTTCAGGGAAACAAGATGCCTGACTCTAGCCTGGAGAATGTCTCCTGGCAATGGGCGAGGATAGGCGTTGTCTGGGGGGCCGGCAGGCTGGGTGCGCGGCTGTGATCTGGCGCGGGCAAACGGCGCCGGCGATTGCCGGGACGGGGCGTGGGGTGGCGCTTCGGAGGCAGCCTCTTCAAGCGGCTTACCTCTAAAAAGGGGGGCGTGTGCCGCTTGAAGGGGCTAGGCGGAGAGGGGGGAACAATCCCCCCGGCCGCCGGCTCTCCGGGGCGCTACCCCCGCCCCGGCCCTGGGAAAAGTAGAGGGCGCGTGTCGAGCAGCCGACCCGGACCCGTTAGCTTATGCGCGCGGTTCGAATGGCGGCTGGTAGGAAATAGATCCTGACCCCCGGGTCAGCGATAGGCTAGGGGGATCGCGGGGACTTCGCCCCGGCGGACCAGGCGCACGTCTATGGCCACCATGCCGGCGGCGCGGGCGGAGGCCAGGCCGGCGTCCGTGTCCTCGTAGGCCAGGCAGCGCTGGGGGTCTACGCAAAGCAGGTCGGCGGCGCGTTGAAAGGGCTCGGGGTGGGGCTTGTGGTGGCGGGTGTCCTCGGCGCAGACCAGCACCTCGAAGAGGTCCGCGATGCCCAGCAGGTTCAGGATGGACCTGGCCTGGGAACGGGTCCCACCGGTGGCCACCGCCAGGGGCAGCTTGCCGTGGAAGTGGTGGGCCGCCGCCAGGATCTCGGGGACGGCCTGCAGCTCGTCCGTGCGGCGGCGAAAGTCCAGGTCCCGCAGCTCGGCCACGGCGTCGATGTCCACGAACTTGCCCTGGTCTTCGGCCAGCTTCTTGATGATCTCCCGGGTGGTCCAGCCCCCCAGGGCGTAGAACAGGTCCTCTGGGAACTCCAGGCCCACGGTGGCCAGGGCCTCAACCCAGACCTTGTGGTGCAGGGGCATGGTGTCGACGAGGGTGCCGTCCAGATCAAAGATGACGGCCTGAAGGAGCCCGGCTTGCATGGGATTCTCTTTTACTTGGAGGCGGGGGCGCGGAAGTATTCCTCAAGGGCGCGGCGGCCAAGGAACGTGCCCTTGACCTTCCAGGCGGGCTCGTTCACGGCAAGGGCGGCCACGACCACCTGGGGCTTGTCCGCGGGGGCGGCGGCCACGAACCAGGAGTAGGCGTACTTCTGGCCGTCGATGGGGGCGGACAGGGACCCGGTCTTGCCGGCGACCTTCATGCCCTGCAGCCAGGGAGCGGCCTTCTTGAAGTACTTGGCGGCGGTGCCGTTCTCGGTGGTCAGGGACATCATGTCCAGCAGGGTGGCGGCGGTCTGGGCGGTGCAGGAGCGGTGCAGCACGGAGGGCTGGGCCTCGAACACGACCTCGCCGTCCTTTTCGATGCGATCCACCACCTGGGGGGCCATCATGTAGCCGTCGTTGGCGATGGCGCCCATGATGGTGGCAGCGTGCAGGGGGGACATCTCGGTGTGGTAGAAGCCGGCGGCGGCGCGGGCGAACTCCATGCGGTCCTCGGGGATGCGGGCGGGGCTGGCCTGGACGGGCCACAGGAAGGGCAGCACTTCGTTGAAGCCGAAGCGCTCGGCCTTGTCCTGCAGGTCCTGGGGCTTGAGGAATTCGAAGGCCAGTCGGGAGAAGACGACGTTGGTGGAGGAGGCCAGGGCCTCGCCCATGTTGCGGCACTTCTTGTCCCGGTCGGGGTTGTAGTAGAGGTGGTGCTCCAGGACGCGGTTCATGCCGCCGGAGTAGCAGACCTTGCGCTTGGGGTCCACGGCGCCGCTGTCCAGCAGGGCTGCGGCAGTGACGACCTTGAACACGCTGGCGGCGGGGCCCACAGCGCGCAGGCTGGCGCGGGTGGTCTCGTCGTCGAAGACGCTCTTCTCGGCCATGGCCAACACGCGCCCGGTGGCGGGGTCCAGCAGGACCACCACGGACAGCGGGTTGTCGTAGCCATCCAGCACTTCCTGAATGCGGGCCTGCAGCTCCAGGTCCACGGTGTAGAACACGGACACGGACTCGTCCAGCACCTGGACGGCCTCGCCCTGACGATCCTCGGCCAGGGCCAGATTGAGGACCCCGGGGGCCGCCACGGTCTTGTGCTTGGACAGGGCCAGGGCGGGGTTCTCGAAGGCGGGGCCGGGCAGGTCGCCCAGCAGCAGATAGTGCAACAGTTCCCCGGCGCTGATGGCGGGCTCCTGGGCGTCCGGCTCAGCCGCGACAGCCTCGGCACGCCAACTGTCCCCAATCACCGGGCACAGGGCGAAGCCCCCAAGCAAACCAAGAAACACAGCCAGTTTGACGCGCTTACGATTGAGAGTCTGCCTTGCGATTGCCATTGCCTTGCCTCCACGATTACCTGGCGATTCTAGGTGCGGCGCGGATCAGCGCAAATTTTCATGCGCGTTGCGTCAAAGTGCCGCTGCTGTTATGTTTCGGCCCTGGTTGAGGCAACGGAGCGTTCCCATGAAAAAGCTGTGTCTGCTGGCTCTTCTCCTGGTGGTCGGTTGTGGCGGTGGCGGCGGTTCCACGCCAGGCGCGGACGTGGATGCCAAGGCCAACCCCGACGCCACCGGGGACCTCAGCGGAGACCTGCCCGAGGGCACCGACACCCCCGAAGGCACAGACACCCTCTCGGACCTGTGCAAGAGCCTGAACTGCGCCCAGAAGGGCTGGGTCTGCGACGAGGCCAAACAGAAGTGCGTCCCCTGCGACGACGAGTTCCAGTGCAGCAAGGGCTTCTACTGCTCCGCCGAGGGCACCTGCATCCAGCAGCTCTGCGACCCCGGCGCCAAGGGCTGCATGGGCAAGATGGTCTCCTTCCAGTGCAACGAACTGGGCAGCGGCACCGAGTGGCAAAAATCCTGCGACGACCAAAGCGTCTGCACCGCCGGGGACCGCTGTGACGCGGGCGAATGCGTCTACGATTCGGAGCTGGAATGCAGCACCGGCGGCGACCTCTGCAAGGAGGCCATCTGTGACGCCCAGGAGGGCTGCATCATCCGGTCCATCGTGGCAAGCTGCAACGACCAGAACTTCTGCACCAATGACTCCTGCGACTCCGACGTGGGCTGCGTCAACGCCCCCCAGACCGGCCCCGACTGCGATGACACCGACCCCTGCACCCTCCACGACTACTGCCGCCAAGGCCTTTGCGCCGGCGACGCCATCGAGAACTGCGGCTGCGCCTCCCTGGAGTTTGGCGAGGGGGCTCCGGGGGTACTGCTGGATGACTGCGGCGACCTGCTGGCCGAGTACTTCTTCATTGATGTCTGGGTGAAGGCCGCCACCGAGGGCTTCGCCGGCGGGCGCGTGGCGGGCTTCACCGACGCCCAGGGCAACCTCCTTTGGGAGCTGACCCTGGACGACCAGGCCAAGGCCCGCTTCACGGTGGACCCCAAGGGTGTGGCCCCCATCGTGCTGGACGGTAAGACCGTGGCCATCGAGAACTGGCACCACGTGGCGGTCCAGCGCACCCAGGGCCTGATCCGCCTGTTCGTGGACGGGAAGAAGGCCGACTTTGCCCTGGAGGACACCTGGCCCCGGGACGAGGCGGGCCTCCTGTTCCTTGGCTGCGCCCGCCAGTTCGACGACGGCCTGCCCTGTTTCCGCGGCTTCCTGGACGACTTCCGCGTCGGTTCCTCGGCGCTCCTCACTGAACCCTTCTCGCCCCAGGAGAACCCCGGCCCCGACGGCGCCCGCCTCTGGTGGAGCATGAACCAGAAGCTGGCCCCCACGGTGTTCGACACGGCCTCCTACCGCTACCACGCCGAGCTGGTGGGCAGCGCCGGCTGGACCACCGAAAGCCCGGGTCAGGTCTGCGCGCCGCTCATCAACTTTCCCCCCAGCACTCCGCTGGTATCCATCAGTCCCGCGGCCCCCGGCTGGGGCGAGGACCTGACCTGCAACATCGACCGCGCCTCCGTGGACGAGGAGGCGGCCTCTGTGGTGAGCTCCTTCACCTGGCTGCGGAATGGCAGCGCCGACCCCGGCCTCAAGACCAACACGGTCAGCAAGGTGGACATCCTGGGCTGCCCCCCCTTCGACTGCCAGCACTGCGAGACCTGGACCTGTCTGGTCACGGGCAAGGACCTGGAGCAGGAGGGCAGGCCGGGCCGCAGCCAGACCGTCACCGTGGGTGTGGACACCTGCGTGCCCTGCGACGGCACCGTGTTCGGGTCAAGCTGCTACCACTGGTATGCGGGGGTGGTGGACTTTGCCCAGGCCAGGGACGCCTGCGCCGTGACCTTCGGAGGCCACCTTGTGACCATAGGCTCCGCCGCGGAGAATACCTTCGTGCTGGGGCTGCTGGCGGGGAAGGGCGACATCTGGCTGGGCCTCAGCGACCAGACCACGGAGGGCCAGTACCAGTGGGTCAACGGCGAACCACTGGTGTTCACCAACTGGAACAGCGGCCAGCCGGACAACTACTTCAACGAGGACTGCGCCCAGATGTACGTCACCGCCGGGACAGGGAAGTGGAACGACCTGGGCTGCGCCAGACCCGAACCGCCGGGGGCGCCGGCCTGGTGGCCCAAGGGTTACCTGTGTGAGAAGGAATGGAATCCGCTGGCGGGACAGGGCGGGGACTGACGGGAAGGGTGGGGCTACTGGGCGGCCGCCGGGGCCTCCACCAGATAGGCGCGGGTGATGAGGACCGTCTGGACGGGGACCTCGTTGCCGGGGAAGGGCGGCTTGCGGCCGGTCTTGGCGTTGCCGATGGCGTCCACCACATCCATGCCCTCAATCACTTCACCGAAGGCGCAGTAACCGAAGCCCGTGGGGAACTCGCCGCTGTAGTCCAGCATGCTGTTGTCCCGCAGGTTGACGTAGAACTGGCTGGTGGCGCTGTTGCGCTCCTGGGTACGGGCCATGGCGATGGTGCCGCGGCGGTTGCCCAGGCCCGTGGCGGCCTCGTTCTTGATGGGGGCGCGGGTGTTCTTCTCGGCCATGTCGGGGCTGTAGCCGCCGCCCTGGACCACGAAGCCAGCCACCACGCGGTGGAAGATCAGGCCATCGTAGAAACCGTCCTTGACGTACTGCAGAAAGTTCTTCACGGTTTCGGGCGCAACATCCGGACGCAATTCGATTTTCATGGTGCCCATGGTGGTCTCAATCACGACCTGGGGGCGGGACTCATCACGCTTGGTTTCAGCCACGGGGGCCTCCTGTTTCTGGGCCTCGGGGAGACTGGCCTTGGGATCGGCCGCAGGGGCCGCGCCCTTCTCCTTCTGGACGCTGCAAGCAGCCAGCAGGAAAGACATCACCAGCACCGCGAAGCAAGTCATCTTCTTCATTTGTCATCCTCCTTGGAACTGTCCATCAGGCGCATGAGGGCCTTGCGGACCCGCACGTTGTTGCCGTCCACCACGGTGAAGCGCAGGTAGGGTGCCCCGGGGCTGGGGTCGAAGTGCCAGTCCAGGGTGGTGCCCTTGGCGGGCACGGAGCCAGCCAGATCCATCAGCAGGCCGCCCACGGTGTCGAACTCGCGGTCGTCAGGGAAGCTCAGGTCCAGCTCGTCCGAGAGGTCCTCCACGGACATCTTGGCCCAGACCATCCAGGCGCCGTCGGGCTGAAGCTGGAAGAGGCTCTCCTGGTTGTCGTATTCGTCCCAGATGTCGCCCACCATCTCTTCAATGACGTCTTCCAGGGCCACCACGCCCGCCGTCCCGCCGTACTCGTCCAGCACCACGGCGATGTGGACCTTTTCCTTGCGGAACTCGTGCAGCAGTTCGTTCAGCTTCTTGGTGCCCGGGACCATGTAGGCGGCCCGCAGGAAGTTCCTGATGTTGAAGGGCTTGCCGGCGGGGCACTCGCGGGTCAGGTAGCCAATGAAGTCCTTGGCGTAGAACATGCCCACGATGTTGTCGATGGTGCCCTCGAAGACCGGGTAGCGCGAAAGCTGCTGGCCTTCCATGGCGGCCAGGACCTCTTCCATGGTGGTGTCCACCTCGAAAGCCACGACCTCCGTACGGGGGACCATGATCTCCCGGGCGACCATCTCTTCCAAGGCGAAGACGCCCGTCAGCATCTGCTCCTTCTCGGCGTCCATGCTGCCCTGCTCGGTGGAGCGCTGGATGAGGTACTCGATCTCCTCCTCGGTGACCATGTGGCCCTTCTGGTCCAGGCGCCCGCCGCCCAGGCGCACCAGGCTTTGGGAAAGCCAGGAGAGACCCGTGGCCAGGGGGTAGCCCACCCAGTACCAGAGCAGCAGGAAGGGCAGCAGCACGGCCACCACCTCGGGGTTGTGCTTGGCGTAGGTCTTGGGCATGACCTCTCCGAAGACCAGGATGACGAAGGTCATGACGCCCACGGAAAGGCCCACGCCCCAGGTCATGGCCTCGGACACGCCCGCCGATTCCAACATGGAGATGGAAAAGCTGGTGGCCAGGGATGACGCCAGGATGTTGACGATGTTGTTGCCCAGCAGGATGGAGCTGAGCACCAGACTGGGACGATCCCGCCAGATGGCCAGCATCTTGCCGCCCATGAGGCGCGACTGAATCAGCTTGTGGAGGCGGGCGTCGGTAAGGGAGGTCAGCGCAGTCTCGCTGGAGCTGAACATGGCCGAAAGCAGAAGACAGACCAGAACTATCACCAGGTCTGTAAGGGCTTCACTGGGAACTGTGATCACTCCTCAACCTCTTTGGGGTCGGTCTCCGTGAAGAGCTCCTCTTTGCGCTCGGCGCCCTTGGCTTGAGCCTTGGTGCCGGGCACGCGGTAGCTGTAACGCCCGGAGTCGGTGGCTTCGCGCCGCCCTTCCTTCGGGGTGCTGCGCTCTTCCTTGGGGGCCTTCTTTTCGCCGGACATCTCCAGCGACGCCTGCAACTTGGCGCCGTCGGCCACCACCAGGCGGGGGCTGATCAGCTTGCCGGTGACCATGCCCGTGGGGGTGACCTCGATGCACTCCACGGCCCGCAGGGTGCCGTCGTAGTGCCCGGAGATGACCGCGTGCCTGACGTCGGCCTCGGCCTTCACCATGCCGCCCTCTTCCACAAACAGCACGGCCTGGACGTCCAGTTCGCCCTCAACGCGCCCGAACACCACCACGTCGTCCGCGGCGGTGACCTTGCCGCTGATGGTGGTCTCGGGGCCAATCACGGTCTGGGGCTTGGTCTTGTCGCTCATTTGCGGCCCTCCGTTGTCACTGGTTCTCCCCGGGGTCGGCATCCATGTCCACCTTGCCCCGGAACAATGCTCCATCGGCAATGAGGATGCGAGGGCACTTGATGTCCCCCAGCATCTTCCCGCCGGCACGGATCTGGCACTTCTTCCGGGCGGCGATGTTCCCGCGGAACTCTCCGCGCACCTCCACCTCGGCGGCGGCGACTTCACCTTCGGCCTTGCCGCCCTCGTCCACCAGGACGGTGGCGCTGACGGAAACCTTGCCGTTTAGCTGCCCCTTAACCACCAAGGCGTCGGAGCCGCTGATCTCGCCGCTGATCTTCATGGTCGAGCCGATGACGGTCTCAGGCATGACAGTCTCCTTTGGCAACCTACTCTTCGTCGTTCATGTGGATGGTGCCGTCAAACACGGCCTTGTCCTCCACCACCAGCCGGGGGCAGTGCACGTCCCCGGTCAGACGGGAGCCGGCCACCAGGGCCACCAGCTCGCTGGCGTAGATGCTACCCTCCAGGGTGCCCTCCACGGTCACGGCGTGGGCCCGGACCTCTGCCTTGATGCGGGCCGACTTGCCCACCACCAGCAGGTTCTCCAGGACAATCTTGCCCTCAACCTCGCCAAGCACCAGCAGGGGGTCCTTGCCTTCAATGGTCCCCACCACCTTTGTGCCGGGCGCAACGATATCGCGAATTTCGGTATCCATGGCCGGTTCCTTCATTCAACAAGCTGGAACAACGGGAAAGCTGAAGGCTGGGAGGATTACTCCTCGGAGACGGCCTTGTCTTCCACGGGCAGCACCTGCTCGTTCTTGTAGTAGCCGCAGGAACCGCAGACGCGGTGCGGGTGCTTGGTCTGGCCGCAGCGGCTGCAGGTGGAGGTCTGACCCACCACAATCTTGCTGTTGGAGGCGCGACGGGAATCTCTCTTGGAACGACTGATTTTTTTCTTCGGAACTGCCATGTTTCACTCCTTGTCAGCACCGGACTTGCCGGTCTTTTCCTTCAGTAAGGCGGCCAGGCTGGCGAAGCGCAGATCCATCTCCGGGCCACACTTGCAGGGCGCGACGTTGAGGTCGGCACCACAGTGGGGGCACAGACCCTTGCACTCCTCCCGACAGATGGGGAAGGGTTCAAGGGAGATGGTTACGGCGTTGGCCACCTGATCCTCCAGGTCCACAATGCCATTGTCGTAGAAGAACATGTCATCCAGGGCCTCGTCTTCCAGGTCGTCCATCTCCAGGTCGTCCAGACGGGTCCGGTTCTTCTCCTCGGGTGCGTAGAGGCCGTTCATGCGAGCGGTCCCCTCATGCACAAAGCCCTCGGCGCAGCGGCTGCACAGGTAGCGGGCGCTGAACTCCAGGGTGCCGTTGAACAGCAGGCTGTCGCCCACGCGGTCCAGGCGACCGGTGAACAGGGCGGGCTTGTCCGCGGGCGTGTAGGCCAGGGGGAGCAGGGGGGCCAGCCACTCGGAGTCCAACTGCGCGCGCAGGTCGATGCCGGACAAGGGGATCTCCTCCACCTTGAACGCAAAGCGCTTGGACTGGTCGATAGCGGGCACCTTGGCAACCTCCAAACAGACCTACCCCTTAGGGCGCCGGGAGTATATGGCCCCCCTTTCCGGCTTGTCAAGCGCGCTGTGGGGCAAGCAAAGCGATTGAAGCGGACGCACTATTGTTGTACCTTACCGCTGCGTGCGTGCTACAGCTTATGAGGCAAATCATGACTCGACGGCCATTTCTGCTTGCGGTGCTGCTGACTGGGTTGCTGCTCTCCTGCGGGTCCGGCACCAGCGGAAAGTCGGATCCCGGCCTGCTTGATGCGGGTCCCGGCTTTGATGCTGACGCTGCCGACAGCGCTGGGGACGGCACCGGCGACGGCACCCTCAAGGAACTGCCTGGCCAGGACGGCACCGGCGATGGGCTTGCCCCCGACGGCGTCCAGCCCGGCGACGGCGTGGGGCCTGACGGCAGCTACCCGGATGGCTATGTGGACGTTCCCCTGGACGCCGGCTACCAGTGCGAAGGGGAGGGCGGCTTCATGTGCCCCTGCACCGAGTCCGCGGACTGCGTCAGCGGCATGTGCGTGGCCTACGGCAACGGCAAGGTCTGCAGCCAGACCTGCAGCGAGGACTGCCCCGCGGGTTGGGTCTGCGCCCAGGATCCCACGGCCCTGCCTGACATCCGCATGATCTGCCAGCCCCGCTTCCAGTACCTGTGCATGCCCTGCGCCCAGGACTCCGACTGCACTCGCGGCGGCAGCGGCGACTTCTGCGTCAACTACGGCGAGCAGGGCTCCTTCTGCGGCACCGCCTGCGAGGAGAACGGGGACTGCCCCGGGGCCTACAACTGCGCCGACTCCCAGGTGCCCGGTGGCACGGCTGACCAGTGCGTTCGGAATAGCGGCCTATGTAGCTGCGCCAAATGGATGGCCGGCAACTCTCCCGCCACGGCCTGCACCATCTCCAACGGGTTCGGTACCTGCGAGGGCTTCCGCCGCTGCAACGAGGACGGCCTGGGCGCCTGCGATGCCCGCACCCCCGCCCCTGAGGCCTGCAACGGCGAGGACGATAACTGCGACACCGCCATCGATCCCGAGGGTTCGGAGGGCTGCACCCCCTACTTCCACGACACCGACCAGGACACCTTTGGCGCTGGCCCCTCCGTGTGCCTGTGCAAGGCCCCGGACTGGAACTGGTCGGCCAACGACAACGACTGCGACGACCAGAACAAGTTCATCAGCCCCAACGGCAAGGAGATCTGCAACAACCTGGACGACGACTGCAACACCATGATCGATGACACCTCCGGGGCCGGCTGCATCCAGCTTTATCAGGACGCGGATCTGGACGGCCATGGCAACGGCCTGGTCTCCGCCTGCGTCTGCGCCGCCTCCCCAGGCTGGTCGGCCTTGAGTGACGACTGTGACGACGCCGCCCCCACGGTCTACCCCGGCGCCCCCGAAACCTGTGACCAGATTGACAGCAACTGCGACGGCAGCTTGAATGACGAAGGCGCCGCCGGTTGCCGGCCCTGGTTCATGGACAACGACAAGGACGGCTTCGGCCTGAACGAGGCCTTCCGCTGCCTCTGCGAGTCCAGCGATCCCTTCACGACCCTGAAGCCCGGGGACTGCGACGACACCAGCGCCGACATCAAGCCCACCGCCGTGGAGCGCTGCGACGGCGTGGACAACAACTGCAACAAGGCCCTGGACGACGGCCCCGCCCTCACCGAGTGCCCCGCCATCTCGAACGGCCTGTCCGGCTGCATCGGCAGGTGCGCCGTGGTGGCCTGCAACAAGGACTTCTACGATCTGGACCTGGTCTTCGAGAACGGCTGCGAGTGCGACGACAGCGCCGGCGATGTGCCCATGCAGTCCTGTGACCAGTACCCCACGGACCTGGGCGACCTGTCTGACAGCGGCACCGTCAAGGTTGGGACGGGGAAGCTGCTTCCTGCGGGGGACACGGATTGGTACAAGGTGCGCGCCGTGGATGACGTGAACACCGGGGATTGCAACTCCTTCCATTTCAAGGTGCGCTTCACCAACAACCACGGCGGCGCCCTGGCCTTCGCCCTGTGGAAGAACGACTGCAACTCGCTGCTGGCTCCCGAGTTGGTGGTCTTCGACGACTACGTTGACTTCTTCAGCCCGGTGTACCTGGAGGGCGAGGTGGGTGGCGAGTGCGGCTGCGCGGCGGTGGGTCAGAACACCTCTCCCAGTCGCCACCGCTGCGCCGATCATTCGGCCCAGTATTTCATCAAGGTATTCCGCAAGGACGGGTTCCCGGTGTCTTGTGGGTCCTACGAATTGACGGTCAGCAATGGTCCTGTAGGCTGATGGCGTTTGCACACGGTTTTTCGGGGGTCGGTCGTCCCATGCGAAAACTACTGACTGGACTGTTCCTGGTTGTTCTGGCGCAAGCCGCCTGGGCTGCGACGCCCTCGACGGTGCCTTCGCCCCAGGTCAAGGCTCTGGTGCTGAACCTGGCGGACCCTCTGCGCAAGGAGGCCTCCTCCCGGGAACTGCTGCGCCTTGGGGACGCCGTGCTGCCCCAACTTGGAAAGCTGATCCAGACGGACCTCTCCGCCCTGAACCGGGCCGAGTTGGTGTCCCTGCTTGGCCGTTTCGGGCCCAAGGCCGTGCCCATCATCGTGCAGGCCTCCAAGGATCGCCTGCTGGAGGCGGACGCCGCGCGGGCCATTGCCAGCATGAACGACCCCGCCGCCACCGTGCAGCCCATGGCGGGCTTCCTGGCCAGCGCCAATCCCAAGGTGCGGCTGTTTGCCCTGCGCTGGTTTGAGACCAATCACCGCCCCCTGCCCAACGAAGAACAGCGCCTGGTCCAGTTGCTGGGTGACCCATCAAACGACGTCAGGGATCTGGCGGGGGCCATGGTGGCCGACCGCTGCCCGGCCCGCTGCCTCTCCGGCGCGCTGACCATCTATCGCAACGAGTCCGTCAAGGCCAGCTCGGCCAATCTGGTGTTGCGGCTGGGCCTGCTGAAGACCATGGGCTTCATCGGTGCGCGGGAGCCTCGCCTTGGGGCCATGCTGCCCCCCGTGCTCATCCAGGCCATCTACATTAAAGATCAGCAGCAGGCCTCCATTGACGCCCTGGTGGCCATTGGCCAGCCCGCGGTGCCGGCCCTGCTGATGTTGCTGAAACACGGGGACGTGGCCCGCGCCCCGGCGGCCATGGAGGCCCTGATGAAGCTGGGCCCGGCGGCCGCCCCCGAGGTGGTCTCCCTGCTGGGCGCCCGCCATGAGAAGCTGCGCGAGCTGGCCCTGCGCTTCCTGTCCTTCTACCGGGACCCCCAGGTGCTGCCCGCCCTGGCCCGCTTCTACAACGGCGGGGACAACCAAGCCAAGATCGGTGCCCTGCGGGTGGCGGCGTTGTACAAGGATCAGCTGGCCCGGGACATCCTGGTGAACGCCCTTCAGACGGGGGACGAGCAGCTGAAGCTGGAAGCCGTGGACGCCATGGTGAACTCCGGTGCCCGGGAGCTGATACCCCACCTGCTGAAGGCAGCCGAAGAGGACAGCGAGATCATGGTCCGGGTGCGGGCCGTGGAGGCGTTGTTCAAGCTGGGCGAGCGCTCCGCCGTGCCGTCATTTGTTCGCATGCTGCAGTACGACCGCTGGGAGATCCGCCTTGCCGTGCTCCAGGCCCTGGCCTGGATGGGCGGCACCGAACATATCCCCATGGTGGCCCAGCAGCTTACCCACCGTCGTCCCGATGTCATCAAGGCCGCCACCAAGGCCCTCAAGGCCATGAGCTACTCCGATACGGACCTCTCCATTGAGGACTGGCAGGCCCTGGCGGAATCTGTGGGCAAGCGCAAGCCCGTGCCCCCCACCATGCTGAAGCAACTGACCCTGACCACTGGCAAGGAGACCGTGGTGGTGGCTGGCGATGCGGATGCGGACCGCAAGCTGCTGTTCCTGGTCCCCGGGGACCCCGAGCGGGCCACCTGGCTGGTCTCCTTCCTGGCCCCCCTGGCGAAGAAGAACCGAGTGGTGGTGATGGGCTTCAACGGCTGCGACCCCTCGCGCTCCGGCGCCACCCAGCCCCTGGCCACCTGCCTGGGCCTGGTGGGTGCGCGCATCAGCGCCGTCCGCGAGAGTCTGGGCCTCAAACGCCTGTTTCTGGGGGGCCACTCCACGGCCGCCTACGCCGTCCTGTGGTATGCCTCAGAGCTGTCCCCCGGCGTGGAAGGCCTGATGCTGGTGGATGCCACCTGGCCCGATCCGGCGCTGCTGACCCGCGCCCAGGCCGCGACCGATGGGCGGCTTTCGGACTACTGGAAGGGGCAGTTGGCCCAGCTTGAGGCGGACCGAAGCCTCATGACCCAGCAGGTCTATCTGATGTACCGCAGCCGGGCCGAGCTTGCTGCCCTGGCCTCCTCCCAGCGCCAGGCCCTGGCGGTGGGCGAGTTCTTCCCCCCCTGGGGTTTGCTGGCCCAGACGGACCTGGCGACCTCCTACCCGGAACTGGAGCGCCGCATTTCTGCCATCACCCTGCCCACGCTGCTGGTCTTTGGCGACAAGGATGTGGGCCGGGAAGAGAGCCTGGCGCGGTACCGCGACCTGGGCAAGGTGAAGAAGAACTATGTGTTCGCATCCGTGGCGGACTCGGTCCACTTCCCCCATCTGGGCAAGGCCGACGCCACCCGGGCCGCCATGCTGGATTTTGCGGCGTTGGTGCAGGTCAGAGGCGATGCGGTGGCGCAGGTGTCCAGCGGTACGGTGGTCTATGGACAGCCCGTGGCGGTGGCCGCTGGCACGCCGCAGGATGAGGCCCCGCCCATTCCCGTGGTGGCCATGGTGGGCAGCCCCCTGAACCAGATCTGGACCGGGACCCCCGGGGCCCAACGCACCGAGATGGCCGAAAGCCTGCGCCAGCTTTCCGAGGCTGAGGACACGGGTCTGGAGGCGGGGGTGCAGGAGGCTGCGGAACCCGTGGCTGAGCCCGAAGAGGAGCCCGCGCCCATGCTGGTCGCCACGTCCGACAAGGCCACCCCGGCGGCCCCGCCCGAGGAAGCTGACGAGCCCGAGGACTCGGACGCCACCCCCGTGGTGGTGGCCCCCGCAGCCCCCACCGACGCGCCCGCCAAGGTTGCCGCGAAGCAACCCACCGAGGTTGCCGCCAAGCAGCCCGCCAAGGTTGCCGCGAAGCAGCCCGCCAAGGTTGCCAAGCCCGCCGCGACGCCCGCCCGCCTGGCCTCCAAGCCCGCCCGCCCCGCCAATAGTTCGGCGGGGGGCAACGCCGTCAGTCAGTCCTTCGAAAAGCCCGGCCCCAACCTGTGGCCCTGGGCCCTGGTGGGTGCCGGCGTGCTGGCCGTTGCCGGGGGTGCGTACCTGAACCTGGCGGCCCTGTCCGACGCCCGCGACGCGGACAAGCTGTCGCCCACCCTGACCGATTACAACAGCCGCTTTGACAGCCTCTACAACGGCGCCACCACCAAGGCCTACACGGCCTATGGCCTGTACGGGGCCGGGGCGCTGCTGGTGGGTGGCGGGATCACCTGGCTGCTTCTGGATGGCGGCAGCCTGCCGTTCTTTGGACTGTCCCTGCCCACGCGGCAGGGTGATGACACCTGGGGCGTCAGCGCCTCATGTAGTTTCTAGGCCTTTGGGGGACCACATGAAGAACATGCTGCAAGCTGCCTACCTGATTCTGCTTTCGGCGCTGCTGCTTGGCCTGCCAGCCTGCATCGAGAAGGTCGAAAAGAAGATCCTGGTCTATGGCGACACCAGCCTGGACACGGCGCCGACGGACACCGTCCCCGCTGACACGAAGGATACGAAGGACGTGGGGGACACCCTGCCCGGCGACACCGTGGACACCAAGGACGGCGGCGACGTGGGCGACACCGGGCCGGACACCGGCAAGGACACCCTGAACGTTGCCGACCAGCACGACGTGGACGGCACCGGCGGCGTGTTCTACTTCACCGTGGGGCCCAAGCTGTCCGTGCCCCCCGGGGCGCTGGCCGCTTCTGTGACCATCACCGCCTCTGAGGTCACTGCCGACCCCGGCGAGTGGTTCACCGCGGCCGGTCCCTACGTGGAGTTCGGCCCCTCCGGGCAGACCTTCACCACCCCCGTGCTGATTGAGTTCCCCCTGGACAAGACCCTGTTGGCCGAGAAGGGCGCCACGGACTTTGCCGTGTGGACCAGCGCGGACGGCAACGCCCCCTGGGAGTCCCTGCCCCACATTCTGGACCTGGCCGGGGCCCGCGCCTTGGTGCAGGTCAGCCACTTCTCGGTGTTCGTCGGCGGCTACGGCCACGAGATCCCCTGCGTGGTGGAGACCGAGGTCTGTGACGGCCAGGACAACAACTGCGACAAGGAAGTGGACGAGGGTGTGTGCGTGGCAGGCGAGCTGTGCACCGACGACGCCCAGTGCGTCTCCGGCACCTGCGCCGTGGTGGATGGTGGCAGCACCAGCCAGTGCACCGCCGAGGCCGGCGCCTGCCTGTTCAAGGACGGCGAGAACCCCGTGGTGGAGATTGCCGCCGGCAAGCTCATTTGCAGCGCCCCCAAGGGCTTCCGGATGTGCAACGAGGCAGTGCTTCTGGACGAGGCCCTGTGCGCCGACACCTACCCCGGCAACCCCATGTGCGACGCTGAGACCTCGGCCTGCATCCCCCAGTGCAGCGGCCCCGAGCAGTGCGCCGACGACGGCGACCTTTGCAACGGCACCAGCAAGTGCGAAGCGGGCGCCTGCCTCTTGAACCAGGACGCGGTCCAGTGCCCCGCCGCCTCGGACTGCGGGACCTTCACCTGCAACCCCGCCACGGGCGTGTGTGACCCTGCGGCCGCCAACGAGGGCGGCAACTGCGACGACAGCAACCCCTGCACCCTGGCCACCACCTGCGCCGCGGGCCTGTGCGGCGGTGGCACCGCCAAGGACTGCGACGACGAGAACCCCTGCACTGCCGACTCCTGCAACGAAGCGGACGGCCTGTGCGTCAACACGGCCCTTGGGTCGGGCGCGGATTGCGACGACCTGGACCCCTGCACCGAGGGTGACAAATGCGGGGACCTGGGCTGCGTGGGTTTCCCCAAGGACTGTGAAGACGGCAACGATTGCACCACCGGCCTGTGCGACACGGGCACCGGCGAGTGCGGCCAGATCCCTTCCGTGAACGCCGATTGCGACGACGCCAGCGAGTGCACCATGAACGACGTTTGCGATAGCGAGGGCGCTTGCGTGGGCACCCCCTTCGTGAACTGCGCCGACGACAACGACTGCACCGTGGATAGCTGCAACCCCCTGGACGGCCAGTGCCTGCACGACGCCGCCGAGGAGGGCACCACCTGCACCTACCCCAACAAGACCAACCCCTCAAGCTGCGTCAGCGCCGCCACCTGCGACGCCGCCAAGACCTGCGTGGCCAAGACCCTGGTGTGTGACTGCGAAGCCACCGCCGACTGTCTGGCCAAGGAAGACGGCAACGCCTGCAACGGCACGCTGGTGTGCGACAAGGGCAGCTTCCCCTACACCTGCAAGGTTGACCCCGCCACCGTGAAGACCTGCGCCACCACCAATGACACGGACTGCAAGAAGAACACCTGCAACCCCGTGGACGGCTCCTGCGCTCTGGCCTCCGTGGCGGACACCACCCCCTGCGACGACAACAGCGCCTGCACCCTGAACGAAACCTGCACGGGTGGCACCTGTGGCGGCGGGACGACCCTGACCTGCAAGGACAGCAAGGACTGCACCAACGACACCTGCAACCCCGCCACGGGCTGCGAGTTCCCGGCCAAGGAAGTGAACACCGCCTGCGAGGATGGCAACGCCTGCACGGTGGGCGACAAGTGCGGCCTTGGGGCCGTATGCAACCCAGGCACCACCAGCAACTGCGACGACACCAACCCCTGCACCACGGACGCCTGCACCTTCACCGACCCCTTCTGCAGCCACACGGCCATCGCCGGCTGCTGCACCTCCACCCCCCAGTGCGGTGGCGGCACCAAGGTGTGTTTCAACAACCAGTGCTGCACGCCCAACTGCACGGGCAAGGACTGCGGCGATGACGGCTGCGGCGGCACCTGCGGCACCTGCACCGAGGGCTTCACCTGCGACGCCAGCAACAAGTGCTACTGCGCCACCTGCTGCCAAAGCAGCGACGAGTGCACCTTCCAGAACCTGTGCTTTGCCGCCCCCACGCTGCCCCAGTGCAACGCCGCCACGGGCGTCAAGACGATTGGTTTCGAGTCCGGCACCTCTGGTGCGGCCTACACTGGTGACGGCATAACCTACGCCAACTGCACCACGCCCAATCCCTTCCTGGTGGACGGCTCCCAGGGGGCCCTGGGCAGCAAGTGCATCAAGTACAGCGCCAGCGGCAAGAACTGCAACATCCTGGTCCCCGTGACCATCCCCGCGGGTGCCAAGAAGCCTACGTTCTCATTCTGGTACAACTGCAAGTACCTGAGCACCATGGACTTCCGCATTCAGGTGGCCGTCGGCGCCACCACCCTGGTGGAGTTGACCCGCGACATCTGCCCCGCCGCCGCCGCCTGGAAGCGCAAGTCCGTCCCCCTGGGCAGCGTCACCGGCGCCCAGACCATCGAGTTCCGCATGAACAACACCAAGTTCCTGGGCATGTACTTCGACGAGTTCGAGATCCTCAGCGAGCCCTGAGGCCCCTTCCCATCAAGGTTTTGAAGGCCTTGACAGGCCCTTTGGCAGTCGCCTAAACTCCTGCCGCTTACCAAGTCAATTTGGCGGGGGTTGGGGTATGAAAAGGGCACTGTCGGTGGGCGTCTTGTTCCTTCTTGTTTGGTCCTGCGGTGGGGGCAGCGACACCACCACTCCAAGCATTGATGTACCCGAAGTGCAGAGCCAGGATGGTCAGGGGCTGGACCTTTCGCGGGACGGCGCGGACCACCTTGGGGATAGCGGCCAGGATGCTGACGGCGCGGGCAATTCCGAGCTGGGCCCCACGGATGGCAGCGGCCCCGATCTGGGGCCCGACGGCCTGCCCGACACCCAGTCCCCCGATGTCCCCACCAGCCCTGACGCTGATCACGACGCCGGCCCCGACATGCCCGGCCCCGACGGAGCCTC
>CAIXZC010000270.1 GCA_903923815.1 uncultured Myxococcales bacterium
CGCTTGCATCTGACTTCGCAACGCACCATATTTCTGCCCGCAAAGGTTTTTCCTGGAGGCCTGCCGTGACCGACGACCCCAAGAGCCTGGACAACTCCAAGTTCCTGATTCGCCAACTCATAATGGAAGACGTTGGGTCCGAAGGGCAAAAACGCCTGGAGGCCGCCAAGGTCCTGGTGGTGGGCCTGGGGGGGCTGGGGGGGGCCGCGGCCATGTACCTGGCGCGGGCCGGCGTGGGGCGCATCACCATGCTGGACTCGGACGTGGTGGAGCCGGGGAACCTGAACCGCCAACTGCTGTTCACGCCGTGCAGCGTAGGCAAACGCAAGGCCGAAGTGGCCCTGGGCAAGATTCTCGAGATTGGAATGCAGCACGAGGTGCGGTCCGTGGACCTGCACCTGATGGAACAGAATGCCGCCTCCATCGTGAAGGACTTCGATCTGGTGCTGGACTGCCTGGACAACTTCCCTTCACGGCTGGCGCTGGCCAAGGCCGCCTGGCGGGAAGGCGTGGGGCTGGTGCATGCGGCCTGCCGGGGCTTTGAGGGGCGCCTTTCCTATCAGGTGGCCGGCGCCACGCCCTGTTTGGTCTGTCTGCTGGGGGAACACCCACTGCAGACCACACCCGTGCCCATCCTGGGCGCCGTGGCGGGGACCATGGCGGCCTTGCAGGCGACGGAGGCCATCAAGGCCCTGCTGGGGCTGCCCTCACCACTGGCCGGTGGGCTGCTGATGGCGGACCTGCGGGCCATGACCTTTGACACCATCCGCATCGGCAGGCGACCGGCCTGCCCGCTGTGCGGCGCTGTGCAGGAGTAGCCATGAAGCTGACAGTCAAGATCGTGGGGTCGCTGTTCAGGCCCGAGGGGAAAAACCTGCTGGCCTGGGAGGGGCCTCAGGGCAGCACCATCGAGCAGGTCCTCCTGAACCTGGGGTATGCGCCGGAGCACCTGCGCTTCCTGACGGCGGCGGTGAACGGCGTGTCCGTGCCGGACCTGGACGCGAAGCCGCCGGAGGGCGCCGTGGTCCTGATCTCCATGCCCATCGGCGGAGGTTGAGCCGTGAACATCGCCAAGCTTGGACTTTTGTTGGTGATGGTGCTGGGCCTTGGCGCCTGCGCGTCGGAGGACCCGGTGCTGGTGCAGTTGCCCTCGGACCCACGGGTCCTGTTCCGGGGCGATGACAGCCCCGTGCTTGCCCAGGTGGGGCAGTGGAAGATCAGCGCCAAGGACCTGGAGGCGGTGCATCCGGTGAAGCCCGGGGCCACACCCCGGGAGAGCCTTCAAAGCCTGATTGACGCCGCCGCCGTGGTTGAGTTGGGGCTGCAGGAGAACCACAGCGGCCGCTTCCCGGTGCTGCTGGAATGGCGGCGCGCCCTGGCCCGGGAGTGGGCCTTTCAGAATTTTCAGGAGGGCTTCTCGCCCGAATCCGTGCCGGACAACGTCTGGCAGGACATCTATGACAGCGTGCGCGCCCGCTTTGACCACGAGGAGACCTTCTTCGTGCTGGACGTGCAGCACATCTGTTGCATGGGGCACCCCGACGGCTGCGATGCCAAGGAGGTGGCCCGGTGCCAGGACCAGAACCTGCCCATGATGGGCAACCTTCAGGAGTTCCTGGCCCAGACGGGCGTGAAGACCCGCCAGGAATTGGACGCCAAGCTGGATGAGTACCGGGCCAAGTACGGCGGGGACGTGGGGGTGGCGGACTACGCCTTCCAATACAACTTCAACAAGGGCCCCGACCAGCAGGGCCGCTACGACCGCGTCAACGAGAACGTCGCCCTGGGCGCCAAGGCCACCAAGGTGGGCGAGTTCTCCAACGTGGTGCACTCCAGAAACGGCCTGCACATCCTGCTGCTGACCCAGTACCTGCCCGCCACCCACCGCAAGTTCGGAGACCCCGGCGTCAAAGAAGAGCTGACCCAGTCCTTCCTGCCCCTACTCCGCCAGAAGGAAGTCATGGACGCCTTCGCCATGCTGGTGAAGCGCCATGAACTGAAGCTTTACCCCGAGAACCTGGGCCAGGTTGACTGGTCCAAGGCCACGGGGCTGAAGTAGGGCCGGGGCCGGGGCCGTTTGTGCAAGCGGACCGCCGCTGGGCACA
>CAIXZC010000271.1 GCA_903923815.1 uncultured Myxococcales bacterium
GCTGACCCTGAATGCCACCTACTATGTGGCCGTGGTCGCCAAGGATGACTTCGCCAACATCAGCGACCTTTCCGACCGCGTCAGCGCCGTCCCCGTGTCTGTCAGCGACTTCTGGGAGACCTACAAGGAGGCCGGCGGCAACGAAGATGGTGGCTACTGCTTCATCGCCACCGCCGCCTTCGGGTCCTACTCGGCCCCCACCGTGGTGGTCCTGCGCAACTTCCGCGATCAGGTGCTGGTCAGCTCCTCCGCGGGCCAGGCTCTGGTTGCCTTCTACTACGCCCACGGCGCCCGGGCCGCCGCCTGGATGGCCGACAAAGAGTGGGTCAAGGCGGGCGTCCGGCTGCTGCTGTGGCCCGTCGCCGGCGTGGCCTGGGCCATGACCCAGGTGGGCCTGCTGCCCGTGCTGCTGTTGCTGCTTGCCCCCCTCGCCCTTCCCCTGTACCGCCGCCGTGCCCACGCCAGGAGGTCCGCCCGATGATTCGTTCAACCTGCCTGTTCTTCGCCCTTGCTGCCCTGCTGTACGCGGTGCCGGCCCAGGCTGAGAGCCCGCTCAACGGCGCCCTGGAGGTCCGCATGGGCTTCTATCAGCCCTCCTTCTCCGAGAAGGGCCTGACGGGCACCAACCCCTACAAGAAGATCTTCGGTGACAAGAGCATGTTCCTCTTCGGCCTCGAGGGCGACTTCCAGTTCTGGAAGGGCTTCGGCAGCCTGGGCGCCTTCGGGGTCATGTCCTATGGCCGCGTCTCCGGCAAGGGCCTGATGGCTGACGACACCAAGAGCGCGGACACCACCCGCTTCACCATGCTGCCCCTCGGCGCCGGTCTGGTGTACCGCTTCGACGTCCTGGCCAAGCGCTACCAGATCCCCCTGGTTCCGGTGCTCAAGGGCGGCCTCGTGTACTCCTTCTGGTGGGTCAGCGACGGCAACGGTGACACCGCCACCTGGACCGACCCCAACACGGACAAGATGCGCACCGCCAGTGGCGGCACCGCCGGCTACATGGGCTCCCTGGGCCTGCACCTGCTGCTGGACATCTTCGAGCCCCACACCTCGGTCACCTTTGACAACGAGATGGGCGTGAACAACAGCTATGCCTTCATCGAAGTCCAGACCACCCAGTTGAACGACTTCGGCAGCAAGGACAGCTTTGATCTCTCTGACACCAACCTCATGTTTGGACTGTCTTTCGAACTGTGAGCAGGCACCTTCTTCTCATCCTGGAGTACCGTGGGACCAACTTCCACGGGTGGCAACGTCAAGACGGCCAGCGCACCGTCCAAGGCGAGGTTGAGGACGCCCTTGCCCGCCTGGAGGGCCACCCCTGCATCCTGCGCACCTCCTCCCGCACGGACGCCGGGGTCCACGCCCTGGCCCACCCTGCCGGGCTGCACACCGAACGCAACCTGCCCCTGATGGCCTACTTCCTGGGCCTCAACTCCATGCTGCCCCCGGACGTGGCCGTGCGTCAGGTGCTTGAGGTGGGCCCCGACTTCGACGCCCGCCGCTCTTCCCGTGGCAAGCGCTACCTGTATCGCATCCACAACAGCCCGGGGCGCCGCCCCCTGCACGCCGAGACCTCCTGGCACCTGCCCATGCCCCTGGACCTGGACGCCATGCGCCGCGCGGCCCTGCACTTCCTGGGCGAGCAGGACATGTCCGCCTTCCGTTCTGCCCACTGCGACTCCAAAAGCACCATCCGCAACATCCGCGCAGTGGACATCACCAAGGAAGGGGATCTGGTGACCATCGAGATCGAGGCCAACGCCTTCCTGCGCAACATGGCCCGGGTGATGGTGGGCTCCCTGGTGGAGGTGGGCCGCGGCAGCCACCCGCCGGAGTGGCTGGCCCAGGTCATCGCCACCAAGGACCGTACGCTGGCGGGGGTGACAGCACCTGCGCATGGACTTTGTCTTAAAGTCGTGTACTATGCGCCCAGTGAATTCCTGGACCTCCTGCCCCGGGGTTCGGTTTATGACGTTCAGTCACCTGCCTGATGAGCCATTCATCGGGTCCCTTTTTAGGATACGGCAAACCCATTTGGAGTCTTGGACATGGCGGAAGAGAAGACTGTTGAACAGCCGGTGGCCCTGCGCGCTCCCGTGCTCCCCCTGGATGAAGACCTGGACAACATCGGCAACCTGAAGTCCTATCAGGCCAAGCCCAACCGGGCCGCCTCCGGCGTCCTCCCCGAGGATGACCCCTACTGGACCTTCGGCACCCCCCCCGAGACCTGGGGCTCCACCGTGCGCCGCCCCCAGGTTGCGCAGGCCGCCGGTAACGCCCGTCGCCCCATGCTTGCCTGCAAGCGCTGCGGCGTCCGCGTCGAGAAGAAGCGCTCCCACGGCAATGGCAAGGTCCACTGCCCCTCCTGCAACGGTTGGATGCAACAGACCAGGGAATAATCCATGCGTTTGGGCTGGCTGCAACTGGCAACACCGGTGCTGGCTCTGCTGCTACAAGGGCTTCCGGCCCTCGCCGGCTGTCCCGCGCTGCCCGACGGCCCCCTGGCCATCCACTCCTCCAATCCCAGCCTCGCCTTGGAGCTTCAGGCCCGCCTTGAGGCCCGCTGCCCCGACACAGAGACCGTCCTGCTGCCCGCCAGCCTGGGGGCCCCCGCGGACCCCAGCTACCTGAGCCCCGCCGCGGTTGCTGCCCTGTCCGGCAACACCGCCCTGCTGCAGATCAGCCCCGCCACTCCCGTCGCACCGACGGACTGGTTGCGGGGGGGGCCGGGGGGGACCTTGCAGGTGCTTTCCCTGCTCAACGGCAAGCTGCTGGCCTCCGTCCAGACCGCACCCCAAAGCCCCGCCAGCCTGCTGTGGCTGCTGGCCCCCCGGCGCGCCCTGACGGATGCCCTGCTGGACCAGTTGGCTGTGGCCCTGCCCCCAGCCCAGGAGGCCGCGCAGGCCCAGGCCGCGGACGAGGCCCAGACCGGAGAGCCGTCGTCGGGCGACGAGGCGCCCCCCCCAGCCCCCCCCGCCAGTGACGGCGGTGCTGCGCCGGGCCTGCTGACCATTGCCAAGATAAACGCCGACTCCTCCTGGGAGGCCCCCCGCCCGACCATGCTGGAGAACCCTCGGCTGCCGGACAATTTCCTGGTGGGGGCGGGGGACCGCTTCGGCGCACCGCTTTCTGACAACGAGTATCAGGTCTGGTACAAGACCGCTCGGGCCAACGGCGCCCCCGTGAACGCCCACGCCATGTGGGTCACCAAGGACTACCAGCCTGACTGGATCGACGTGGCCGATGTGGAGCAGATGGCCGCCGACGGCGTCACACCGGTGTTCATCTTCTACTACTTCGGGGACGAGATCTCCCAGGAGCACGTCTCCGACCACTACGAGGAATACGTGGCGTGGCTGCACCGGGTGCTGGCCGATCTGCAGGGCAACTACCGGGCCCTGGTGGTGCTGGAGCCGGAGTTCAACAACATGCCCCCGGACGGCGGCCACCACGTCAAGGAATGGAAGCCCTTCGCCGAGTTGATGATCCGCACGGCCTGGGAGACGCGCCTGTACCTGCCCGAGGCCTCCGTGGGGCTGTGCCCCGGCGACTACCGCTCCTACGACCTTTGGGACATCCTGGGGGACACCGCGCCCCACCTGGACTTCCTGGCCTTTCAGGAGCTGTCCGGCGCGACCCGATCCAACTGGCTGAATGAGGACTATGAGGACATCACATCCTATGCCTTCCTCTACACCACCTACCTGAGCGTCGTGTACCAGAAGCCCGTGCTGCTGGCCTACCTGGGCATCTCCAGCCACTCGGTGGACGACAAGGTGGACTGGGATCAGGTGGCCTCTCTGGTGTGGAGCAACCTGGCGCAGCGCCTGCCCCTGTTCCGGTCGGTGGGGCTGTTCGGGGTGCTGGCCTTCTCCCTGTGTGATGACCCGAACCATGAGGGCTACTTCGGTGTGGCCGAGAAGGACTGGGGCTTGATGAGCCGCGTGGGCAAACCCAAGCCCTACTTCAAGGCCTTCAAGGACACCTGCCGGCGGGGCCGCTCGCTGGGGGGTATCCAGGAGCTGCTGTTCAAGTAGGCGGGGCTCTTGTATCATCGCGCGGTCAATTTTCATTGGGGCTTCATGCGTACCCGTCTTCCAGTCAAGGTGCTCCTGCTGCTGCTGGCGTTGCTGTCGGCGGGTGCCTGCGCGGACCACTCCAGGACCTGGGTGGGGGGCGACGTGGGGCTGCAGGACGCGCCGGCGGAGACCAGCGACGCCGTGGATGACAATGGCGCCCAGGAGTTGGGCTCGCCGGAGCTGGTGGACGCCGAGGTGCAGGCCGAGCTTGGGGACTTGCAGGAGGGCGACCAGGATGGCTACCAGGGGGGCATCTCCTGCACCGCGGGGGACCCCATCATTCCGGGAGACCAGGGGATCTTCGGCATCATCGATCCCCCCGGGGACCGCGACTATTTTCTGCTGCAACTGGACCACCCCGCCTACCTTATCATCCGCACCAAGGCCAACCCGGACGGGCTGGCGGGGATGCTGGACACGGTGGTGTCCCTGTATGACCAGGCGGGGCTGACCCTGCTGGCCACCTCGGACGACAGCCTCCCCGAACTGGGTGCCGACAGCGAGCTGCTGTTCCACGCCCCGGAGCCGGGCATCTACTGTTTGAAGGTCGAAGACTTCACCACTTGGAAGGACCTGGGGGCCAACGGCGGGATGGACTACATCTACCAGTTGGAGGTGCAGGACCTGGGGCCGGGCACACCGGGGGTGACCTTCGGGCAGGCCGACGCGCAGCCTGCGCCGCCGTCGCCCAAGGCCTTTGAGACCCGACCCTTTGGGTGGCGCTCCATCCTGCTGGGCCACCTGTCCACGCTGGAAAAGGGCCTGACCTTTCGGCTGCGGCCAACATCTGGTTCGGTCTTCCTGGAGCTGAGTCTCATGCCTGGAGGCCCGGGGGCGCCGGGGGCCAACGCCCATTCTGGGTACGGCTCCACGCTGCGGACCGACCGGGTGGAGCTGCGCACCACTGACGGGACGGTGCTGGCCCGAGTCAACCCGCTGGCGGGCATGGATGCCCTGTGGCTGCCCCTGGGCGAAGAGGCCGGGCTGCCCTTCGGGGAGGACCTGGACGTCTGGGTGCTGCGCCAGGAGGAGGGCGTCGAGGGGCCAAACGACTTCATCGCCATGAAGGCCGATCTGCATGCCTGGTGGAATCAAGCGGAGGCAGCCAACGACACCAACGGGGTGGCCACCACAGCCGAACCACTGCTGCCCAATGGGGACTCCTGGTTCATCACGGCGAACCTGAGCCCCGGGGGCGATCTGGATCTGTTCTCCTTCCAGTTGGAGGGGCCGGGGCGGCTGGAGGTCGGGTGCCTGGCGTCGCGCGTGGGCTCGGGGTTGCGGGCCACCGAGTTCGCCATCCTGGACCCCGTGGGCGCGGTGCTGCGTAGTCAAGCCGAGGAGACCAACAAGGACCTGCTGTGGGCCGACTACGCCTGGGCCTCCGGCCCTTCGGTGGAGGTGACGGACCCCGGGCTCCACCTGCTGCGGGTGTCGCCGGGGGCCCAGGACGGCCAGGTTTCGTCAACGTTCTACCAATGTGGTATTCACTTCCTGAAGTGACCCCAAGGAGCTTTCGATGACCATCGTGACCTTTGCAGTTCTTGGCCTCCTGACCCAGCCCCTGGCCTGGGACGCCGCGTCTCTTCAGCAGTCCATGGAGAAGGAGCTGGGCAAGGTGCTTAGCCCCGCGGAGGTGACTGACCTGGGCACCATCAGCGACCCCATGGACATCAGCGCCGACCAGGACGATCAGGTGGTGTACCCGGTGGAACTGGGGGCGACCTACCCCGCGCTGGGGCCCGCCGACGCGCCCGTGACCATGGTGGTGTTCTCGGACTTCCAGTGCCCCTACTGCGCGGACCACGAGGAGAACCTGCTGAAGGTTCGCGAGGAGTACGGCGATCTGGTGCGGCTGGTGTTCAAGCACTACCCCCTGTCTTTCCATGATCAGGCCCGCCCCGCCGCCCTGGCCGCCGAGGCCGCCCGGGTCCAGGGGAAGTTCTGGGAGATGCACCGGGCGCTGTTCGCCAACCAGCGCACCCTGGGGCCCGCGCTGTTCGAGTCACTGGCCTCCGACCTGGGGCTGGCGGTGTCGCGCTTCAAGGAGGACATCAAGGCGCCGCGGCTGGCCGCGAGGGTGGATGAGGACATTGCCCTGGGTGGACGCTGCAAGCTGTCCGGGACGCCGTCGACTTACATCAATGGCTTCCTGGTGTCGGGGGCGGTCAGTCCCGCCAAGCTGCGCCGTCACATCAGTCTGGCCCTGGCCCGCTCCTTCATTCTGCTGCGGCGCGGCGTGAAGCCCGCGGACCTCTACACCTTTTCAATCCACCCCGAGTCCCTGCCGGGGCCCGCAGCGCCGGCGCGCGCAGGGACAGCGGGAAGCAAGCCGCCCCGGTTCCCCCAGGGCTTCAGTTGGGATGAAGATGGATTCTGGTATCCGGTGAGCGTCCGCAGCGGGCTGGCTATTCAACCCCCACAAAAGCCTTGATGTACTGAGCGCGCAGCAGCAGGTCGGGGTTCTCGGCGCGGGCCCAGGAGAGGCTGCCCCGGAAGTCCTCCAGGTTGGCGTGGCCCTGCTCGCGCATCCAGCCGTCCAGACCGTCAATCAGCTTGCGCAGGCGGCCCGTGCCGTGGATGTAGATGGCGGAGACCACCTGCACGGCGTTGGCGCCGGCCAGCAGCATCTTGATGGCGGAGTCGGCGGCGTGGATACCCCCGGAGGCGCAGATGTCGCAGGGGGTGCGGCCGGACAGCAGGGCGGTCCAGCGCAGGGTGGGCCTAAAGTCGCTGGGGGCCGAGTAGGCCGGCGAGCCGCCGTAGGACGGGGTGCCGGAGATGTCGATGTCGGGATGGAAGAAGCGGTTGAAGAGGACCAACCCCGAGGCGCCCGCGTCGGACACCTTGATGGCCAGGGCGCCGATGTTGGTGAAGGCGGGGATGAGCTTCACTGCCACGGGGATCTTGAGCTCCGAGGTGACCTGCTTGACGGGGGCCACGTAGGCGGCCTCCAGGTCGGCGGAGCTGCGCCCGGTGTTCACGGGCAGGTGGTAGATGTTCATCTCCAGGGCGGAGGCGCCGGCTTCCTGGATCTGACGGGCGAAGGTGGTCCAGCTACCGGGGCTGACGCAGTTGATGCTGGCGATGATGGGGACGTTGGCCTTGGTGGCGGCCTGTTCCACCAATCGCAGGTAGGCGCGGGGCCCGAACTGGGCGGCGTAGTCGGCCTGAAGGTACTCGTAGGCCTCGGGGTGGGCCGCCCCTTCCATGGCCCGGGCGCTGTCCGCCATGTCCAGGCGCACCTGCTCTTCAAACAAAGACTTGAGCACCACCGCAGAGGCGCCCGCGTCCCGAAGCATCAACACCCCATCCAGGTTCCGCCCGTAGCCCGAGGCCCCGGCGATGAAGGGGTTGGCCAGTTTCAAGCCCATGTAACTGGTGGAAAGGTTCGGCATGGTGCACTCCGTCTTCTGCCAAAGGTGAAACGCAGGCGTTAGACTGCCACAGCCCAACTGCCGTTTCAACCACCGGGTGGGGCGAAGCGCCACCCAACATCCACTACCTCTTCCCCTTCCCCCGACCCGGGGGAA
>CAIXZC010000272.1 GCA_903923815.1 uncultured Myxococcales bacterium
CCCTCAAGTCAAAAGTCGCCAGCACCAACTGCCGCGCAGCCAGATGCAGCCCAAGCTCGCCATAGCGGCCCGAGTGCTCCTGCATGCCGTGCACCAGCAGCACCACCGCCCGAGGCTGGCCCACGGGAAGTTCAAGCTTCACCCCCAGGGGGCGACCATCGGTGGCGACAGCCTCGAGTTCGAACATTGGCATCCTGGGCCCTCCTCTTGCAGAGGGCGCAGCATAGCACGGACGCCGTTCACCTTGACAGTACCCAAGGGCTTTCTTAGTCTAGGGCCCTCCGAAGCCCCGGCTTCGACACTAATAGGTGCGCGCATGTACACGAGGGCCAGCAAGCTGCTGTTGGTGTTTCTCCTGGTTGGCTGGGCCCTGGGCTGCGGCACGGCGGACCCGGGCCCGGAGGACGGCCTCGCCCCCGTTGACACCTTTGAGATCAGTGACATCGAAGGCGATTGGCCCGAGATCACCGACGACCCCCTGGCCCACTGGCGCAAACCCTGCGACGAACCCACCGACTGCGCTGGCAAGGTGTGCGTACCGGACGAAGTGGGCACCAAGGTGTGCAGCCTCTCCTGCAGCCTGACCAAGGATTGCCCCGGCGATTGGGTGTGCACGGAGACCTCCGAGGAGGACTTCCGCGTCTGCACCCCGCCGGCCCAAAGCCTCTGCCTGCCCTGCTACTCGGACAACGACTGCATCTTCTTCGGCAGCAAGTGCATCAACGTCGGAAGCACCGGCAAGTATTGCGGCATCGACTGCTGGAACCAGCCCGAGGTGTGCCCCAGCGGGACCGCCTGCGTGGAGGCCGTCCTGGGCGGCAGCGGCCCGGGCAGCTTCCAGTGCGTCCCCACCACCAACAGTTGCGTGTGTCTGCCTGGCGTGGACGGCACGGATCGCCCCTGCGAGGTCAAGAACCAGTTCGGCACCTGCGGCGGCACCCAGACCTGCAATGGCGCGGACGGCTGGTCAAGCTGCAATGCCAAGATCCCTGCGGCGGAGACCTGCGACGGCAAGGACAATGACTGCGACGGCACCACCGACGACGGCATGGTGGACATCCCCTGCGAATTCAACAACGAACTGGGCACCTGCCAGGGCTTCAAACGCTGCAAGGGCGCGGGGGGCTACGGGGCCTGCGATGCGCTCCAGCCCGTTGCGGAGCTGTGCGACAACCTGGACAACGACTGCGATGGCTTCACCGACGAGGAACTGCCCGACTCGGACAAGGATGGCACCCTGGACTGCCTGGACACCGATGATGACGACGACGATGTGCCCGATGCCCTGGACAACTGCCCCCTGCTGGCCAACAAGAAGCAGCAGAACCAGGACGGCGATGCCCTGGGCGACGCCTGCGACCCGGACATTGACGGCGACAACACCGCCAACGAGCTGGACTGCCTGCCCTACGACAAGACTGGCAACCCCAAGGCCACCGAGAAGTGCGACGGCCTGGACAATGACTGCGACACCGTGGTGGACGAGATCTTCCCGGACTTCGACTACGACAACAAGGCCGACTGTGTGGACTCGGACGACGACGATGACGGGGACCCGGACGAAAGCGACTGTGCCCCCTTTGACTATCTGGTCTCCTCCTTCGCCGCGGAGGAGTGTGACGGCACCGACAACAACTGCAACAAGGTCATCGACGAGGGCTGTGGCCCCGTGGCCGTGCAGTTGCAGACGGCCCTCGGCGTGGTGAAGGGCAACTCCTTCGGCATCAAAGCGGACATCATCATAGGTGGCCTGCAGTCTGTGTCCCGAATCACCGACGGCAAGGGCATCGTGCTTGAACTGGGCGTCCAGCCCTGACAGCGAGGAAGACCATGCGAAACAGGATCCTGGCCAACTTGATCTCCCTGGCGGTGCTGCTGTGTGCTGCAGGTGCTGCCTACGGGGCCGGTGCGCCGCAGATCTTCGTCACAGGACGCCTGAGCAATCTGGCCGGCGAGCCCCTTATCGGGCCAGTGCGGATCGTCCTGAAGCTGTACACCAGCCAGGCGGCCACCCAGGCCCTCTGGTCCGAGACCCACAACGGCGTGGCCCTCAGCGGGGGCCGCTTCGACCTGTTGATGGGCTCCATCACGGCCCTGCCCCAGGCGGACAGTTTTGCCGAGCCCGGCTCCCTTTGGCTGGGCGTGTCGGTGAACGGTGAGGGCGAACTGCCCCGCTCGCCCCTGTCCTCCGTGGCCTACGCCATGCAGGCCTCCAGCGCCGTCACCGCCAAGAGCCTGACGGGCCCCGCGGGGGACCTGGAGTGCACCGGCTGCGTGGGGTCGGGAGACCTGGCCCTGGGCACCGTGGGCCGCCAGCACATGGACCCCAACACCTGCGCCGCGGGCCAGTTCCTACGCACCAGCACCCAAAGCAAGACCTGGATCTGCAGCAAGGACACCCTGGAGGCCACGGTCTGCCCCGACGGCCAGTTGCTGCACTACGCCGGCAACGCCTGGCGCTGCGGCGATGACCGCGTGCTGAGCTCCGACGAGGTGGACACCATCAACGGCGCCCTGGGCTACGCCAACCACGACGAACTGGCCCCCGTGGCCACCGAAGGTACCTTCCAGTCCCTGGACCTCATCCCCGAGGGCCTGTTGGACGGCGATAACGATGCTCTGGGCGTGCTGACCTGCCTGGAGAACCAGATGCCCAAGTACGATGGTGCCAAGTGGACCTGCACCGACTCCTTCTCCATCTATCAAGGGGGCACGGGTGTCTCCATCACGGACGCCACCATCGACCTGCGCGCCGATGACTGCGAGGCGGGTTGGCACCTGCGCCGCAACGCCACCAACGACCAGTGGGTCTGCAGCCCCGAGTTGCAGGCCGGCGATGGCCTTGACGTGACGGACGGGGTGGTGACCCTGGACCGCGATTACATGTCCGCCAACTTCGTCATGAACGGCACCTTTGAGGCCATCCCCCCCGGCATGCTGCAGGCCGGCGCCGTGTCCGACACCAACGTGCAGTCCGTGGGCTGGTCCAAGCTGATCAACGTCCCGGCGGGCTTCGCGGATGGCGTGGACGATGGCCTCACCAAGGAGTCCGATCCCCAGGTCGGCACCGTCTACAAGGACAAGTGGTGCACCTCCGATGGCACCATGATCAACTGCGCCTCCGAGAACCCCATCACCGCGGAGACGGATCCCCAGGTCGGGGACAACACGGCGGGCTATCTGGCCTACTGGAACGGGCTGGCTCTGGTGGCCTCCAAGATCATCCAGAATGCCACCTCTGTGGGCATCGGCGTTGCAACCCCCGCGGGCGCCCTCCAAGTGGGTGGCGCCGAGGTCCGCGTGGGCAGCACCGGCACCCCCACCCTGGCCACCGGCGACGGCGCCCTCTTCGTGGCTGGCAAGGTCGAAGTTGACGGCGAGGCCCGCTTCGACGGCAAGGTGACCACCGTGGGCCAGGCTGCCTTCCAGGACACCAGCAGCTTCACGGGCCTGGCCACCTTCACGGGCGGCGCCAAGCTGGGTGCCAACCTGGACATGGGCGGCAAGAAGATCGCCTTCCTGTCCAACCCCACCGACACCACCGACGCGGCCACCAAGACCTACGTGGACCAGACGGCCACCGCCGCCGTGGCCAACTCCCCTGGGCTGGCCAATATGCGCTCCATCTACACCGTGGTTCTGGGCGTCCAGGACCCCAGCTACTGCCCCACCGGCTTCACCGCCGATCAGGTCAGCAAGTTGGCGGGACCCAATGGCTCGGTCACTGTGGACATCTCCTCCAATGGCCTCTTCATGGGCGGCGTGGACTCCGCCACCAGCACCCGCACCATGCAGGCCACGGTCTCCGGGTCGGTGGCCTACCTGTGCTCCCGCACCTACGAGAGCGGCAGCGGGCGTCCCTTCGCCGCCATCGAGATGTTCAAGGGCGGCAGCGCGGCCTCCTGCAAAGAGGGCTTCTTCCACCTGCCCGTGTCCCAGATCTCCGGCAACGGCTCCCTCATGGCCACCCGCTACGGCCTCTTCATCGGCAACGCCACCAACTGGGCCTATGCGGCCGCCTCCAACTACTCCCAGGGCGGCTACGTGGCTCGCACCTGGCAGGGCGGCGTGGGCAGCGAGGTGGACAACATCTGCGTGCGCATCATGGGCGTGGACAGTGACTCCTTCGCACCCCAGGGCGTGTACCCGGTCTTCCTGGGCCTGCGCAACGCCGCCAACTGCCCCACGGGCTGGAACTCCTCGGCCATCACCGCTCTGGACGGCTCGGACGCCTACTGGCACCTGCAGGCCACCGACTCGGCCTCTGTCATGGGTGGCCTGTTCCAAAGCTACCAGGGCGGCGCCTCCTCGCTTTACGTGAAGGCGAACAGCACCGTCACCACCGCCATCTGTTGGAAGTACATGGCCGTCAAGGGGGCCCCCAACTTCCAGATCCGCACCCCCGGCACGGGCACCTGCCCC
The DNA here is from genome assembly GCA_903923815.1 of uncultured Myxococcales bacterium. Classification (GTDB taxonomy): domain Bacteria; phylum Myxococcota_A; class UBA9042; order CAIXZC01; family CAIXZC01; genus CAIXZC01. The sequence goes on from CAIXZC010000272.1 coordinate 4,423, forward strand.
ACGGGCTTCACCGCCTTCGCCCACGACCAGCTCAAGGCCCTGACCAATAACCTGGGCTACATCGTCTCCAACCGCTTCGCTCTGTACCTGGGGCCGGTCCTGGACAAGGCCCTCGTCGAGCAGGGCAACTCCACCACCGAGTTCACCTTTGGTGCCCAGGCCGTGAACACCTTCTGTCTGGCCTTCAACGACCTGAAGTGATCAACTGATCAGCGCTGATTGATTGCCTCGACGGGCTCCATGGCCGCGGCCTTGCGGGCCGGGTAGATTCCGAAGATCACCCCAGTGACCACCGACAGCGCGCAGGCCCCAAGGGCCGCGGGCACGGAGTAGTCCGCGCGCACCAGATCCCAGGAGTTGCAGGCCCAGATGCACAGGCTGCCCACCGCCACCCCCAGCAGCCCCCCGCCAAGGGACAGCATGGCCGCCTCCGACAGGAACTGCAGCAGGATGTCCCCGCGACGCGCCCCGATGGCCCGCCGCAGGCCGATCTCCCAGCGCCGCTCCCGCACCGCCATCAGCATCACCGCCAGAATTCCGATGCCCGCCACCAGCATGGAGATGCCCGCCACCGCCAGCACCAGATTGGTCATGGTGGTGGAGGCCTCCAGGGCGCCCGCCAGCAGCGCCGACTGGTTCATCACCGTGAAGTCGTCGTCCTGCTTGGGGCCGATGTGATGGCGCTTGCGCAGCACCGCGTTGGCCTGCTCTTCCAGGGCGTACAGCCGGTCCTCCCCGGAGGCCTCCAGGAAGATGGTCTCAATCCAGGTCATCTTGAACAGCCGGCGCATGCCTGTCTGCAGGGGCACGAAGATGATGTCGTCCTGATCCCGGCCCCCCATATCCGTGCCCATGGCCTTGGTCACTCCCACCACCCGAAAGGGCAGGGTCCCCAGGATGATGTGCTGGCCCAGGGGGTCCTGTTCCCCGAAGAGGTTCTTCACCACCGTGGGCCCCAGGATGGCCACGGGCCGGCGGGCCGCGTCCTCCTGGGCATCGAAGCTGCGGCCCCGGGCGACCTCGAGGTTGCGGATGGCGAAGCCCTCGTCCTCCATGCCTTCCACGAAGGTCTGCGTCACCATGGCCCCGTAGCGGGCCTTCAGGTTCCGCATCACCCCCCCGGCCCCCCGAACCATGTCGGGGCAACCCTTGCGCAGGGCCTCCACGTCCTTGAGGACCAGCGATGTGGAGATGGATTCCTGATGGGGGTGGCCGCCGAAGTGCTCCAGCTTGCCCGCCTTGATCATGACCAGATTGGTGCCCATGCTGCGGAACAGGTCCCGGATGCTGGCGCGCATGCCGTCGCCGATGGACACCATCACCAGCAGAATGCCCACGCCAAGGACCACGGCCAGAATGCTCAGGGTGGTGCGCAGTGGGTGGGCGGTCAGCAGCCGCACCGAAAGCCCGATGTTCTGGGAGTGCTTCATCGCAGGGCCTCCACGGGCATGAGGCCCGCCGCCCGCCGCGACGGGAAGCTGCCGAAGATGACGCCCACCAGGGCCGAGGACAGGGCCGCCACCGCAAAGCCTCCCGGCGAGAACGTCAGCGGCAGGTCAGGCACCAGCGCCCCGATGACCGCGAAGGTCGCCAGCCCCAGCAGGGTCCCCCCCGCCAACCCCAGGACGGTGATGATCACCGCCTCCGCCAGGAACTGCGTGTAGACGTCCCGTTGGGAGGCCCCCAGGGCCCGGCGCAGACCTATCTCGGAGGTCCGCTCGGAGACGGACACCAGCATGATGTTCATCAGCACCACCCCGCCGACGATGAGGCTGAGGATGGTCAGGGCCCCCAGCAGCAGTGTGATGGAGCCCATGGCCTGCAGGTGGAAGCTCATGGCCTGGGTGGCCGTCATGATCATGAAGTCGTCGTCCTCGGGGGGCACGATGTGGTGGCGCCGGCGCAGGACCTCGGTGATCTGGCCGACCTGGGTGGGCAGCAGGGTCTCGGACTCGGACTGGATGACCATGACCTGGATGTAGTCCTGGCGAAAGACGCGCTTCATGGCCGTGGAGATGGGGATGACCACCCGGTCGTCCAGGTCGTCGCCCCGGGGCGAGACCCCGCGCTCGCCAAGCAGCCCGATGACGTTGAAGGTGACCCGGTTGATGGTCACGCGCTTGCCCAAGGGGTTGGCGTCGCCAAACAACTCCTGCTTGACCCGGGGCCCCAGCAGGCACACGCGGGACATGCGGTTCAGCTCGTCCCGGGAGAAGAAGCGGCCATCCACGACGGTGTCCTGGAAGGCGGCGGGGAAATCCTCGCCCACGCCGTAGGTCATGACCTGCCGGTTGGTGCTGCCCACCCGCACCAGGGCATCCATGATGCGCAGCAGGGGGCTGATGGCCGCGATGCCCGGTACCTCCCGGGCGATGGCCTTGACGTCGTCCAGCTTCATGGTGGCG